>CALDTJ010000364.1 GCA_937924145.1 uncultured Saprospiraceae bacterium
GAAAAAGTAATTTTCCAAGTTCTACTGTTGGTTGCCCCTGCATTTTGGGTAAAAGTTACACCAGAATTAATGTATGCACCATCCGTTAAGCTAGTCTGATTATCGGGGTCGATAACTTTTGCCAACACGCTTGGGGACCAAGTTAAAGTAATGTCGTGTGCTACTACATTTTGATTCGCCCACGAAGCACTATTAGTAGGTACTTCTGGTCCCCATTCTATATCACTACCAACAATACTTCCGCTGGTGATGTCTAAATTATGCGTTTCGTTAATGTCATAAGGGGCTGCATTATCGTAAGTTGCATAGTGAAAACCATCGGTCGTATTATTGTAAAAAGTCCCATTATTCGCATCGGAAGTAAAAGTATAATAGGCACTGTCTTGGCTCGCCGTAAACCACGCGCTTGCTTGATGATTACCTGCCGCAGGGGTAACAATAGGATTGGTAATTTTTACGATTTCACAACTCAATTCGTCCATATCCAAGACCCCATCATTGTCATCGTCTATATCCAACAAATCACCGATACCATCATCATCCGAATCGGCACAAGCGTTTAGTAAATCAGTAATAGCGATATAATAAGTTGACGTATAGGACACCGTATCAGAATCATCTGCCGTTTCTAAATGATCGGCTAAACCATTCGTGCCTACACCTGTATAAGCTCCACTTTGACTGACTAAAGAATCGGCTACTTGCCCAGCACCTGATTCTGCAATATCATAACAACCATCATTATCGGAATCTAAATCCAAATGATTGAGTGTTAGGTCGTTATCTGTATCGGTAGTACAATTATTTTTAGGGTATCTTTCTGGTAAATAATTCGCTAATTGTAAATGAATATCTTGTAAATAGTACGTATTTCTAACCGTTCCTGCTATTCCTCGAATTCTATACTTTTGATAAATTCCTTGATTTTGACTAATTGGAAAAGCAATTTGACCAGTTGCCCCTGTAAATTCGGTTGCTGTGCCAGAAGTGGTGGTATAAGTTAAAGTAGGTGATAAGTCTATCCAAGCAATTCCATCCCATCCTTGAACTTGTACGGATGCACCTGTATTGAAGAAGGTTTGGCTGACATTATTCATGGTAATAAAAATAGTATCTACTTCAATCGGTTCGAATGGGATGACCTCGACTACAGTTTCATTGGTTAAGGGTTGACCATTTGTAAATCTATTTTGATTGCCATAAGTACCGTCAAGTAATAAAGAAGGGTTACCAGTTTGAAAAGTAAGCGTTGAAGTAGCCTCCATCTTACTTGTTCGATTTCCTTCTAAGAAGGCCAATTCTTTCAGCGTATAATAACAAGTCGGTGATTCTTCACTATCTCTAATCCCATCATTATCATCATCAATATCCACTAAATCAGGTACATTATCATTATCGGTATCTGCACAAAGGTTAAGGAAACTACTATTCGCTATTCTATAATTGGGCGAGTAGTTTAATACGCCATTATCCGCATTGGTTTCTACACTATTTGCTAATCCATTGAGTCCTACTTGGGCATTGGTCGTAGCAATTACACTATCTGCCTGTACATTTGTAACCCCTGCCTCATAAGCATCATAACAACCATCATCGTCACTATCGACGTCCAAGTTATTAGGTTTTCCATCCATATCAGTATCAATCGCACCACATAAGGAGGCATTCAAACCATATCCCTCATAGCCCATCGTATTGCCCGTATGCGTAACGGTCAATTCAAAATCAATAGGTAAATTATCTGTTAAAAATTCAATGTACCAATCACCACTATTAATCGCATAAATGCCCGTAGTAATGGTTACTCCAGAACTAATTGCCTCCCCATTATTATGGCTACTAACTTGTGCTGCTGTACCAATGAAAATATTGGCATTTACCGCAGGGGTCCAAGTAACCGTCATTGTTTGTGGACTATTGCTTTGTGCATTATTCAATGCACTATTCGTAGGAACTTGTGGCCCATATTTTACTCGATGTAGAACGGCATCACCCTGTGGGCTAACCGTATGATTTTCAGTATAGCCACCATCATTATCATAAACAGTATAGTGAAAACCATCGGAGGTATCTACCCTAAAATAGGTAGTTGTTCCTAATTGGGCATCCATTGCAAGGCTATAATTTGCCATAAATGCTTCTCTAGTAAAAGTACCAGCGGCAGTTTGGTTAGTATTGCTAAAGGTGAAGCCATTTCCATTTCCAAATTCCGCATCTCCACAAGCTAATTCTACGACATCTGGAATACCATCATTATCATCATCCAAATCAATTAGATCCCCTACCCCATCGTTATCTGTATCTGCACAAGCATTTAAAAGGGAGGTCAATGCCATATAGGCAGTAGAAGTATAGTTCGGAACATTAGAATCTATTCCTGTTTCTAAATGATTAGCAAAACCATTGGCACCTTCACTGGTGTAAGACGCACTTTGAGTGACTAAAGAGTCCCCTATTGGGCCAGCACCTGCTTCTGCTATATCATAACAACCATCATTATCTGAATCCACATCCAAATGGTTAGCCTTACCATCATTATCTACATCTTCAGAACAACTCGGTTTTGGATATAAAGAAGCGGTATAAATACCGTCAAAAGAAAAATCAATTTCTGAAATCGTAGTTGTATTCGTATTAGCAACGCCAACTCCCAAAAGCCGATAGACGGCATAATCAGACGCATTCATGGTGACAGGAAAAATGATATTCCCACCAGCAATAGTACCTGCAATAGCTACGGTATTACTCAAATCTTTCCAAGTTGCACCATCGAAACCTTGTAATTTTGCTGTCGCACCTGTTGTTGCAAAGCCAGCCGTTCCACCCATATCAATAATAAGGGTATCAATCCGCAAATAAGTAGCTAACTGTACCGTAAAAATGGTACTTCCTGCTAGTGCTTGAGAGCCATTAAAATTAAAACTTGTATTATTGGTTACTTTATCAAAAGTCGTAGCAATATCATCAGGAGTGGTTAAGCCTGTCGAAACATTAGCAATAATACTAGCTTCGTGTTTAGTAAAAAAACAACTAGGAGATTCCACCGCGTCAGGAATTCCATCATTATCATCATCAATGTCTAATCTATTGTCTACTAAATCTCCATCTGTATCCCCTGGAGTATCTCGGAAATCAACATTTTGATTCGCTCCACCTAAATTGGCATCCGCATCTTCGTCTGGTAAAAGAAGTGGGCTATCAATTTCATCATTGGCATCAATATCATTCACATTGCTACCTTCATAAATGTCTAGCAGACCGTCTCTATCGGTATCTTTAGTTGAACCATCATTGATAAAACCGCCTTCTCTAGCATCTAAATATCCATCATTGTCCGAATCAGTATCTAAATAATCGGGAATATTATCAACGCCAACATCTGTATTGACAGGATTAATTGAGGTTCCTCCAGCACTGGGATCATAAGCATTATCTAGCCCGTCATTATTGGAATCAACACCAGTTGGAGCGGTATATCCTAAAGTACTCTGTGACTCGATTAGATCCGGGATACCATCATTATCACTATCAATATCTAATTCATCTACAATGCCATCTCCGTCAGAATCCCCTCCATTGGTAGCATTTGCTTGTTCGTCGGTATCTAAAATCCCATCTCCGTCGTCATCAATATCGTCTTCATTTTTGATACCATCATCATCTGTATCCAAACAGATTTGTGCATTTAAGGTCAAAGCAGGGGTATTATCTATATCTGATTGATTATCAAAAGCTCCGCCCGTAGTTGTTATGTTTAAAGATTCAACGATAGCCTCATAAGTAGCAGATGGTGCTACTCCAGAAAACTGTAAATCTTTGGTATTATTACCTGAGACAAAAATACCTGTTGCCACACCACTCTGTAAAATTTCGTTGGCCCCATTAACCGAAAATGGACTCCCAATGCTCAAGGCATAGTCGTCCGATGGTGCTGAAACAGAAAATCCATACAATTCATTATAAGCGACTGGAACGGTCACGGCATTGATTGGTCTTTGTGGATTGATTCGCCAGAAATAATTAGTAGTATTGATATAATTAATTCGTGCCTCTCTTGGTACACCACCACCATCTTCATATTCTACTTGACAACCACTCCACCAATATTGTACATTACTATTATTACAATTAGACATGGAAGCTGTTAGACTAGCTACGTTGGTATTGGAAACATCTATGTTTGTTGTTCTATTACCGCAGTTGGTTCCAATAGCTTGTCCATTGATATAAAAAGTCGAATTACAGAAAGCTGAACAATTTAGCCCTTGGACATTAATTGTCAGTAAATCAACATTTGTCACATTCATATTAAAAGTACCTCCACAGATTTGTCCAGAGCTACTACCTGATTGAGAATAGCTCAAGGTTCGATAAGAGGTGCTACCTGATAAGTCCAGATCACAAATACCCATCATCGCAGCAGGCTGCTGAGATGTAGGCATGCTTAAATTGGATAAGTAAACCTTATCTTGTGCTAAAGGAACTTTTTGAATTGCTCCAATTAGTTGACTTTGAAGTTTGGTGACTTTTTGTTGAAAAAAAGAAGCTCTGGTAGGTTTAATACTAATAACGCTAAAACTTACCAACACCAAAAGCCCTGCTATAAGCAAGGCATTTTTTCCAATTTTTTTGTGCAGCATCCTATTCTTACTCTGTAGAGTCGTTTTCATATCAGATTATTACAATTAAAACTTGGTGCGTACTTTAAAAGCTAGTGCGATTACTTACAAGCAATTGACACTTAATATCGCCCTCATATCTAGCAACTTGATTTGCTAAATAGTATCTTTTTTCTAAGAAATATTTGTTTAAACAATAGCCCTAGATATACTGTAGGTTCTATTAAATTGTGCTAAATCGACCAACTGTGAACAGTTGATAGGCTATATTCGGAAGTGGTAAAAATTCGACTTATCAATTAGAAAAATATGGAATAGAAATAGGAAAGAGTCTAAATGTTATACAATAGAAAATTCGATTGTATGCAACATCAACAAAACCAAACGTCGGTAGAATTAGAACACCATTAGGCGTTTATTGCAGGAGGTTTAGCAAACTCCGTACCCATGAACTCCATGAAGTTATTCATTGATAAAGATCGTTCGCCTTTAAATGTGATTTTCTCTAAGTAAAATTATTCTCCGAAAGGAATGGTTGGAGATATTAGTGGCTTTTAATGAAAGGATACTCTATTGAACTTTACAAAAATAGTTATTAAAAACTAGGCTTTTTTTCAAAAAAAAGGCTTTTCGTGACTTGGATAATTATTGTTACAGAACATGATTATGATGCATTTTATAATATTCATAGTTATAAATAATTGAAATTAAGCTCTTTAAAATTTAGACATAGTATATTTTGTAATTTGTTACTTTATAACAATTGCAAAATGTGATAGGTGTTCGATTGGACATAATATAGAAAGTTATCAATATTTGTGATATCCTGCTTTAATTTTAGTTATCAATATAGTTGAATATTAATCATAAGCAGATTGGAAACTTGGAATCAATAAGCGACCCCTACCCTATTGAGAAAGTCAAACTTGAATGATACTGATTGTAACGTTTTGCGGTGATTGCCCAAGAGTCAGGAAAATCTATTGATATTTTAATTATAACAAATTGAGGGAATCAAAGGCTTTGGATTGAATCTTCGAATATCGGTTCCAAAGTTGGATTGAAATTCAATGCCGATGGTCGTCTCGATAGCTATCGGGAGCTACTTTGACCCAGTATTTTTCATATTTGCACCATAATTTCCTGTCAAATCATTTTCATCAGAAAACTATATATATAACAAAGCACTTTATATGCCTAAAAGGTAATCGTACTATTAAAACTATAACAAATTGAGGAAAAAAAAGAAGCAAACCCCTTTAACTATAACACATTGAGGTAAGAATTTAGAAAAGTAGTCATTCTGCTGGGCTAATTAGATATTTTGAATAAGGATAGTCAGAACATTAACTAATTATAACAAATTGAGGATTTTTTTCATTAAAATCCCAACAAAAGCTTATTAACTATAACAAATTGAGGAAACAATCGTAGGAGAAAAAAATACTTCATCATAACTATAACTTTATGAGGGTATCTTTTTGCGAACTATACCGTATTGAGGATAGTAAACTATATCAAATTGAGGGATATCATTAAATAATATAACGGATTGAGAACACGAATTAGATAGTTATGGGCCTACTATAACGTTATGAGGGTAATTAATATCCAATTATACCAGATTGAGGGAATAAATAGTATTATAAAACTTTAATACAACTGTTTTTAATACATAATCAAATAAAGAAATCATAAGAATCGAAAATTTAGCTTGTTAGTATAACGTTTTGAGGACATGAAACAGACTTAATTATTTAACTATATCATATTGAGGACTAAAACAATTGTAAATATTGAGTACAGATTTAAATTATAACAAATTGAGGGATTCCGCTATTTTTGTATTTTGAAAGAAAAGAAACAACTCCTAAAAAAAGAAAAAACAGCAAATATTAGGTAATAATGTTCAGATTTGGTTACATTTGTTAAACTATAACACATTGAGGTACTAGTATTCCCTGTTGTTTTTTTCTTTTTTTAATTCTTTTATGTTTTTTAGAGTGCTATAAGTCACTGATTAACAGTTTTTTATAACGTTAAATATAACAGATTGAGGGTTAAGTATAACAAATTGAGTCCTATCTATAACTTTATGAGGTGTAGCTATAACAGATTGAGGATTAAGTATAACGAATTGAGGATTAATAGTTATTTTTTAATTTTTTAGTTATGGTAGTCGATATTATTTAAATTTAGTTAGAAGATAGAAATATTCAAAAAATCAAGAAAAAACTATAACAAATTGAGGGGATTAGTATTTTCAAAGGAACTTTTATTATGGGAAAAGACAATACACCACAAAAACAAGGCAGAAAGAAGAAGTCCTCGAAGAATGTTATCAAACTGATTCGTAAATCTAACGAGTTGGTAGAAGCTAGGTACAAATTCGATATCTGGGAGACTAGGGTATTTACTAAAATGCTCACAATGGTTCAACGCCATGATAGTGATTTTCAGGAATATCGAATTTATCTCAAAGAGATTGTCAAAGATTTTCAGATTGAAAATAATAAGGATGCCTATGATCGTTTGAGGGCGGGAGGATATAAGTTAATGAGTAAAATCATCAAAACTATCCGAGATACAGATGAGGGTTTGATGGAGTTAGCTACTCCTATTGTCGTAGGAGTACAAAATCCAGTAGACACAAAAAGTGAAGGGGCTAAATTTATAGACGTTTCATTTCATCCCGAAATGAAGCCGTTTTTATTATCGCTAAAATCTAAATTTACGATTTATGATGTGCGAAATATTTTGAAATTACCTAGCTCCTACTCCATCCGTATATATGAATTACTTAAACAGTATGAAAAAATAGGTAGGAGGAAGTTTGAATTGCAGGAATTAAAAGAAATCATAGGGGTGATAGAAGAGGTAGATAATAATGGAAAGAAAAGCTATAAAGACAATTATCCTTTATTCGGAAATTTTAAACAAAGAGTATTATTAAAGTCCCAAAGAGATTTAAAAAAATTAACGGATATTCAATTTTCTTTTGAGCCTAAAAAGACAGGACGGAAAATAACACACATCATTTTTGACATTTTTCCCAATCGTGAAAATGACATGAAAGAGGAAGCGGATCTATTCAATGATGTTGAAGAGGCCGTAGTTGTTCCGACTACTGAAAATACTTTAGTGGAGGAGCTCTATGGATTAGTTAGAAAATGGGTTGGCAGAACCATTGTGGAGAGTTGGGTAGCAACGCTACCAGAGACACAAATTAGAAAAGGAATTAATTATACGCTTCGTTTAATCAAAGATGGAAAACAGATTAAGAATATACCTGCCTATTTTCAAAAAATGGTAAGAACCCCCGACCTAAAAGATACGGTTCAAGCCACGAAAGATAAAGTAATTGCCAAGAAAGCTAAAGCAAAGGAGGCTGATTTAAAATTAAGTAAGCTTAAAACTAAATTACAAAATCTAATGCGAGAATTGCATAGGAAAGAGAATGCACTAATTGAAGCTATCTTTTTGCAATTTCCCGATGCAGAAGCGCAAATGATAGCTAAAGCAAAAGAAAGAACCTTCTCTGGTTACGATACGGCTAAATCTGTAGAAGAGAATAAAGCAAGCCCTATTTTTTCGGCCTCTATACGTAAAACTATTTTTGAAAACTACCCGAAAAGATTTACTGCTTTGCATGGGCATTATCACCCAGAGATAACTGCGGTTAAGCAACTAATTAAAAAGTGTTAGATTTAACTTCTTGAACTATGAGAATAGTCGGTCGCCCAAACTTAGACAAAGCATATTTTTATTAACAAGGCACCATTCCAATCCCGAAAAATTGATGTCTCCTTTAAATTACGCTGCACAGTTACTTTGAATTTAGTTTTTTCTTCGACAATGTTTAGGGCTTAGTTTATTGATGGTTTTGTAAATATGTAAACTAATTTACTTGGTTTCTCATTTTATATACTACAGTTATCAAATGTGTTTTATACTTTAAGAGAGTTGTCCATACATTTGATTTATCAATACTAAAAATTATTACCATAGCACTCAAATAGCGTTGAGAACGCTGAATATCCTTTCTTCCTAGTTCCTCCTCCCCTATTTTAAATTATCTGATATTGTTTTTTATGTAGCATTGCGTTCCCTTTAGAAAAGATACTTTTATATGCTCCAGCCTTATATTTAGACAAGACTAACAAGTTATATCATTCAGTGATTATAGAATGTAGAGTTTTCTGTGCGATGAAATTGGATGTAACAGAGATTTTGTGAATGTAGATTTGTAAACTAATTTATAAGTTTACAACATCCTTGTATTTGGATAATTGTTTATTTGTAAATTTGTAAACTAATTTACTTGTACTTTTCCTTTATACACGATATTTTCAAATGTGGACTATATTTTAGGGTAACTTCCTATAAATATTTGCAATACTAAACTTGAGTACTTGCGTAAGTTATTACTGTGGCACTTAAATAACTTAAGAAATATAAATAGCCTTCCTGTTTGAAAACTATGGGTATCTTTTTTGTAGAATAAATATTTTATCTACATCGAGCAAAAAAGAAAGAAAGCGGTGCTTTGTAAGCAACTCTTTCTTTTACACAAAAAACAATAACCTACAGTTTTCACCGTAGTGTCAAAAATATAAATAGCCTTCTCCCTTCCTTACTCTAAATTATCTGCCACCGTCATTTATGTAATATTCTTTTGGTCAGAAGTAGATACTATTATGTGCTCCATACTTATTTTTAAACCAGGCTTATCAAGTTATATCATTTCCTGATTATAGGATGTGGATATTTCTGTGGGATGAAATTGGATTTATCAAAGATTTTATAAGTGTAAATTTGTAAACTAATTTATAAGTTTACAAATTACTCGGATTTTGAATTAAATTTTTAGTTTTTTTTGTAAACTAATTTATTTGTTTACTAATCTTTGGGTCCTTGAAACTGATTTTTGAGAAAGGCAAATGATTTTTGACCATAAAAAAGAATTATATTTCTCTTTTTCGAATGGAATTTTTTTTTGCTGTCATTTTGCTAAACTTTTTCTCCTATGTAGCGAAATTTTAAAAACAGAGAACTTCAAAATTAATTGAAAATAACGTAAATTAGTTTACAAATTTACAAATTTACTTATCTTTGGATTTTTTCAAAAGACCAATAAATACTAGAAAAAATGCAAATCACGTATTTTTAGCCGTTATTAGCTCGTAACCTATTTATCGTGTCTATGTTCAGGAATTACTTTTTACGCGCTCTGTTGTCTTTAAAAATACCTTAAAAAGGATTTTACAATCATATTTTAAGTAGAGGTTATTTGATGAGAATTTCAGAAGATTTGTACATAAAGTAAATTTGTAAACTTATTTACAGGGTGTATTTGTACCTGAATTTGATTCCTTGGTTGTAATTTTTATTTTCCTAATTATTTTTTGAACTCCTCTTTTTTAGGCTTGGTATTATTTTCTTTCTTCATGCCCAAGATTCGAATTGATTTTGTAGAGCAGATGATGTTTTTGATTCATCAAAAATCAATTTGTTGCTTTTGCTCGATTTTAGAAGTACTAAATTTCATGAAAAAAATTTACAAGTTTACTTGTTTACTTTTTTGTGTGTGGATTTTTGTTTTGTTTGTAGTTTTAGATCTGCATAAATATAAAGAAGGATAAAAAAGGTGAGCCCGAATATTAGTTTTAATTATTTCTTTAATTAACAATACAGGTTTCAATATAAAAGAAAATAAAAAGTAAATTAGTTTACAAATTTACTTAAGCGTAAATGTGTTTTCCCATTTATAATATTGCTTATAACCCATTTGTAATATGGATTATGAGCATTGTCGTTAAATCTAAAGCAGATTGATACCTCTCCCTATTGATGTTATCCCCTACTCTATTATAGTAAATACTATGGTTGAAGTATTTGTAGAGTGTAAATTAGTTTACAAATTTACTACATTTACACTTGTGTCTGTTTTCTGATAGATAAGCTTGTTCGCTTTTATTGTAACTGTCTTACTAGCAAGCTTACTTTTCTTATCATTTATTGAAGCTCATTTTAGAGTACGACTTAAATGAACTTAGTACTGGAATGGTTATAAATGATTCTATGGGTAATCACATAAAAAATTGATATGTCAACGCTTAGATCAGTTGTCCTTCATTTATTCATTGTACAAAGAAAGTATACAACGATAAATGAAGGACAACTGATCTAGATGTTGACAAAACTAGTTTTAAGAGTATCCATTTTCTATCTGATGCTCTATAATTAGGTATATTGATGAATAGCTACCTTTTAAATAAATATAGTTATCTTTTTCTCTTTAAAAGGTAATGGTCTCTAGTTTTTCTTTCACTTTTCAAGTAAATTAGTTTACAAGTTTACTTGTGTTAACGGTTTTATATCCAAATTACAGTAGATTCATAAGATCATGATAAACCTGTGGTGATTGTAGCTATAAGTTAAGGAACACAGGAAAGCTGTTAACTGCCTGTTCTTGCCTAAGTAGTCTTTCAAATTAATACTGTCGGTATCTTTTGATAAAATATTGCCGATCACTTCGTTAAAATTTACTACCGCCCGTACGGGTACAAAGAAATTTTGTCTCGTTCTCGACAAATTTTATTCCAAAATCTACCCGACACTATCAACTTAAAATACTACTAAGTAACATTCTATTTATAGTATAACGCAGATGCTATCAATGATCCAGCATTGTAAATTTGTAAACTAATTTACAATGCTTAGTTGTTAGTTCAATAGGTTTGTAGCTTGATACAGCTGATTGTTAAGTGTACGATCAGGTATGATGGACGAGCTATGATTAAAGACTGAGTTAAATCGTTACATTAGTTGTTCTTCCCCTAATAGGCGGCGACCTAGTTATATATAGAAAAACACCGAGCAACTACTAATAAAAGAACAGAGT
Source organism: uncultured Saprospiraceae bacterium (assembly GCA_937924145.1). Classification (GTDB taxonomy): domain Bacteria; phylum Bacteroidota; class Bacteroidia; order Chitinophagales; family Saprospiraceae; genus JAFMDF01. The sequence continues at coordinate 11,524 of CALDTJ010000364.1, forward strand.
AAATTAATTTACAAATTTACCTAGGCATAAACAAAGACTATTTTTTTTGCAGCGTTAAAGAAGATGCCTTTTATTGAGTTATTAGTATTGCCTTATTGGCAAACGGCTAACTCTATTTAACTGGCTTTTATTTGAAGTAAATTAGTTTACAAGTTTACTTCAAATGAACCTTTCATCTATTATCGCAACGCAACTATAATAGTGTATAATCACGTCATTTTTTACCTATAAATGAGCATAAGTACCTCTTTCTTTACGCCCATAAACAATAGTCACAGTTTTTACCGTAGTGCTTTAAATTTAGGTTATTGTTAGGGTAGTATTCCGCACATATCGAAATCACTCATACTTTTACTATGTAGATATTTAAGTTCATTTAAGCTGCAATAGGAGAGACTAAAATGCACTCTTATGAACTAAATGGTAGAAAGAAAATAGTATTTCTTGTTTTGTTGAATAGTCACATTACTAGTATATAGGAACTACGCTATTTGAGATTTCTTGAAATATAATTAGATTATTAATGATATATGTAAACTTGTAAACTAATTTACAATTTGTATTGCTATTATTTAATAAACCTTATTCTTTCGATGAAGAAAAGATGTCTATAATAGAAAGGTAAGCCTTCTCAAAATTATGCTTAAGCGTTGCAATAATATTATCCAAATAAGCAAGACTTACTCGTTTTTTACAATCATCAAAGGAGTAATTATCTTTTAATTGAGGACGTTGTTTAGTTCTAATAAATTTATTTGATTGAGGACTAGTTTTTGTAATTGTCTTTATGTAAGTTTACAGCTTGAAACGTAAACTAATTTACAATATAAATTTGTAAACTAATTTACTTTTTAAAGATGGACTTTTTTTTAGACACACCAATCAGAGAATAAGGAAAGATTACTACACACAAGCATGTTTTATTTTTTTAGAATGACGCATGTTTAAAATATTTGATAAATCAGTTTGGTCATTACTCAAATGATCCTATAAATCCTTATTTCTTAAAAATTGTAAACTATTTTAATTATGAGCAAAATTATAATTTTTGCTAACCAGAAAGGGGGAGTAGGTAAGTCAACCTGCACCTTATTAGCTGCTAATGCACTAAGTCAAGCTCCTTTTGACAAATCTGTATTTATTGTTGACGCAGATAAACAAAGAAGTATAGCTAGGAAGCGAATGGCAGACTTACAAGTATATGACGAGGAGAGCCCTTATCAAGTACAACAAATGACGGTTAAAGATTTCTTGAATGAAAAAACTGGAATTTATAAACTGGACAGTGATTATGATTATGTCTTTATAGATGTCCCTGGGAAGTTGGATAATAACTTACCTATTGATCAGCAAGAGATTACCAAATACCTTCAATTTGTAGATTATTTATTTATTCCTTTCGTGCCAGGTGCATTTCAGATGGATGCAACTATGGATTTTCTAAAAATTGCCATGAAGGTTAAATCTCAACGGAAAGGGAAGGGGAGAGACTTGAATATTTATGGTTTTGTCAATCTTTTTGAACAGCGAACTTTAGATGATAAATTTTTATTAGAGGAAATCGAAGAACTACAAACAATGATTAACGTAGGTTTCATGGAAAATAAGCTTAATCGTTATGCATTATACCGAAATACAAATACCTTAATTTCCTTTTATGAGCGGGACCCTAAAGCAAAGGCGGAGAAAAATTTTAAAAATTGGTTTCTTGAATTCAATAAAATTATAAAGTAATGGCTAAGAAAGTTGTAAGAAGAACATCGATGATTAAATCTAGTCTTCCTAGTTTGGAAGAAGTCAATAAAAATATAGGAGTAGTAACTGGACAGGAGGTGGAGACTCCACCCAAAAAAGCAGCTCCAGTTGTCGTTCCTAAAGCAGAAAAAGTGCCAGAAGTTACTAAACTGGTACGGTTAGGAGAACATATTCATACGATTGCAAAAACAGAAGCTTCCCGTCGAAAGATGAAGTTGAAAGAGTATATGGAGTTTTTGATAAAGAAAGATAATCCAGACTTGTTTAAATAAAAAGAACACTTATACGAATTGATCTACTGTTTTGAATGATCTTATTTATTACTTGCTCCTTCAGTTGGCATACGAATGCCATAGAAGTCAAGATTGGAGTGAAGTATTAGTAGCGTAAAATGGACTTTTGAGAAAACCAATAGAGTAGGGTAGGGGAGTAGTTATTTATCTTTATTTAAACTACTCTTACCTCTTCAATATTTTAAACACAGGGAATCCCCCGTGTTTAAAATCTAAGCTTAATATCGCAGCAATATGCAGTTTTGTAGTGCATTTCTGCTTCAATCCAGCTATAGTTTTAAAACTTATGAGTAAACGTCAAATTACGAAAGTTCAAGGAGTACAAATTACCTATCATAAATTGGATGGGGAAGAGTATATCAACTTAACCGATATTGCTCGCTATAAAGATACTACTCGTCCCGAGATACCTCTTCAGACTTGGATCAATAGTATGAAGACTATCGAATTTCTTTTGGCATGGGAAGAAAAAAATAATGTTAATTTTAAACACAGGGAATCCCCTGAGTTTAGCGGTTACAAAAATTTTGCAGCAGAAATGGTGGCGGGTAGAAAAACTTCTGCCACCAAATGGGTTGCTTATACGAATGCCAAAGGACTGAAAGTAGTTCGAGGTAAATATGGAGGTACTTTTGCACATCGAAATATCGCTTTCCATTTTGCCAGTTGGGTCAATGCCTCTTTCTATTTACACGTGATCGAAGAGTTTGAGCGACTTAAAAAAGAAGAAAATTTACGACTTGGAGATCCTTTTGGCAATAAGCGTTACCTCACCGCAGGGAATCATTCCTTATTAGTTGCCTCTATTATCAGTCGATTGGATGAGCGTTTGTTAACTCACCCACAACCATACAAAAGTCGGCTACCTTTTGCAGCAGAAGTTGATATGATTAATAAAATTGTTTTCGGCTGTACTGCTAAAGAATGGCGTTCTAAGAACTCGGATAAGCCAACCAACCGAAACATGCGAGATTATGCCTCCATTCTAGATTTAGTGACTTATCAAAACTTAGAAGTAGTTGATGCGATGCTCCTGCAATGGGATTGTTCTAAAAAGGAAAGAGAACAACTGCTACAAGAAACTTACGATTTTATTTACCCTATTCTCAAACGAACAAAGACCATTCAGCACATGCAGTCGTTACATGATCGACGAATGGAAAGGTAACCGCTTGAAGAAAAAACTACTAATTTAATCCTGCTTCATTGAGGATTAAATCTAGGTAGCCAAGCTATTCAAAATGTTGAATACCCACGGCATCGTATAGTTCCTTAGCATAGTAAATATGACCGCCTTTCATGGTCCATTCAACCCTTCGAATATTGCTAATATTGGCGACGGGGTTGCCATCTACTAAAATTAGGTCTGCCTGTTTTCCTATTGCTACACTACCAAAATCATTGGCTACGCCCGTTATTTTTGCTGATTTGATGGTCGCTAATTTGAGAACCTCTGCCGCTGGAATGCCCGCTTGCACATACAATTCCAATTCTCGGTGGTATAAAAAACCTGGTAAGCCGTCGGTTCCAGGTACTATTTCGACTCCTTGTTGGTATAAATCGTAAATGACCGCTAACATCTTTTCAAAACTGGCTTTGTATATTGCAATGGTGTCTCCCGATTTGGGCAATCCACCTGTGTAAAAGCTACGTTGATTCATGAGGGGTAAGCGACTCATAATTTTGCTAAAAGTTGGACTCGGCTCTCCTTTTTGTGACAAATACACATTCTCAAAAATGGCGATTGTTGGGTCCACTAAAATATCTTTTGCTTTGAGTAATGCTATAAAATCTTGGTATTCTTTAGATTGCAAGTTCAGTTTAAAACCATGCAGGGCTGGCATCGTGTGCCGCAGCGGCGTTCTGGTGTCTATCGTATCGGACAAAAAATTGAGAAATAACATATTAATGTGCTGAATTTCATTATAACCCTGATTAATCGCTTGGGTAGCAGTCATGAAGGCAGGAATATGCCCACTTACCCGCATATTGAGTTGGTGCGCCTTTTCCGTTAAGGGCAGCACCCACTCGGGACGGATGGAACTATAGAGTTTGATTTGTTGATATCCCAATGCTTTATAATCGTCTATTTCTGCCAATCCTTCTTCTAGATTATCCACCACATTTCGCTGATTGGCATAGGGCCCAGAACCGTCAATAATTCCACAAAAAGTAACAATTCGAGGGCCTAAAATCTCATTATTATTATAGGTTTGATGCTATTAAATCTTGGACTATTATTGCTGATGCGATTGGAGAGGGAAATGAATTATTAACATAGTGCTATGTTTCAAAAATTTTGATTGATAAACAATAGACTTGATGCGTCATTGAAAATCAACGAGTTATGGAAAAGTTTCGTAACCCAGTGCAAGAAGCAAGTACCTGATTATAAATATTGAAAATTCTGCCCTAAGCAATGAAAAGTCGTGTATTTTTACCATATAACAGTTACTTACATAGTGAATATATAGATAATCGCATAAAAAAGTAATAATCAGTTGTCCTTCATTAATCCGTTGTATAGCTTAATTATACAACGGATTAATGAAGGACAACTGATTTAGACGTTGACAAAACTAGGATAAAGAATATTCATTTTTTTAACGATTATCTATAATTAACCTAGAAGAAAAGGTCAATCCAAGGTGTGCCTTATACCCAAATAACTCTAAATGAATTTTGAACTATTTCTGAATAAGTACTAGCACTAATTTATTTTTAAATTTCACACAACGCCTCAACGAGCACAACGATTTGACATTCAATTAATGATAACGTTATGTCGTCGCGATTCCGATAACTATCGGAATGTAAAACTACTTCTGTTCATGTACTTAAGTAGGTTCAGAAAAATGTTTGCTTACATCTTCTTTATCCAATCTTTAATCAACTCAACACCTTCTGTATGGACTAATTTCCTAGCCACCTCTGGCATCATTTCGCCAGGATTCTCACTTTCCATCCGATAGACCATGATAGATTTTTCTGGGTGTCCTTTCACGATGTCAGAAGGTCGCCCTCCTGAGCCTTTACCTGCGGCAATAGGGTGCTTGTCAATGCCTAAATTAAATTCGTTGGTTTCAAACTCGGTTAAGTGCAGCGCAGAAGTATTGCCCGGGCCGCCCTTGCTATGACAATGGGCGCAATTCATATCTAAATAAGCCATCGCTCGCTTGTGCAAAGTCCCAGAATTAGGGTTGTTCCAGACGGGTGTTCTGTAAACATCTGCTATAGCAGGCAAGTTGCTCAATAAGCCCATTTCTGCATACTTTTCTAATTGATTCCCTGTACCAAAATCTGCGGCAAAATCTCGATTTAATTGCCTTGCTTTAGGACCAATTGGGGTTAGTTCACCGTTATTGACATGACAACTTTTACAAAGCGACTGAGAAGGAACACTATACGCTAGATTCATCTTTTTCCCTTCTTTGTCTACCCAACTCACCTCTCTAGTCCCCCCTTCAACAGTTAAAAAAGCCTCCGTTTGTTCCTCATTCCAGATGTAAGAAGGGAGCGTTTTCCAACCATCCGATTCGTGCAATAATAGCCGAGTCTCCATAATTTGACGACCTGCGGTTGGATTCGACTCATCATGATAATAATAGAAATTCTTAATGATATAAGTACCAACTGGAAAATCCAATACTTCTTTTTCTCGGTAGGTAGCACTTGTCCCTTCGGGTAATTTAAAAAAGCGCAATTTATGGGCATAATCAGAAAACAATGGCGTATTTAAATCATAAGGTATTACCGATTCAATGGGATTTAGCCCCTTTAGTTCCCCTGTAAAAAATCCATAATCCGACAACTTTTCTTTGCCCAAGTCGGCGGTTTTTCCAACTGTTTGCTGTTGTAATAAAGCTCTCGCTGCGTCAATATCTGTTTTGGTTGTAGTTGACGTGGCAGCTGTTCCCTTGGAGGCTTGCTTACAGTTCGCTAAGCACATAACAAGGGCTAGGATAAATAAGCCGATTATTTTCCGTTTCATGGTGAATTATTTTAAATTGAAAGGATTGTTGAGAGAAGTCAGAAGAGAAGTCAGAAGTCAGACCGAAAATTGTCCCGAAAGTTTTCGGGACTGTCAGAAGTCAGATGCATAACGCTAACCATTTCTTATTCAGCATCATATATCTGACTTCTGACAGTTTTATGCAATAAAACGGTCTGACCTCTGACCTCTTGGTTACTTGACCGTTAAGGCAGGAGTAGCATCGCAAGCATAATCAGCAATCCCCTTAAGCGTAGCATTTTCCATGTCGTTCAAAAAGTCTATGTCCGCAATATCAATAGCTTGTGATTTATCAATACATAAAGTAGAGCCATTTGGATTATTGACGCCATCAAACCAAACATGGGCATCTTTGAAACCCATACTCACCGTAAATCCGAATCCATCCATCGACTGGATTTTCTTTCTAAAAGACCCGTAGGAATACGTGTTTTTACCAATATAAATATCCTCATTGTAAGGACGATATTGTTTATCTGTTTT
>CALDTJ010000365.1 GCA_937924145.1 uncultured Saprospiraceae bacterium
TTAGATCCACCAACACTTGTTACCAATGAAGTCTTACCTGTAAAACCTAAAAGTGGAAGACTGATTAATAGTGAGTTTTTATTAACGGAAGATGCGAATAATTCGGCAAATGAATTGATCTATACTTTAGTGGAAATGCCACAAATTGGTAGTTTACTTTTTGATAAAGCACCCATTGAAGTTGGCGCACAATTTACACAAGTTGACTTAAATAATGGGAGCTTTAAATATAGACATGATACGGATGCTACCGAAGGTACCGATAGTTTTACTTTTACTGTTTCTGATGGCGAAGGTGGTTGGATTGGTATTACCCCTTTCGAAATTGTTTTAGATGAAAGTGCAACGACGGTAAGCGTTGAAGAAGTTTTGAATGATAACTTAATAACGATTTACCCAAATCCCGTCAATGATTTGTTGAAAGTAGATTTGTCAAAATTAAATTTTAAGAATGTTTCATTAAAGCTATTTAATATTCAAGGAAAGTTGAGTTACCAACATTTTATTGAAAATTCTGATGTTGTTAACATAGTTACTAACAATTTGGAAGATGGAATTTACTTTTTGAAGATAAGGACAGAGGAAGGAGTGCTTAGTAAAAAGGTGGTGGTGCAGCGGTAAGATAGCTTTTTAATTATACAACGGATTGATGAAGGACAACTGATTTAGGTGTTGACCTAGCTGGTTTTGTAATGCTATTAACAGGCGATTCTTTGAAAGAATCTCCTGCTTTATAAAAAAGCCTTAGTGAACAATTCACTAAGGCTTTTTTAGTACAGGCGATTTCAATCGCCTTTTATGTAGTGCGGCGACTGCCTGTCTGCCGACAGGTAGAAAGTCGCCGATATTTTTAGTTGAACTTCTTAATTTCACCAGATTTGATTCGAGCAAAATAATCTTTTAAATCTGCTCTCACCTCAGGTGCTAAGAAATATAATCCTAGAATATTCGGGAAACACATAGCAAAGATCATGGCATCTCCGAAGTTGAATACACTACTAGAACTTACAGCAGAACCAACTATTACGAATAAACAGAAGATAAGCTTGTAAATACCCTCAGACATTTTAGATTCTCCGAAAAGGTAAGTCCATGCTTTTAAGCCATAATAAGACCAAGCAATCATTGTTGATAAAGCGAACAAGATTACTGCCATGGCTAATACTGGTGGAAACCAAGGAATAACAGAGGCAAAAGATCTAGAAGTTAAAGCAATCTTTTCTGCATCATTGGCTAAAGCAACAGTTTGTTCTGGTGCATTTTGAGTGATGATGATTACCAAAGCAGTCATCGTACAAACCACCACCGTATCAATAAATGGCTCTAATAAAGCCACAATACCTTCACTAATTGGTTCATCTGTCTTGGCAGCAGAGTGAGCAATTGATGCAGAACCAATACCTGCCTCGTTGGAGAAGGCTGCTCTCTGAACACCTAATAGTAATACTCCTACAAAACCACCAAATGCAGCGGTCTTAGTAAATGCGCCTTGGATAATCTGACCGAAAGCCCAAGGAATATCTGTGATGTGATAACCAATTACGACAATAGCACCTAGTAAATAGATTCCTACCATAAATGGAACAATCTTATCTGTTACGTTGGCAATACTCTTGATTCCTCCTAAAATAACAACTCCTACCAATATTGCCATAGCTGTTCCAAAAATCCATTCATTTCCATAAAAGAAACTTTCTGTTCCGCCTGTTACAGTTACTAATTGAGAGGTAGCTTGGTTAATTTGAACCATATTTCCACCACCAAAAGATCCACCGATACAAGCAATAGCAAATAATACCCCAAGTACTTTCCCTAACCCCCCAACGCCTTTATTGGCTAAACCTTCACTTAAATAGTACATTGGACCACCAGAAACGGAACCATCTGGTAACTGTTTTCTATATTTTAAACCTAAAGTACATTCAACAAATTTGGAAGACATGCCTATTAGTCCGACTAAAATCATCCAAAATGTTGCTCCTGCACCACCTAATGAAATCGCTAAAGCAACCCCTGCAATATTACCTACTCCAACTGTACCAGATAAGGCTGTTGCTAATGCTTGGAAGTGAGATACTTCTCCTGGATCATTAGGATCGTCATATTTTCCTCTAACTACATCTAGAGCATGCTTAAAGCCCCAAATATTGACAAAACCATTATAAACTGTAAAAAATAATGCGCCAATTACCAACCAAATCAATACAAATGGAACGCCATCTGTAATTTCAAAAAAGACTGCATTGAAGATTGCATCCATGATCCCTTCAATAGTTTCCCATGCAGTTCCTGTTAAAAATAAACTGTACTCTGCTCCCTGTGCAAAAACCAGCATCGGTGAACAAAGCAATAACATCAAAGTAATTATTTTTTGACTCATAAAAATATAAGGTTAAGGTTTAAGGCTTTGGAGTGATGAATGATTAATTGTGAACGATGAGTCACCACTGCCGCCTGTATGTAGTTTACGGAACTATGTGTTTTTGAAAAAAGAAATGTACCCGTAGAAATTTAAAAATCGAAAAGTAAGACCAAACACTTACACTACAAAATAAATTCGCCTTAAATATTTGAATTTCATTAATCTATGGCGTCATCTTATTAGCCTACAATAGCCCGTTTATTTCAAAAGTGGCTTGAAGGTATCTACAAATATTAAGTTTTTCAAACGATTTGGTAGGAAATTGAAATTTTGGAAGGAATTAGCCTAGAAAATTAGGTTGAAATAGCTAGAAAGAAGCCATAAGTGCTACTACGAACTGCCACTATTCCCTAATTCTTTAAACGGCTTGCGCTGCACCCAATCAATTGTTGGATTAAAATAGGCTAGGATCGGAGTGAACAAAGTATTTTTGAGGGAATTGGTATGTTTACCTAGATAGAATAGGTCTACAGGTTCGGCACCGACAGAACTTTTGATTTCTAAAGCAGTTCTAGCAAAATTGATGTATCCTGCTTTTTGCTCAATACCAGCTTTGATTAAGTCGTATAAAATATTAAGGTATACTTGATAGGTTCGATTGGTCTCGTTGGCAAAACCTAGAAAATGTGCTTCTAGTTCTTCTTGATTGTGGAAAGTTGTATAGAACGCAATCATTTCTTCTTCTAAGAAATAGCCGTATAAACGGAATTTTTTAGGAAAATGTCTTTTAAAATTTAGGAAGTATTCACCGTCTAGGGTAACAACATTAAACCCTGCACCTTCGGCTATAAACTTGTACAATTGATCAATTCTTGGTAAGAATGCTTTGATGGAATCTATATTTAACTCTCTTTTTTCTATATCCTTTCCTTTTTTGAAGGCTCTTTTGGCTCTAACTCTATATTTTGAAGTCATTGCTGCCAAATAATCTTCAAAATTATTCCATTCTGGACGAAGATTGAGGATCATTTTGGGTTGAATAGAAAACTCTTTGTACTCTTTTCCTAAGTTGGGATGTAAAGCCGATTTTCTAGGATTGTCCAAGTCTTTAATCAAGAGTAAAGAAATATGCTCTCCTTGTTTTTTACAATGATTTTTTAAGACTTCTAAACCTTCTTTTAGTAATAGACTCTCCGTTTTTATATCAATGGTATCTGGACAAAAATGACTACCGTGTTCTCCTGTTAATAAGATATTTCCACAGAAAAGCGCATTCATGTCTGCTGCTTTTAGAATGGTATCATTCAATCTTTGACGAAACGAAGAGAGGGTCGGGTCGGTCAAGGCTTCACGGATTTTCAATTCCGAGATCTGGCAATAAGCAACACCAATTGGTTTTTCATTTTTGCAAAAAACTAAATATTTGAAGTGCATATCGCCTGGTGGACGAGACTCCATAAAGGCTAGGTAAGGAACTTGCAAAAACTCGTCATGACTCGGTGCTGCTAGTTTCCATAGGTGAGCAATCTCGCCTATAGTGTTAGCGATACCTAATTGGTAAGCGCCCTTTTGTAGAGGGATAAAAATCGTTCGGTCTTTATTTTTCGTATTGATACTGGTAGCTATTTTCGGGCGCATAGGTAAATAATAGAAAATGTTCGCTGTTGTTTTGGTAAAGTATTTTGGGGTAATGCTGCTAGTTTATTGGATTGTTTTTTCAATAAACGGATGTTCCTTTTACTTGACCAACTCATTCCGAGTATTTTCAGAAGAGCCCGTGAGTCTTTTGTACTTATTGCGTCTCATTTTTTCTTACACTATTTTGACAAGTACAACCAATTAACGCCACGAAATTAGGAAAGTTCGATGAAAAAAAAAGTTTAATCGGAAAGTTTGTTGAAAGGGGATAAAACTAAATTGGTAAATCGATTTTACTTCAATGCTAAAAAGTGAATAGGTGTGTTTTTATGATGCTCATAAGTGATTGATAATCAATGTTTAAATTTGACCTAAGCAGCTCGAAATGCCTATATTTGAATGAGTTAATCCGAGTTTTTTTATCAGCCTACTCCTTGCTACTTTTACGCTTTGGGGATTTTTGAAAGTAAGATTAGCAATCTCTTTCGTACAAAGGTTCATCGTTAGTAAAGTGTATAGTTTCAAGTCGCATGGATAGCTTTGTGAAAAATCACTATTGGATTGAGTTAATTGAATATTTAATGCTTCTCAGATAGATTTATTGGTCCTGCCTAAGACATAAGTTTTGACTGATGATACCCAACGGAGTGGTGACATGAAAACTTCTATTTTTTGATATAAAAACTGTGTTTACGCTTAGAATGGCAACTAAACCTCAAAAAAATACCATAACTCAATGTACTCTTTTTGACACTTCGCTGGGCATTGAGAACCAAAATGTAAGTTAAATAATCTCCGTAGTTTTCAATTTTAAAACTATAAATCATATCTTTGCGATAAGGTTATGTGATTGTAAAATCATATAACTGGCCTTTAATGATTCTCTCTATGACGTTTAGTGCCTCATTTATTTGGGGCACTACTCTTCACTCAAACACTTTCCAACCAATTAATTATTCTCCTTTTTACTTCATTTTCTTCATAAGCCCAACTGACTGCTTTTAGATGCGATCCTTTTTCTATTATATGAAAATCAGTGGTCTGTTGATTGATCGCCTTTAGCTTTTCTACAAACTCCGCAGTCCCTTGATAATTGACTAAACCATCATTGGTTCCATGTACTACGAGAATAGGTTTATTAAACATTGTTGGCAAATGCGTTATGGGAGAGGCTTTGTTAAATGAATCCGTATTTCGCCTTCCTGCATAGTTAGCAAGTAGGAAGGAATCAGTCATACCTGCTAAATTCAGCGGCGCACCACAGAAGAATCCTCCTCCAAAATTTTTTGCTTTAAAGTTAGTTGTTTGCCAAAGTGTCTGGTCAAATAATAACAATCCAGCAAGATTTCCGCCCGATGACATTCCACCGACTATTATTTTTTGATTGATTATCTTTTTTTTATCTAAAATAGATTCGATTTTTTTTAAAGTGAGTTCTAAATCTTGACGAATCTGTGGATAACGATTTTTTGGTAGCTTTCTATGAGCTGGCATAATGACTCTATACCCTAATTCTACAAATATTTTAGCTCGATCACTAAACAATTCGGGGGTGCCAAAAGTCCAACCTCCACCGTGGTAAAAGATGATTATTTTGTCATGTAGCACTTCTGCTGGTTCAAACCAGCATAAATATTGATTCTTTTTAGACCCAAAAGTATATTTCTCATGAGGGTAAACACCGCTTTTGACTCTGCCTTTGGATACTTTGTAAGCATGATAGGGAAGGTACTTTGCCTCTTTCAGGACTTCTCTGATAAGTTTGATCGAGAGTAGTTGCATGATATTAATGATGAAAGACTGAGTTATTTTTTTATCAATACTAAATTGAACGATTACTGCAAATTTTTGCAAGAATAGTACAAATTTGATCGCTGTTAATTTTTTAATTTTGTTATTTAGGATTAGCAACAACATTCTTCCTTGATTCTGATAAGTTCTCTATGCAGCAAGTTATTTTAACTTTTATCAAAGTACCTTTTTTAATTTGAAATGTTTTTTGAAAGACATTTGATAGAGGAAAAGTTAAATTATTTTGGTGAAAAATCCAGATTTTCCTTTTTTTTCTAAAATTTTAGAAACGATGTTTTGGTTAAACCCTAAATCTATGACTTACTATTTAGATTTATACACTCTTCGATAAATACAAAATATACTTTAAATCCACTACAATTGATTTGATAAATTAAACTATTAAAAAATAACTCTAAGGAATATTCCATAACCAAAATAGTGTTTAATCGTCAAATTATCGGACTCGTCTCCTTACTCTTTGGTAAAGTTAGGAGTCTTTTATAAATATTGTTTTAAATATCACATCATTGTTTTAGACTTTATCAGTTGATGCTCACTATGAATTGACCTGATTGATATAGCTCTGTCTATGCTCAACATTTAACAACAAACCAATAACCCCATTTACATTTTGAAGGACGACAGTCGGATGTCGTTTATATTTTTTTTTACTTAAGGGACTAGGAAGATTATTTCTATGCCTTAAAAACTTTCAGTATGAGATTAAACTTTTTACTAGTTTGTCTAATAGTCTTTTGTGCTATTACTACAACTACTGCCCAGCGTACCATTACTGGGTCCGTAACCGATGACGCTGATGTGCCTTTGATTGGAGCATCGCTTCTTATTTCTGGTACCAGCAAAGGAACGGTTACTGATATCGACGGAAATTTCTCTTTAGATATTCCCGATGATAGCAATGAAATTAGAGTAAGTTACACGGGGTATTTGGAGCAAGCTGTTACTTTAACGAACGAAACAAACTATGTCATCCAGTTAAGTGATGATGTAATCGGTCTGGAAGATGTCATTGTTGTCGGCTATTCTCCCCAAAAAAGAAAAGATTTAACTGGTGCGGTCGCATCCGTCCGATCAGAAGACATCGAAGATGTACAATTACCTTCCTTAGAGGCGGCCCTGCAAGGAAGAGCTGCGGGTGTTCAGGTCGTAAAAAATTCAGGTAAACCAGGTGGCGGTATTGACGTAAATATTCGTGGTAGAACGTCTATCTCTGCTAGCAACCAACCGCTTTACGTAATTGATGGCGTACCACTTATTTCTGGAGGAACTTTACAAGAAGGATTAGGTGGTTCGAATAATAATGTACTAGGAGATTTGAACCCTGACGATATCGAATCTTTAGAGGTGTTAAAAGACGCGGCAACAGCTGCAATTTACGGTTCTAGAGCAGCCAACGGTGTGGTCTTAATTACTACGAAAAAAGGGAGTAAGACGGGAACAAAAATTTCCTTGAATGCTTCTTATGGTAATCAATGGTTACCTAAGAAAATTGAAACGATTGATGGCCCAACTTACATTGAGTACATCACTCAGCAGTTTGGAGCAAATATCGTAGGGACCGAGGCGAATACTGTTTGGCAAGATGAAATATTTAGAACTTCCTCTTTAGCAAATTATAACGCTAATATTTCTGGAGGTAATCAATCTACTCAATACTATGCTTCTTTAGGCTATTCGGACGATCAAGGAATTATGAAGAATACTTTTTTCAAAAGATATTCTGGTCGTTTGAATGTAAATCATATTGCTACCGATAAGTTAGGGTTCAACATGAATATGGGCTATACTTTTTCTAATAACCGCCAAATTCAGAATGATAATAATATTTTTGGTGCTTTAGGAGCAGCTATTTTGATTCCGCCCGTAGTGCCTATTTTTAATGAAGATGGTTCTTATGGTTCTGCTTTTGGTATTGAGAATGCGGTTGCAGCAGTAACAGAATATGACAACTTAGTAGGCCGAGGTAGAATGATTGGTAATGTAGCGGCTACTTACAACCTGTTAGAAAATTTGTCTTTCAAAGCATCTATTGGAGTTGATTTATTCAATCAAACGGAACGGGTTTTTGAACCAAGATTATTGCAATCTTCTAATAATGGTCGAGCGGTCGTAGCTACTTATTTGGACAATCGGTTTATCCATGATTATGTCCTAAATTTTAATGATAAATTAGGAGGTGGTAATTTTTCTGCCTACGGTGGGTTATCGTTTCAAGAAGATAAAATTAATAGAACTTTTGCGGAAGCAGTTAATTTCCCAACGGATGCCTTCAGAGGGCTATCTTCTGGTGCAGAACCAGTTACTACCAATGGTGACTTTTCAGGGGATAACCTGAAATCTTATTTTGGTGGACTTAATTATAGTTTGAACGATAAGTACTTTCTTACGGCTACTTTTAGAGCAGATGGATCTTCTAGATTCTTAAGAGAGCAATGGGGATATTTCCCAGGTGTCTCAGCCGCTTGGAATTTAGCTAATGAAAACTTCCTTCAAGGTGGCCCTTTTAGTACTTTTAAATTAAGAGGTGGATGGGGAAAAACGGGTAATAACGCTATCGGAAACTTCGCCTCTCAACAACTATACGGTGGTGGACAAAATTATCAAGATACCCCAGGTACGGCACCTTCGCAGCTGGGTAATCCTGATTTGAAGTGGGAAACAACTACCCAAACCAACATTGGATTAGATTTAGGATTTTTTGAAGATAAAGTAACTGCTAGTATAGATTATTACATCAAAGAAACGGATGATCTTTTATTGAATCGACCGATCCCAACTACTTCTGGTTTTACCTCTGTTTTGCAAAACGTAGGAGCTGTAGAAAATAAGGGGGTAGACCTGACAATTAATACCGTGAATTTTAATAGAAAGAACTTTTCTTGGAATACCACTTTTATAGTAGGCTACTTAAAGAACAGAGTAACTAAACTGGTGGATGGGATTCCATTTGACTCTGGTTTTGCCAATAGAGTTGCTGAAGGTCAGTCAATTGGTGTATTCTTTGGTCACCTAACAGATGGTATTTTCCAAAATCAAGCAGAAATTGATGCACATGCCACTCAACCAAATGCCGAGCCTGGCGATATTCGATTTAGAGATATTGGTGGTGGTGCAGGTCCAGATGGTATCTTAGCTACTGCGGACGATTTACCACCCGATGGAATTATTAATGATGATGATCGAACCTACATTGGTAAAGCTTTACCTGATTATCAAGGTGGTTTGACCAATACTTTAAATATCTACGGATTAGAGATTTCTGCCTTTTTTCAATTTGCAGTAGGGCATAAAATCTTGAATAATAATAACGTATTTGCAGAAGGTCTAAACAGTGTATTCTCCCCAACTCAAAGAGCATGGGATAATGCGTGGAGAGAAGAAGGAGACATAACCGATACGCCAAGAATCGTGAGAAATGATCCGAATGGAAATAGAAGGGATTCAGATAGATTTATCGAAGATGGTGATTATGTCCGTTTAAAAACTTTGACTGTAGGATACCGATTGCCTAAGAGTGTTTTGTCAAATGTGAAAGGTGTTTCTAGCTTGCGAGTATATGCATCTGGTTATAACCTATGGACAGCTACTAACTATTCTTGGTTTGATCCTGAAGTAAATATCTTCGATGGTAATAATACGGCGTTAGGAACAGACTTTTTGACGTTCCCTCAGCCAAGATCATTGGTCTTTGGTATTGAATTAGGATTTTAGTGCAGTTAACAGTAGGCAGTAGGCAGTAGGTAAACTGCAACAGGAGTTGGTTGGAGTAGTCGTAGGACATCGGTGCGTTTGTTTACTAGTCAAATTGTCTACCATTTTTATAGTATTTAGATCAAGTGAAGAAAGTATTGTTGAATGAGTGCTGATCTTTTAAAATTAAATTTTCTTATGAAAAAATATATTTTTCTTTCTCTTTTATTAATCGGTTCCTTTGGGTGCGCAGATTTAGACGATCTAGCCCCAATTAATTCTATACCGACCGCAAATGCCATTACGGACTTATCTTCAGCTAATGCGGCATTAAATGGAGTGTATAGTTCTATACAAGACAATGCTTTTGATAAATGGTTATCGCTGCCTCAATTCTTTTCGGATGAGGCAGATGCGACAGGTACCTTTCCAACTAGATTAGAGTTTGGAAATTTAAACGTTTTTCCTGCTAATGGAACTGCAGGAGGGGTATTTACAAGCCTTTACACAACGATTAATAATGCCAATAATGTGATTACTTTAGTTCCTCAAGTCACAGATGCTAGTTTTACCGAGGATGCTAAAAATGATATTATCGCTCAAGCGAAATTTATTAGAGCACACAACTACTTACAATTAGTCACATTATGGAATGATGTGCCGCTGATTTTACAACCAACAACGGATGTTGGAGAGGCTTTAAATGTACCTACGACGGCAGCTAATGCAATTTATGACCAGATTATTGCTGATTTTACGGATGCTAGCCAAAACTTACTAGCAGAAACATCCTTGAATGCAGCTAGTAAGCAGGCAGCTAATGCGTTCTTAGCAAGAATTGCCTTGTACCAACAAAGATGGAGTGATGCTTTATCCTTAGCCGAAGGAGTTGTGGGAGAAGGGTTTGATTTAAGCGCAGTACCATTTTTAGAAGACCAAATTTATAGCTTAGGCTTTACGTCTACTGATGGTAATACGCTAAACTTTTTCTATGGTCCAGCTGATTTTGGAGGTAGGTATTCTATTGGGCCTTCTACTACCATCATCGATGCTTTTGAAGATGGAGATGCTCGATTTGCCGCTACGGTAGATGTAGCAACGGCGAGTGTACCTTATGGCTTAAAATATCCTAGTTTTGATGCTGGTATTTCAGGAACTGCTACGGACCCAATTTACTTCATTAGACATGCAGAAATGGTATTGACCGCAGCAGAGGCTGCCGCCGAAATGGGCGATTTTGACTCAGCAAGTAGGTACCTAAATATGGTCAGATCGAGAGCAGGATTGGCCGACATCGAACTAAATGCAGGCAATTTTGTAGATGCTATTTTACAAGAAAGATTTGTAGAGTTTGCTTTCGAAGGCCCTTTCCGATTGATCGATCTAAGAAGAAAAGGAAAAGCACAAGAGTTACTAGGTCCAATTGGCTACGATTCTTGCGATAGTGTTTGGCCATTGCCACAAAGAGATGTAGACAGAAATCCTAATTTACAGCAAAATAGTTGTTGTAATTGTTAGTCTATTAGAAGATAAGGGTTTTCTTATAAAATAGTTTTAACGGTCAAACCATTTTTATAAGACCACGTTGATATTTAACGAGAATAAATGTTTAGCCACTCTAAGTTTAGGGTGGCTATTCATTATAACTGGTTTACTTTTTCTAATAACCATGGTTTAAATATAGTTGAAGTATTATTTAAATCTCGTAATAACTTCTCTTTGTCAGGATTTAATTTAATAAGGCGACGTACAACACTTATGAAATTCAGATAAGCGTTATTATCTTCACTATGTTTAGATTTATTTCGCCTCAAATAATTTTCCAAGGATTTACAGTTAGATTCAATGTTTAAAATTGATTCTTTTAACTCATATGCACACATTATTTGAAAGATTCTTGCTCTTTTGGAGTACAAAAAATTATTATAATCTACATTGATTAGATGTTCTTGGCATTTTGTGAAGTTTTTTTTTGCAAAAGCAACACGCGAAAGTCCTAAGTAATAAGCAGGTGGTGAAATATTTTTTACTATTGAGGCCAATTCATTAGTCAAAGTATTTTCAAGCCAAGCAAATTCTTTCAAAGCGCAAGAAATATTTACTAAATTGACAAAGTGGTCTTCTACAAAAAGTTGGTCGATAATTAGAATGTCCTTTTCGATACTAAATTTGAATAATTCAAAACTCTTTTTTACAAAAGTTAAGTCGTTTGTTCTTATTCTAAACGCACAATAATTGAATAAGTAAGTAAATAATATCAACTGATCTTCCTTAGTTAAAAAATGGTATTGATGCCAAAAAAGTCGTTTTAATTTCTGATAACTTTCTTCCTTTCTATGCAAAATTAACTGCCAAGCAAGCCAGTAAAATTGATGGAATACAGGTAAACTATCATAGTTCGCTTTAACATGCAGCTGTACTGCGTTTGCAAGCTGAATTTCATATTCTGAACCTAACAATATTTGTTTGGTCGCAATATCACAAGCAAATTTTAATTTAACTCCTAGGTAATATACATCTAAGGCAGTCATTGCTTGATTCAGACTGTTTTCTTTTTGATTTAATTTTGTCTTCCCATCTCCAAAAAAATCCAATTGTTCCCATTGCATCTGTTCGTAGTAGGATTGAGGAGAACTTACGGTAGGTTCAATGATTCTTTTTTTCTCTAATAATAGAGTTAATTCATGTCTTAACTGGTACTTCGTATAAACTTTCGCCAACAAATAATCACTCAAAAAATCATCTTCAGCGACCATTTTATTAACCAAATACTGCTTTAAGTCCACATGCACCTGTGAGACCCCTTTCATCAACTTTCGGTAATCATAGGGAACAGCTTTACCAAAGATTTTTTGAAAGGCAACATCTTGTAATAATCTGGGCGAATCAAATTCAGGATAGTAGGCAAGGAGGTAATCTAAAATCAGAAAAGCATCTCTTTCCGAGCTCCCTAATTGCTTATAATAAGCTTTGAATGCTTTGACAGTTTTAGCGTCTACTTTAGCTAAAAGCTTAACTAATTTAGATTTATTGAGGTTGGTAATGGTTGTTTTTTTTGGCAAAATATTGGGAATTTTATTTTTATGATTTTTGTTAAATTTAATTTTAAATAATTGATAATGAGTTAATTGTAAAATTATTTTTTTAAAATTTTAATCTATAGCTCATTTTTTAATAGGGAATATAAGGAATTTTTGTGGCTTTTTATAAGGCTTTATTCATTTATCTTTATTAACAAATAGCACAACTAACTACACACAATTTTTCTAACTCGCCAATCTCTCTACCTTTTTTTCATGCTGTTACAAAGTATTATACAATGACCTTATTTTTTAATGGGTTTCTCACTGCACAGGCGACTGAAGTCGCCTAAATCTAGGAGAGGAAGACAACTAAAGTAGCCTGTACCGTGTACCCCAAAAAACTATTTTATGCAACCTATGAGAATTTTAAATGTGCCAACAAACCTTTCTATTCCAGTTAATTTTCTAGCTAGATTAGATGCAGTCATCGAACAAAATCTAGATAATGAGGCCTTTTGTATGGCTGATTTACAGCGAAACCTACTGATGAGTGGTTCTCAGATTTATCGAAAAATTAAACAGCAAGAGGGCTGTTCTCCTTCCGTTTATATCCGTCGCAAACGCTTGCAGTATGCCCATGCTTTAATTTTAAACTCAGATTTGTCCTTATCCGAAATCTCTTATATGGTAGGCTTTAATGGTTTGTCTTATTTTTCTCGTTGTTTTTCAAAGTTTTATGGTGCGCCCCCTTCTAGTTTGAGAGGCGCTAGAGCGTAGGTGGTTGTCCGTTATGGGTTGTCGGTTGTCGGTGTGTTTGAAACTGATAATTGACAACTCCACAAAATCACCCACTGCTGTAACAAATAGAAACCAAAAATATAAATGCATTGGCTGAATGACTACATGGATTCCATACAATTGAATGTACCAATCAATATCCTTAATATGCTCTGGCCAAATGAAAAAAATTGTCTTAAATGATTTATCCACCTAAATTTATAGACCAAGTAAGAGCTATTGTTCTTGACAATTTGAGTAACGACGCATTTAGTATTCAAGAACTTAGTGAACAGGTACTTTTGAGTCAATCGCAAGTTTATCGCAAAATAAAAACTCAAACAGGTCTAACGCCTTCTCTCTATATTCGAAAAATTCGATTGGATAAAGCACATGAGTTAATTGTCCATTCTGAGGAATTACTCTCTGATATTGCTTATCAGGTTGGGTTTACCAGTCTTGCTTATTTTTCTCGTTGTTTTGCTAAAGAATTTGGGTATGCCCCATCAAGCTTACGGAACAAATAGATAGATATTTATGGAAATTTCTGTTAGGTAAATAACCATGAAAAAATCAGCCAATGACAAAAAAAAACAGCCAATGACAAAAAAATCCAGCTTTTTGTCAAAAAACTCCAGATAATATTTAGTTTTTCTTATTATTTTGCAGTTAGTTAGAAGATCAATACCAGACCAACTTACCAATTTCTGCACAATCTATACAAATAACCTCGCTATTTTTTAATCGGATTCCTAGATCATTAATAAATTTCGTTACCAAAAATCATTTGGGGTATTCCCAGATAGATTTATTCTTTTTATTCACCATTGAATGAATGGTATACGAATAAACCCCTTTAAAACATACTTTATGAAAACCTTTAGTATTTCTAAAGAACCAACACCTTTTGTGCCCCTTCACCATTTTATTAATAAAGTGGATCAAGTTATTCTACAAAACATGGACAAGCAAACCTTTTGTATGGCTGATTTGCAGAAGGAATTGTTTATGAGTAGTTCACAAATTTACCGAAAGATTAAACAGGAAACAGGACATTCTCCTTCCGTTTATATCCGCAATATGCGCTTGAATTATGCGTATCAATTGGTCAGACAGTCAGATTTGTCCTTTTCGGAAATTGCTTTTCGAGTAGGCTTTAATAGTTTGGCTTATTTTTCTCGTTGCTTTGCGAAGTATTATGGGACGCCTCCTTCTAGCTTTCGATACATAAAGAGTTGATAATTGTAGGATTACAGGGCACTAAAAGTAAAAAAGTGACCCTGTAATCTTGCTATCAAATTTACCAAAGAACCATCATTTAAATAAAAATATGACCTTCAATCCTCCTCCTCCTAAATTCATTGAGCGGGTTACCAAAATAATAATGGATAATATCTATGATGACACTTTCGGGGCGAATGAATTATGTCATGCTTTGAGATTGAGTCACTCGCAGGTTTATAGAAAAATAAAACGAGAAACCAACCTTTCTACTAGTCTTTTTATTCGAAAAATTCGATTAGAAAAAGCGCATGAATTGCTTGAATTTTCAGACCTCTTAGTTTCTGATATTGCTTTTCGTATTGGGTTTAGTAGTTTGGCCTATTTTTCTCGTAGCTTCACCAAAGAATACGGATATACGCCTACTGATCTTAGGAGAAAATAGATATTAAAGAAACAGGGGAAATCTAACCTTCTTATTATATTTTTTTAATTTAAATAATTGATTAACAGTTATTTATGTGTAATTTTAAAACTTTTAGTAAATTACAATATAAGTACAAACAATTGCAGAAACAGGTCAAAAATGCTAAGCTAAATTGACCTAACTTGTAGAGTATAACAAAAATAAATACTTTATGAGAACCACACTATTAACCCCAATACTCCTTTGTTGGAGTGCGATTTTTGCTTTTGGAAATACCATTAATTTTAAACCTAAAATTAAAGAATTCTCCACACCGTTTTACTTAGTAAATAAATTGATTATTGTACAAGCAACCGTTAATCAGGAGACTGGTTGGTTTATTTTAGATACAGGATTACCTGATTTGATTCTAAATAAACGTCACTTTAGTGGAAAAGGAGAACAGTACAACTTTCAAGAGATACATGGCAACTCCGTTTCGGCAAGTAGAATAACAATTGATTTTCGGTATGGAGGGATTAGATTGAAAGGTCGGGAAGTAATGGCTTTAGATTTAAATCATTTGGAAAAAAAGACCAAATTGCCTATTAAAGGAATGATTGGTCAAAAACTCTTGCAGAAGTATGAGTTGCTATTAGACTACGAACAAAAAACGATTACTTGTTTTCGATTAAATAGAAAAGGTCAGAAGTTAGCATCGACTATGATGCCTTCATACCCTCCTACGGATACCCTTTCTTTCGAATTAAAATGCCATTTGCCAGTAGTAAAAATGAAGTGGGGAGGTAATTTGTTTCGCTTTGGTTTAGATACAGGGGCAGGTATTAATTTAGTCGCTCCCAAACAATCCAATTTACTATTAAATTCTGGTTATAAGGTTGTGAAAGTCAGGCTGTTAAATATGGATGCCCCTAAAAAGGCAGTTTCCAGAAAAGTCATCAATGCGGCAAAACTAGGAAACCATATTTTACTCCCAATGAAAGCCATACCTTGTGATTTCAGTGCCATCAATGCCAACCTAGCAGGAAAAGACCTCGACGGAATTTTAGGCTATGAGTTTTTTAAACAGCAAAAAGTCGCTATTAATTTTAAACAAAGAAAACTTTACCTCTGGTCTAACGCTCTCGTAGAAAAACAAATTTTTGTACAAAAAGAAGAACAATAGGTGATTTGCATGATAAGTACAAACATTCGCACGCTGAGTACAATTATCTTTTATTTATTTGGTGGATATTTGCCTAGTAATTTGGATTCGTTTACCTAAAAAAAATCGGGATAGTAAAATAACTGGTATTCAGAGTGTATAATATACCTTTTGATGCTTGTTTTACCAGTATTAAATTCAAGTATAGTGTAGATAATTGATCTTTACACTAGTAAATATGCTATGTACTTATTTGACTTTCTTCCAAATTGCTGAACCGCTCTCTCATTTACAGAATAGGCTTTCGAAACATTTTTTTTAAAAAATAATCATTTTATGAAAATATAGTGAACTGGCAGTCCTATCTAACTTCGGTGGACCGCCAATTTGCAGAACTTAAAGACATATAAGAATGAATGAGCCGAAGTTATTAACGAATGACTGAAAGCTTATTTTTTACTACTAATGTCAGGTTAGTAGTATTTTATACGAATCCGATTGGGGTAGTAGCGTTGCTGACGACGCTACTACACTTTTTTATTTTAGGGAGGAATGTTTTTTTAATCTTTTTTAACAATATAGGCAGCAAATGTCTTTTTTCAGACGTTAAAGAGGTAATAGGTAAAAAAATAATGGTAAATATTTTTTTTCGACTGCCTGCAACCTATCTTCTAAATACCGCACTATAAAAAATGAAGGCATATTGTGCATGTCAGACTAAAAGAGAAAACCTTAGAAACCTTCCTTTTAGAGCACAGCCATCTACAATTCTTATCTCGTGATTCGTGTACTTTAGTGCAAATGCTAAACTTAGTTTGTAATGTAGCTTCATTTATATGCACAGTATTACATATATGAAAAATACTCTCATTATAACACTAATTTTACTTATTCAAATTACATATTCGCACTAATCTTTTGAAATTTATTTTTAGCGGAATCTGGTTTAGTTATTCCAAGAACCTTTTGAGTTGCTTGCTCATTACTAGGCTATTTATGCTGTAATAGCAAGGTTTTAAACTTGTTTAGGGCTTGACTATGAGTGGTCTAATCAAATTGATGGTAGAAGTTTTCTTGCTTTTTGTCAGGAATAAGACTTTTTTTTCTATCTTGTGTCAAGATCAAGACTATTTTTCAATTTCAAAGACAAATTTATAATCTCCAACCAGTTTCACTAAAAGTACCTATTAGAAGATTTAACAGTATATCGAAGATATTTATTCAGAAGAACGAAAGCTGGAAAAGCATTTGTTAATTCACATATTTTATTCATTAAAACATAGATTAGTATGAAAAGACTTTCACTAGTTATTACAATGATGTTGGTGCTCTTCGGTATGACGATGGCCCAACGAACAGTGACAGGAAATGTCACGGATGCCACTGGCGAGGCATTAATTGGCGCAAGTGTCCTAGTCAAAGGAACTTCTGTCGGTACGGTGTCCGATATTGATGGAAACTATAGTATAGAGGTACCTGCGGAAGGAACTGCTCTTGTATTTAGTTATACAGGATATTCTAGCCAAGAAGTTGACTTAGGTTCTTCTACTATTGTGGATGTAGTTTTACGAGAAGGAGTGCTTTTAGAAACTGCTGTCGTAACGGCTTTAGGGGTAAAAAGAGAAGAAAAATCGTTAGGGTATGCGGTCCAAAAAGTGGACGGTGGAGACATTGCTCGATCAGGCGCAAGTAGTGCGGTCGATGCCTTAGTAGGTAAAGCCTCTGGAGTACAGATTACCCGATCTTCTGGTTCTGTTGGTGGTGGTTCTCGGATCTTGATTCGGGGGGTAACTTCAATGGTAGGTAATAACCAGCCGTTAATTGTAATTGATGGAGTTAGAACTAACAATCAGACTTTATTGTCGCAAGGTAGTACTGCTGGTACTGCGGCATCTAACCGTTTAATGGACTTGAATCCAGATGATATTGAGTCTATCAACGTATTAAAGGGAGCAGCAGCAACTGCTTTATACGGTACAGCGGGTGCGACGGGTGTGGTTTTAATTACCACCAAAAAAGGTAGCAGTTCAGAACAAATTGATGTTAACTTTACCTCTTCTGTAGGTGTTGATAATATCACCAATATGATTGATCTACAAAGTGAATTTGCTCAAGGACGTACCGTCGGAGGTGAATTAACTTGGAGAAGTCCAGCAACAGGAGAATCTGGAAGTTGGGGACCAAAAATTTCTGATTTAGAATATGCTACAGACCCTAACCACCCAAATGCACCTACTCGTGCGAATGATTTTGATGCAAATGGTGTTTACCGTTGGGACCCAAATGGTTTCTTAGTACCTAGAGGAACAGGTAACGGCCAACCAGCCAATGTTTATAATAACGTAGATCCGTTCTTCCAAACAGGGATGAATTTTACCAACTCTTTATCTATTGCAGGCGGTAATGATTTATTGACTTTCCGATTATCAGGTTCTGATTTAAGAGCTTCAGGAGTCGTGCCTAATGAAGAATATGATAGAAAGACAGTTAAATTAGCTTCTTCTATTCGACCATTGGAAGGATTAACTATTTCTGGATCAGTCAACTTTACTAAATCTGACTATGTCAGAGTTCAGCAAGGTTCAAACGTATCAGGTTTATTACTAGGTATGTTAAGAACACCAGCTTCTTTTGACAATACAAATGGCTTAGGCGCAGATAGAGCAAATAGTACAGATGATCGCTCAGCTTATGAATTTGCTGACCGATCACAAAGAACCTATAGAGGTGGTGGTGGTTATGATAACCCTTACTGGATTATCAATAATGCTTTAGGTTACGAAGATGTTTCTAGAACATTTGGTAATGTAAAGGTGGATTACACGGTGAATAATTGGTTAGGTTTCGGTTTAAATATTGGCTACGATTTAACGAGTGATGAAAGAAAGCAGGATTTTGAAATTGGTTCTAGAACTGCTCCTTTAGGTCGAATTCGTTTGGCTGAATTTAATGTTAAACAATACGATACCTACTTTAATATTTTAGGTAGTGGTAATTTGACAGAAGATATTTCTTTGAATTATTTAGCAGGTGTAAACGTTTTCTCTTATGACGAAAATAGAACATTTGTAGATGGTACGGGGTTAACTTTCCCTGGATTTTTAGATATTAGTAATGCATCAAATATCACCTCTTCGCAAGATGCCAACAGAAACCGTTCTATGGGATTCTTTGGACAGGTGGAAGCATCTTGGAAAGGAACTTTATACGCTACCTTGAGTGCAAGACAGGATTACGATTCTCGATTGGGTAATCCATCTAATTTTAGATTAGAGGATACAGGTTTCTTCTATCCATCTGCCTCTTTAGCATTTGTTTTTTCAGAATTAATGGATAACACGAATATCCTTTCTTTTGGTAAGCTAAGATTATCATGGGCACAAGTTGGTGCAGGACCACCAAATCCTTATTCTACACAATCTGTATTTGTTTCTCCTACGATTTCTTCATGGGGTAGTGCGCTAAACTTCCCTGTTGGGGGCGTATCAGGTTTTGACCAATCAAGTTTATTAGGTAACCCTAATTTGACGCCTGAGTTAACGACTACTACTGAAATTGGTTTAGACTTAAGATTCTTGAATGGTCGATTAGGTTTAGATGCAACTTACTATAATGGTAAGGTAGAGGATGCTATTTTGAATGCATCTTTAGCATCTGCTACTGGTTACACCAATGTATGGTTAAACTCTGGAGAAATGACTTCTCAAGGGATAGAGTTGACCTTAAATGCAACACCAATTCAAGCAAAAGATTTTGCATGGAATACACAAATTAACTTCACCAAGTCTGAGAATATCGTACAAGAATTAGCACCTGGTGTAGAGCGTTTATTCTTAGCAGGATTTAACACAGCAGGTACTTACTTAGTGAAAGGTAACCAATACGGTGCTATCTTCGGAGGGGCTTACTTAAGAGAAGAAGCTGGAACTGCAGCTGATACTGATTTGAATATCCCTGGCGGTCAGGTTGTTATTAATGACGATCCTAATGATAATGAATATGGTTTTGAGGCGGTTGACCCTAAGGCAAGAGCTATTGGTAACCCTAATCCTGATTTCATTGTTGGATGGAATAATACTTTTAATTATAAAAACTTCACTTTCAACTTCTTATTAGACTGGAGAGAAGGTGGTGATTTATGGAATGGTACTGCTTGGGCATTGTCTTTCTTCGGACGTTCTCAATTAACTGCTGACACTAGACAAGAGTCTCCGACACCTATTCAAGGGGTAAAATCAGATGGTACGCCTAATGATATTCCTGTTGTTAGAGATAGAAGTTACTGGACTTCTTCTTTAGGTGGATTCGGTGCTATTGGTGAGCAATTTGTACAAGATGGTGGTTGGATTAGACTAAGAGAAGTTGGTTTATCTTACCGTTTCCCAGCAACGGATTGGATGAAGGGTGGTTCTTTTGGTGTATCAGGAAGAAACCTTTGGTTTACTACTGATTATGACGGCATTGACCCAGAAACTAGTTTAACTGGTACAGGTAATGGTCAAGGATTTGATTACTTCAATATGCCAAGTACTAAATCTCTTATTTTTAGATTATCGCTTGATTTTTAAGTAACACAACGCTCTGAGTTGTGAAAAATCAATGTTTTTAAAATAAGGTGGTATTAGTTAAGCCTTTTATTATCGATAATCTAATGTTTAATTAACGAGATTGTATGATTGTTAAAATTGTTAAATTGTTCACATGGCGCTTTGTCGATTAGCAATCAAACAATCAAACAATCAAACAATCGAACAATTTATAATATGAAGTCAATAAATAAATTTATAGTCACCTGCCTAGCGGTTTTTATGCTCGTTAGTTGCGAAAGCTACATCGAAGGTGATGGCATCAATAGTGACCCTAATAACCCAACATCTGTACCTATTTCTGCCCAATTACCTGCTTTTCAAATCCAGATTGCAGACATGACTGGAGGAGATTTTTGTAGGTTCAATTGTATGTTGATTCAACAAGTAGAAGGAGTTGCGAGACAATGGTCTTCCTTTAACCAATATACTGGATTGACGCCAAACCGTTTTGACGGAGGTTGGCAAGATGTTTATGAAAATGTGTTGAATGAGATTAAAATTGCTAGAGCAGACGCAGTTGCAAATGGGTATAATCACCATCAAGGTATTTTAAATATCATGGAAGCTTATACCATTCAAATGGCAACAGATGTATGGGATGACATGCCTTATACAGATGCTTTACAAGGAATTGATGCAATTAATCCAACGTATGATACACAAGCTTCTATTTATGCTGCTATGTATGCTTTATTAGACGAAGGGCTTGCGCAACTTGCTGGTCCAGGAGGTCCTTTAAGCTTAGGAAGCGAAGATGTGTTTTATGGTGGTAATGTGGATAATTGGTCAGCCGCAGCACATGCCCTAAAAGCGCGAGCTTTTATGAAAGATAAGAATTATGCTGGTGCTGCTAGTGAGGCACAAATGGCTTTTGGCGATGCCTCGCAAAACATGGCTTTTAAGTACCCTGACGTGAATGCAGCAGGCCCTTGGTTCAGATTTAATGTAAGTGGTAGAGAGGGAGATATTGAGTTTCACCCAACCATGAGAGGGCTGTTAGAAAGTTTGAATGATACGGATAGACTAGCCGTGATGGATGGTACTTTCAATGCATCTCACCCTTATCTAGTAGCTGATTTTTTACAAGAAATGGTGACTTTCCGTGAAATGCAATTTATCCTTGCTGAGACAGATGTAAGAGCAAATGCAGGCGGTACTCAAGCAGGTCACGATGCTTACTTAGCTGGTATTAGAGCGTCTTTTGCTCGTTTTGGCTTAGGTGATGCAGAATACGATGCTTATGTTGCTCAACCAGAGATTGATCCTGGTGTAGGAAATCTTACATTAGAACTAGTCATGACACAAAAGTATATTGCCATGTATCTTCAGCAAGAGGCTTACTCTGATTGGAGAAGAACAGGTATTCCTGCTTTAGAGCCAGTATCTGGTACAACCATTCCTGTTAGATGGAATTATTCTGCCAATGAATATTTATTTAATGCGAATTCTCCAGATGAGACTGAAGTGAGTATTTATACGGATAAAGTGGGCTGGAATAGATAAAAAATAATGGTTTTATATCAGAGGGTCACTTCAAATGCCCCTCTGATTTCATTAAAATTACGAGGGCACTTGAAGTGACCCCGTAATTCAACCCAACTAATTTTAGACAAAGCTAAATGTGCCCCAATATTTCAAATTCCAAAGAATGAAAACGGCACATTTAGTTTTTCACTACTAAAAAAGTTTAGTAGTTTTATACGAATCCGACTAGGAGTAGTGGCGTTGCTGACGACGCCACTACACTTTTGAAATCTAAAATTGAAAATTATAAATCTAAAAGTAAAGCATCCATTGTAACTGATTAATTATCAGAATTATGAATCTTGGTTTTTACTTTTACATTTTGAATTTTGAATTTTACATTTTGAATTTACTCCCTCACCTACCGAAAAAAAGCATATTTATAACCTACCTTAAGATTCCAAACTCGATGTTTAATAATTAGATTTTCGAAATTAATACCTTCCAAAAAATTGTCTGGCGCCCATTGTAATTGGTTATAAGAAATAGAGGCGGTAAATGCCTGCTGATTGGCTACCGCAAATTCTAACTGCAAACCATATTCTAAAAAACGATTGGGGGACAAATCATAAGCGACTTCCTTATTAGGACGATTGTCCGAAAAATATTGATCGGCTAGATAAATCGTTTGCCCATAAGTAAAATAAGGATTCAATGAACTCAACCGACTTAAGTTAAATTTATAGGCGATGGTTGCGCCCAAATTTAGCTTGCTTAAAGCGTGTGTATCAATATTTCTTTCGGTCAAAACACCCGTTCTGACGCCTCTAGGTTCTGATACGCGCTTGTTAAAATAAGAGGTATAATAATAATTGCCTGTAAGATTAGCGTTGAATCCAACTCTAAATCTAGTCCAATCATAACTGACCGTTGAATGGAGCATTCTTTCTGTGAAACGAACTCGATACCAAGTTGGGTAACCCGTTGACAAATCATCGTAATCATAATTTAACTTTCCAGTACCAATTCCCACGGAAATGCTTGCTGCCAAACCACGAACTTTCTTTTTGTATTTTCGATTAATGGCATCTAATTCCTTCAGTTTCTGATCAACAGGGTTTAATCTTTTAGGTATGCTAAGGGTGAGTGTTAAAAGTTGTGCTCCGGGGGGGAATAATGAAATAGATTTTGATGCTGCTCCACCTATTAAAATTAAAGGTGGTTTGTCGTTGCGATAATCACGGTCAAAATTGGTGTCAGCAAAAAAACTAACCTCGTTGGTACTATAATTACCAGCCACCAAAATCACCAAATAACCTGTATTCGCAACGGCATGATTCAAATACCCTATTAATAAAGAAGTATCTTGGATACCTTCCAAATCGGGCAGCGTAATCTTAATGGAATCGGGTAAATTCAGTGTGGGATATTTTCGTTGAAAATCTGCCAGTTGAATCGTAGTTCCAGTAAAAGGATAGGGAACAAATTCCTCTTTTATCAGCACATCTCTTTTACCAGCACTTTGGTTGATTTGATTAGGAACAAGTACTTGTCTTTCTTGCGCAAGGAGATTATTAGAGAGCCAGAAAACACTGATGATAAATAGAACTATGGGGTTGAGATAGAAAAAAAGCTTAGATGTTCTTGGCATTTTTGTGTTTTTATTAGAGCAGAATTAAAGCTATTGTCAGAAAGGATTAGTTTGTTTTTACAAACAAATTATTGAATAATTTCGCATTTTCCAAGTTCAATATCTTTCATCACTTTTTTAAATTTGACCCCTTTTTTAATGGTTCCATCCTCATATTTTACATCTATTTTCTCATTTCGACCTATTTTTTTGCCTTTTCTGATAGGATCATGGCTCGATAGGTAATTTCCTTCATTCATTAAACCGAATAAACTTTCTTGTTGCTTTATCTGCATGTACTCATTTAGATTGTCTTCATCGGATAAGTCTAAGCCACTTTGCACGCTAGGCATCAGTATAGATTTTGCCATATGCCAATTTCTTGGGTCGGCAGCTCTTTTAGGAATTTCCTCTGCTATTTCCTTAGTAGCTTTTTGTAAGTGGTCAATATTTTCTAAGACCCCTTTTTCCTTCAAAAATGAAAAGAAAAGAATAAGAATTTCTGCATAGCATTCGAAGGTTGCTGGTTCAGAAGAAACTTTCCCTGGCACATAATGTAAACAAACCTCATTGATGGTAGATGAATCCCATTGCTCCGGTGTATCACCAACATAATTAATAGCATAATTGACAAAAGTATCCGCTATAAAACTGGTGTTTTCTTTTTTTGCAGGTGATAAATGTTCAACGATTGGACTATCAAAAAAGTCATCTGCTAGTTGTCCTAATTGCTCTCGAAGTTTTTCTAGTTTATCCATATAATAAAGAAAAATAATTGAAATAACTTTTTCAACTCCCTTAGGAATTGAAAATTATTAGTTTATACTACTTATGCTTATTGATGTGCAATTTCTCTAAATAACTCCAAAGTCACAACCCCACTCGAATAAATACTTTCCACATCTAAATAATGCCGGTTAGCAGAGTTCTTAACAATGATGGTTTGAGTCGTTGGATTAACATAAATCATCTGATGAAAAACACCCAATGCCATAAATTCACCTTCGTTTCCATCTGTCACCCACCATTGAAACCCATAGCCTAAGTCTGGGTCCGCAGAGTTTTTACTATCGGGCATCAAGTGCGGCGCATCGGGCGTGATAGAGGCCTTGACCCACGCTTGTGGTACAATTTGTTCGCCATTCCAATTGCCATTATGCAAAAATAATTTGCCCATTTTTGCATAATCTCTTAGCGTTGCATTCAGACCACCCAATGCCATTTCCATCCCTTCGTTGTCTGCTACCCAAAAGGCATTGTGTTCCATACCGATTTTTTGCCATATTTTTTCTTGTAAATATTCCGTTAAGCTTTTGCCTGTGGCTTTCACCAAAATCATCCCCAAAACGTGGGTATTGATACTGACGTAATGATTATAAGTACCTGGTTCTCTAGATCTTACTAAAGTTGCCGCAAAGGCATCCTGCGAATCTCCAAAAGCAAAAGACCGAAACCAGCGATTGATATCAGAATTCAAATCTGCATAATCTTCGTTAAAACGGACGCCCGTTGACATTTGCAAAACATCTTTGATTTTGACGCCTTCGTAGCCAGAACCTTTCAACTCAGGTAGATATTCTTCTACATTTTGGTCGATACTTTTGATATGCCCTTCTTCCATCGCTATACCAAATAAGGCAGAGATAAAAGACTTGGCGACTGACCAAGAAATATGCCTAGTGGTTTCCGTTTGTCCATTATAATACTGCTCAAAAACAAGACTATCATTTTGCAAAACCAATAAGCCTTGCGTCCCCGTAGAATCCAAATAATCAGAGGTGGTGAGGGTTTGATTTTTATAGTCAAATGTTGTTGGTAATTGTATAGAAGTACTTTTAGGAAAAATATAGGGATGGTCACTTTTGATAACTTCCTTCGATGGAAAATATTTATCCATATTGATGAAGGTATGCGCGTATTGTGATGGTTGCATGAGTGCATCTACTTCCATTCCTCGTTGGTATTTTGGATAGAAAAGGTACGCCGCAATTAAAAGAGAAAGGCCTAAAAAGAGTAGAAGATATTTTAGATTTTTCATATAATTGTTTTTCCTAAAATTAAGGCTAATTGCTACAAATTAATAGAAAGTAAGTTGTTTTATCTGAAAAGACCATTTTTTTTGACTATCTAGGATCTTTGGATTCCCTAAACATTATCCTAAATAAAGTTATTTAATTATTTTTACGGCTGCCCAAAATCACCAATTTTTGATTTCATTTTTATAAAAAATACCTACTTGAAAAAATTAGAAAGAAGTTTATCGCTCCCTTATGTTGTCGCTATTGCCATTGGAGGGATGCTAGGAAGTGGAATATTTGTCTTACCAGGTTTGGCTGCTGCTAAAACTGGACCATCCGTTTGGATTGCCTACCTTTTAGCGGGTATTTGTATCATGCCTGCCGTTTTTTCTAAGTCAGAATTGGCTACTGCCATGCCCACTTCTGGTGGTACTTATGTCTATATAGAACGGACTTTTGGGCCTATTCTAGGAACAATTTCAGGGATTGGTCTATGGCTATCCTTATTATTAAAGAGTTCATTTGCATTGATTGGTTTGGGGGCCTATTTGCTTGTTTTGGCGGATTTTCCTTTCAAAGCAGTCTCCTTGATTTCGTTATCCTTGATTTTATTACTCAATATATTTGGTGTCAAAAAGGTCGGAAAAGCGCAATTAGTAGTCGTTACTTTGAGTATTATCGGATTGATCACGCTGTTCATTACTGGCGCTATCAATATGGAATCAGATAACTTACAACCTTTATTTACGGATGGTAAAATAGGATTGGTTTCGGCGATTGCTTTCGTTTATATTTCCTTTGCTGGGGTGACTAAAGTAGCCGCTATCGCCGAAGAAATTAAAAATCCTGACAGGAATTTACCATTGGCAATGCTCCTATCTTTGATTCTCATTACCATCATTTACGCTGCGGTGGCTTTTGCTCTTGTCGGGAATATTCCCTTGGAACAATTGACTACGGGGGGACTAAATGGTGGAGCAGATATTAAGCCTATTTATACCTTGGCAAACAGCATGGGCGGTAAAATAGCTGGATATGCAGCTGCTGTTCTTGGAGTTATTACACTGGTTTCTATGGCAAATTCTGGTGTTTTGGCAGCCTCTAGATTTCCTTTTGCAATGAGTAGAGACAAGTTGTTACCAGAGATGATGAGTAAATTGCACGCTAAATATTTGACCCCAGTTACGACTATATTTTTAACCTGTGGATTGATGGCATTGGTGATTATCTTCTTAGATGTGGAGAAGATCGCTAAGTTAGCAAGTGCTTTTAAGGTGACCATGTTCATGCTGGTGAATGCTTGTGTAATCGTTTTGCGAGAGACTTCTGTGCAGTGGTATAATCCTAGTTACCGTTCGCCACTTTATCCATATATGCAGGTGGCGGGTATTCTTTCGGGTTTTGTGCTGCTTGCCTTTTTAGGCATGTTTTCGATCATCGTGGTCTTTTTGATTTCCATGTTGGGCGTCATTACTTATTTTGCTTATGGTCGATCGAGAGCGGATAGAAGTGGTGTTTTACAGTTATACGGTCATCGTCCTGCTTTATATTTATTATATGGAAATAAAGAAAAGAAATCTAGAACTAGAACTGCTGGTTTGCCAGAAAAAATCAGAGAGGCGAATTTAGATGGAAAATTGGTAGACAATGCGATGGCAGTAGTTCCAATGTTTGGCAATGAACGTTCTCCCGAAATGCTAGTAGAAATGGGGGCTGCGCTATCAGATCACAATAAATTGCAGGTCATTCACATGACGGAAGTGCCAGATCAGACCATGCTGGATGCCCTTTTAGATGATGATAATGTAACGGTCAACTCTTTGAATCGCCGAATCAGTGCGATGGCGGATGACAAAGAGGTCGATGTTGATTTTGATGCAGCGGTGACGCATGATATTCAGGAAACTTTACAAGAAATCAGTGACCAAACGCATTGCCGTTGGATGGTAATGGGCTGGAATGGTCGAGAACGAAACGGTATCTTAGTACACAACCCGATTGGTTGGTTATTAGGACATTTGAATTGTAATTTTGCTTTGTTTAAAGACAAAGGAATTCGATATATTCGAAAGATTTTGGTGTGTTTGAGACCAGGTAGAAATAACCCTCAATTTATAAAGACAGCAGGACAGATTGCCGAATTTTATGGTGCTGAAATTGTTCTTTGTCGAGTGGTGGATGAAGATATTTCAAGGGAAGAAATGGATAGTTTAGAGCGTTTGTCAGAAGTGCTTCTAGCCGATTCCAACGTAAGAGGGAAAGTATTGATTATCAAAAATAATCGACCTGTTAGAGCTATTGCCAATGAATCTGAAGGGTACGATTTGTTGGTTATTGGAACTGCTAAAGAACAGAATTTTAAGCGTTTATTGGTAGGAACAGGGCGAGATAGGATAACAGAATCATCTGTTTGCTCAGTATTGCGATTGACGATTCATTAATTGACAAAATTCTAGCTATGATGTGTCAAGTTTTCAAAACCTATTCGATGCACATAAGTGTACCCTAAATATAGAAATGACTTTAGGTACTTCATATTGGTAGAAATATTGCGATTGTTTATGGTGCTCATTGTGCCGTAGGTACAATACTAGATACTGTACCTATGGCACAGCTTGGTGCAATAATTTTGACCATCTTCTACCAATATATAGTCCCTAACGGGACTTTTAAAGAGAGATTCATTTCTGTGCATCCAGTAGATTTTCAAAATCTGACACACCTAAATCAATTTACTTTCTTAAAATTTTTTACTACCTCAATTGCCTCATCTGCCAAAATATCTCCAACCAATTCCATTGGATGAAAGCCTTGATCTATAATCGTTTGTGCCTTCAATTCGATCTGATTGGATCCCACCTCCATTAACTGCTCAATAGAACAGCCAAAAACAACTCGATCTAATTTAGCCCAAATTTCTGCTGCTGTACACATCGGGCAAGATTCTGCCGAAGAATAGAGGGTGCAACCAATTAATTTGGTCGTGCCTAAGGTCTTTTGCGCCAATCGGATAGCGTTGACTTCTGCATGTGCAGTAGAGTCGGTGTCTCGTTTTCCAGTATTATGAGTTTGAGCAATGATTTTTCCTCCTTTTACAATGACTGCGCCGTAAGGGCCATCGCCTTTTTTTGATTCTTCGATGGCAATGCTCATAAAATGTTCGTCAGTAGGTGTTGTCTTTTTCATATAGACAAAAGGAGATTTTGGGCGATTTGTTCTAACAAAAAATCGAATGATGCTCCACAGAAGGCAGTTCTTTATTAGAACCTCCTTCTTTTGAGAAAAGAAAAAAATTGCTAACTATTCACTAGTAAGATTTACCACTCATTTTTTCTTACTATATAGACATTTAAGTTCATTTAGAACACGACTTAAATGGACTCAGATATCTAAGTAACGACGAAATAATAAATCCGTCAAGTTGGGCGAGGTTATTTTGTTCTCAGTTTTTGCCAAAAATTCTTTTCATAGCAGGGCTACGGAAATAATTTTTGGTAGAAAATGAGGGCAAAAGAAACCGTCCAAACCA
>CALDTJ010000366.1 GCA_937924145.1 uncultured Saprospiraceae bacterium
TATATATTAAAAGATTACGGAAATTCCTTATGAGTAGTTACGTGATTCCGAATATTTTAATCACATTTTTTTCAAGTAAATGATTTTTGCCAATAACTGACAAAATGAGGAAGGTTGGAAGGGAATGCTATGAAAGAAAGAACAAAAATTATTCCATTAAAACGAACAAAATTAAGTTGATAAGGTGTCTAAAACTAAAGATTCCTATCAGATTTAAACATCTAATAGGAATCAATTTTCAAACAAGAAAGAAATACTATTGATAGTTATTAAAGATAATTAGGAAAAAAGTCGTATATGGCGACACATTTTATTTTTTCGCAAATCACAAGAAAAATTGCTTTATGTATCCCATACGAAAAAATTCCTAATAATCTTTATTCTTGTAAAATAATTATCTTTTTAGTCAATACACTATCAGCAGTTCGCATAGAAATCCAGTAAGCACCACTATTCAAATTAACAGCAGAAATATTGTATTGATATTGTCCTTGATTCATTTCTTTTTGATCGACGAATACATGGATGATTTTTCCAGTTACATCATGTAAACCAATCCAAACCCTACTACTTTTTCCTAACTCATAATCAATAATAGCTGATTGTCTAAATGGATTTGGTCGAACAGATAGATTGTTTTCTTTTGAAATAAGATCAGCTTCCAAAAGATCGGTTGATGGGTCAATACTCCTTTGAGTTGTTGGTGCTTCACCTAAAGTTTCATTACCATCACAATCATCAATAAAAGCTATAAAATCAGATCCTGCCTTCGCATGAAATCCTGCAGTTAAAATAATCTCTGTTCCTGCGACAAATTTGACCTTCGCTGTATCTGGAATTATACCAGCAGAGGTAATTACATTGGCTGCTACATAACTGCCATCTGTTACCCCATCTTCGTCTTTTTCCAAGTCATCAGAGGCACAAAAGAAGGCCTCATTGATGGTAATAAAGACCGTATCTATGGCACAACGATTCGAAGTATCACAAACTTCATAGATAATGGTATCCAATCCAAAATAATCCGTTACGGGTGTATAAATCAGGCTATCATTGTCGATCACACCAGCAATCCCATGAAATGCACCTTCTATAATCGTAGTAGTCAAAGTATCTCCAACACCATTTGGATCGTAATCATTACCTTGTACATTGATGTATACATTTTGGGTATTCATATCTATCACCACATAATCAGGTTGAACCACTGGTGCAAAATTATCATCTAAAATTTCGATAAAAACCGTATCTATATCGCATAAATTAGCGGTATCACACACTTGGTAAACGATGGTATCAAAACCTATAAAGTCAATATCTGGCGTATAATTGATACTATCTTCATTTACGACGACTGCAATTCCATTACTAGCTGTTTCCACAATAGTCGTCAGTAAACTGTCACCTACACCATTTGGATCAGTATCATTTGTCTGTACTAAAATGAAATTATCCATTGAATTTTCTATCACCGTAACCGAATCAGCTGTGGCTGTTGGACCTTCATTAAAGTCATTGACTGTAATAAAAATCGTATCTGTAGCACATAAATTGGACGTATCACAAACTTGGTATACCACCGTATCCATTCCTACAAATCCCGTATTCGGCGTATAACTAATGCTATCATCTGCTAAAACGGTTGCTGTACCAAACAAAGCAGGTTCTAAAATGCTTGTAATCAAAGTATCGCCTGCACCATCAGGATCACTATCATTTAGTTGAACTTGAATCACTCTATCCGCTTCATCTCTATTTATTTCTAAGAAATCTGCACTAGCTACAGGTGGTTGACTAACAAATAACACCGTTAAAAATAAGGTATCTGCATCACATAAATTAGCCGTATCACACACTTGATAAACAATCGTATCTAACCCAAAGTAGTCGGTAGCAGGTATATAACTAATACTATCATCATTGATGACCGAAGCAATACCGTGCTGTGCGGTTTCCAATATCGTGGTTAATAATGAATCGCCTGCACCATTTGGATCAGTATCATTTGCTTGAACATTAATAAAGTTATCTGGCGAATTTTCAATAACAGTGGCATTGTCGCCTACTGCTGTTGGACCTTCGTTGAAATCATTGACTGTAATGAAAATCGTATCAGCTACACAAACATTCGTCATATCACAAGCTTGATAGACAATGGTATCTAAGCCAACAAAGTTCGCAGCTGGTGTATAACTAATACTATCGTTATTGATAACGGTTGAAGTTCCATATCGGGCATTTTCGAGGATACTAGTTGTCAAGGTATCTCCTACTCCATCAGGGTCGCTATCATTTGCTAAAACATTGACAAAACTAGCCGAAGCATTTTTATCTATTATTAAAATATCCTTCATAGTCACAGGCGGCAAATTCACAAATGCTTCTACGAAGACAAATAAAGTATCTGATTCACAAGCATTTAATTCATCACAAACCTGGTATATAATGGTATCTAGTCCAACAAAATCCAAATTAGGTGCATAGCTAATACTATCGTTATTCACGACGGTTGCAGTACCATTGGATGCCGTCGATAAAATAGTGGTCAACAAAGTATCTAAAGGACCATTCGCATCAATATCATTCGCTTGGACATCTACAAAGACAAGTCCTCCATTTTCCAACATCATCAAGGTGTCCGATCCAGTTTCAACGGTGTAATTGATTACCGACTGATCGATGATTATAGGCGTTTCTACTTCTGTATCAAAATTGTATTCACTATTTCGAATATTCCCAAAATTAGGCAAAGCATAATTGGTATTAGAAATACCGATATCGTCAACAATCCAACCAAAGTTTTTGGTATTATGGTCTGTTAATAATTTAAATCTAATAGTAGCAACCTCTCCAGCATAAGGCGACAAGTCTGCCTTCGACCCAATAAATCCTACGTTGTTAGGCGTAATATCGATACTTTTGTTACTAAAAGCGCGACGTCCAATTTTAGTAGTATTGTTGTAGCCATTTTGAGTGAAATTATTTACTAAATCGATCCACGACTGCCCACCATCAATAGAGATTTCAACCAAACCATAATCATATCCATTCTCCAAATCGAAGTAATGATTAAAACTCAACTCACTAGAATCTGTTAGTGCTAAAGGCTCTTTTAAGACCAAATGCGTCTCAGAACTAAAATCAGCATTGGTGATAAACCATCCATTGTTTGGACTATAATAATATTGACTCTGTAAATTCCAAGCATGATTTTTAGAAACTTCGATCACTTCCCAGTTATCACCACCGCTTTCTAAATCATCTAAAAAGTCTTCCTCAAAAGTAATGGCATTATTAATTTGCACAACTAATTCAAAGGTTCTTGTCTCATTAGCTGCTAAATTAAAAGCAGGCCACTCGACAATATTGCCATTGACTATTCCCCCATCAGATGCAGAATAAAATTGAACATTGTCAGGTAAAGTATCAGTAATAATAATGTTTGATGCAGTGGCATCTAAATGATTAATTGCCTTCAATTCAAAAGTCAATCGTTCTCCTAAATAGGCGTTTGCTCTATTTGCGGTATGAACCAATTCGATTGTACAGGAAGGAGGCATATCGAAGGCCGCTACGCCATCTGCGATGTTATTAGAACTTCCTTGATCTGCACTATACCCTAAGCCTCTACGAGCAAAAACTTCCCAAATCAAACAAGTATTTGCTCCATCATACAAAGCTTGATCCGCCGCCAAAATAGCATCTCTACCATCAACAAAACCAGGTGAACAAGGCTGCATTTTCAAACCTTCCATCACCAATCTAAGGGCAATATTATTTCCACCTGCGCCATTACCTAAAGTAGCTGCGCCGTTGTATAAATCAGCATTCCATCCATATTCATGAATCAAAGCCCAATTCAAATCCCATAACATTGTTGCCCAAATAGATCCAATACCGTGTGCTCTGGTATAGCCACCTGTGTTAATGGTATTGTAGGTAAGAGGGTTGACATTCATATCGGTGGTATAAGGATATTCTCTTAATCCACTACCATTTGCATTTTGGTTAAACATGAAAGTCCCTATAGTTCGATTGGTCGTTTCTACATCCGTTGATTTCATCGTCATGACCATGCCAAAAAAGTCAGACCAACCTTCTCCCATTTGTTCTGCATTTAACAAACAATCCACAGCACTTGGTCCACCTGTCAGACGGTTAGAGACACCGTGAACATATTCATGTAAAATAACTCCATTGTCAAAATCCCCATCTGAATTGGTACATAAGAACATCTGCATCCGAGGATTTCCACCATCTGCGGGTGTAGCCATATTTGCATTACATCCACCTGAGGCATCTTGCGCCTCTGCTAACACATTATCACTTCCATTTCCGCCTTTACCAAAATTGTCTTCTTGGAAGTTACCAGAAGCCTCATCAAAACCATAATTATAGAAAATATCATGAGCGATATTATTCATATAAAACAAGTTTGTAATGGCTGCATCCGTATAATCTAAAGGTGTCCCGTTGACGTCCCAAGGGTGATCGAAATTCAAAGTCGGGCCTCCAAAAGATCTGGCATCATTCTCCCCTGTTGGATCATTTGTATTATCTCTGTCAGAGTAGGCATCTACATTATTACCAATCGAATATTGATAATCAATCCCAAACATACTATGCCAACCATTCGGAGAAGCGACTTCGTTTTCCCAAGGTTTCACTTCTAAGGTTCTAGTTCCAAAATTTGGAGATTCTACATTATATTTTATTACGTGGTATGTACTATCTGTATTAGCAACTTTAGTCGCAGCATTGGTTGATGGAGCAATTTTTTCACTAATTTTCTTTGCCAAATCGTCATTGCAAGTAGAATTGTGCGTATGATCGTGTTCCTGTTCAAAAGTACAACGAACCGTTAAATCTTGCTCCAACAGAATCTCTCCAGTCGCTGCACTAACTAGGTAGTTTATATATTCAGCATCGTCTACTTCATCAATAAATAAATTCCAAGCCAATTGTATTTCTTCCGCTCCGTTTACATAATAAACCAACTTCATCGGAATCGTCCGATTAGAAATACCAGCAGCACTCACTGTAGTAGCTTGTGCGGGGCTATTATCATCTGCATCCAAAATCAACAATTCGGTTTGACTCAAAGGGTATCCTTTATTAACCGCCAAACGAGCAACCGCTTCCAAGGCTTGCATTTGAATTTGATTTTGAATCTCTCTCTTTTCTAATTGTGGTAAAAAATTTAGGTTAGAAGAAACAATCTCTCCGTCTTTTAGGTGAACAGAGGCACTTGTACCATAAATAGCGATACGATCGACGGACTGTTGGTAATAAATATGTCGAATACCTCCAGAAACGTAATCATCAGAAACAATAGAAGTGGAAATATCGGTAGGTGAATAATTCTTTGCTTGCCCCAAGTTAGTAATCTCCGTATTGGCAAGATTTAAGCCAGCATCTTGAGCTGACACTAAATTCCCAAATAGAAGAAAAACTATTAACGGGTAGTACTTAAAGAGGATTTTCATACTTTGATCGATTTCTGGCAGACTAGAGTGTTCTCTTGTTCTTTCTCTCTTTGCTTTACTTGTCTGTAGGTTGTAAGTTTTGGTTCACATCTTTAGAAAGATGCGTTTATATTTTAACTTGGGTAAGAACCACTATTATGACGCAAATTTGTCGTTTTGTCACAAAGCAATCAAGAAAAACAGATTAAAGTATTCTTAAAACTGTAAAAGAAAAGGTTAATTATAAATATTTGAAAATTAGATACTTAACTCTAATTAGATAATCAGATAAAAAATGGATATTATAAAGAAGAAATATGTCAACGCTTGGATCTGTTGTCCTTCATTAATCCGTTGTATATTTTTATTATACAACGGATTAATGAAGGACAACAGATTTAGATGTTGACAAAACT
>CALDTJ010000367.1 GCA_937924145.1 uncultured Saprospiraceae bacterium
TTTGGATCGGACCCAACGGATGTTTCATCGAGATAAAAATCATTCGTCGATTATTATTTGGTCCTTAGGAAATGAGGCGGGACATGGGGAGGTTTTTAGGCAAACTTATCAATATTTAAAACGATCAGATACTAGCCGCCCTGTGCAATACGAACCTGCTGAAAAAGAAGATTATACCGATATTTTTTGTCCGATGTATCCACCTATCGAAAAGTTGGTGAATTATGCAGAGTCCAATCCAACTCGACCTGCGATTATGATTGAATATTGCCATGCGATGGGTAATAGTGTCGGGAATATGCAGGACTATTGGGATGTAATCGAAGCATATCCTGTTTTACAAGGTGGTTTTATCTGGGATTGGGTCGATCAATCGTTAGAATATACCAATGATAAAGGTGTCAAATACCTAGCTTACGGACATGATTATCACCCCGATTTACCGACGGATGGCAATTTTTTAAATAATGGATTGGTTGATCCTTTTAGAAATCCGCATCCACATTTAAAAGAAGTAAAAAAGGTCTACGAACCCATCAAATTTAGATTAGTTGATCCTAGCAATGGCTTAGTAGAAATTTATAATAAAAACTTTTTTAAGAATATTAATGAGTTGACTATCAATTGGTTATTGACCGAAGATGGCGTTGAGATAGCCAATGGAGATTTGGGTGTCAAAGAAGTTTTACCACAAGAACGACAATACGTTTTAGTCGATTTAGAAAATATCAATTTTCAAGAAAATAAAGAATATTTATTAAAAGTCAGTGCAGTTACCAACCAAGATTTGCCTTTAATGCCGATTGGCCACGAGGTGGCTTGGGGACAATTCGATGTGAGTCCAAAACCTAAGGATTATAAATTAGCTAGTGTTTCCGATGCCGATCCTTTGAAATTGACGGAGTTAACCAACGATACTTTTTTACTGGAAGGAAAAGATTTTGTGGCGAAGGTAGATGGCAAAACTTATACCTTAGTTTATTATGCCTATCGTGGAAAACCTTTTTTATTGGATGCTCCCAAGCCTAATTTCTGGCGAGCACCGACAGATAACGACCTCGGAAATGGAATGCACAAATGGGCTAAAATATGGAAGGAGTTAAGTGAAGAAGTCAAGCCTGTTCGATATCCGAAATTTACTTATGAAAAAGAAGATCGCTTTGCACTTTTTTCTACAAAATATGAGCTACCAGATTCTCTAGGCATTGAATTAGAAGTGATTTTGACGATTTATAAAGGTGGTGAAATTTCTTACGATTATAATTACTATTCTAAAAATCCAGCTTTACCAAATATTCCAAGAGTTGGTATGCAATTTAAAATGCCCGAAGAATTTCAATTTATGGAATGGTACGGCAAAGGTCCACACGAGACGTACTGGGATCGTCAAACTTCGGGCGAAATCGGTATTTGGAAAGGAAAAGTTTGGGATCAACTACATAATTATTCCAGACCCCAAGAGTCGGGTAATAAGTCGGATGTTAGATGGATGGCCTTAAAAAATAAAGATGGTGTAGGTTGGTTAGCGCAAACGACTACCGAGCCATTGTCGATGAGTGCTTGGCAGTTGGCTATAGCAGATTTAGATTTTGTGGCGGGTGCCAAAGGGTCGGAATCTGCCTCTGGTTTAGTGCCTGTCACTTCCAAGCATGGGGCTGATTTATTGCCTCGCAATTTTGTGACTTGGAATATTGATTATAAGCAAATGGGCTTGGGTGGTGATACTTCTTGGGGGCGTATGGTGCATGAGGAATATACTTTGCGGGCTAATCGTCAGTATAGTTATAGCTTTCGATTGACGCCTGTTGGTGGGTCTTAGGACTTCTTTACTAGGAGGATTGGATCACGGATTGGACGGTTTCTTTGCTAGACTTGCTCTAGGTCGTGTTCCTATACTAGACTAACCATAACGAACACGACTCGGAACACGTATTGTTAATACAATATAGGAACTCGACCTAGAACACGTATAATGAGCAACCGTTCTAATCCGTTAAATCCGTGATCCAATCCTATCTAATTTGAAAAAAATAAAGTTTTTTTTGATAGGCCTGTAACTTTTCGAAAGGCTCGACCGTCTTAGCACCGAAATTTTACAAAACGCCTATTTTTAGAACTAAAAAATAAGCTTGAAAATAAAGTTTTTGTGAAATAGGATAGGCGATTGAAATCGCCTGTACTTGAGAAATCACCCGATACTATGGCGATTGAAATCGCCAGTACTAAAGCCAACGAAGTGACTGTAAAAGAATACAATCAATGTGTAAAAGAACATGCCGACGGCATTTTTCGATTTGTGCTAAAACAAATAGCCAATCGAGCGGATGCGCATGATATTGTGCAAAATACTTTTGAGAAGTTATGGAAAAAGCATGAACAAGTAGCCGCCAAAAAAGCAAAATCATACGCTTTTACAATTGCCTACAACGACATGATTGATCTAACTCGAAAAAAGAAGTTTGTTGGAAATTATGAAAACGCCCCAGAACAAATAGAACGAGACTTTAGATCAAATTTAGAGGACAAAGAATTGATTGAAAAAGGACTCGCAGAATTAAGTGATATTCAAAAATCCTTGATTTTACTAAGAGATTATGAAGGC
Source organism: uncultured Saprospiraceae bacterium (assembly GCA_937924145.1). Classification (GTDB taxonomy): domain Bacteria; phylum Bacteroidota; class Bacteroidia; order Chitinophagales; family Saprospiraceae; genus JAFMDF01. The sequence continues at coordinate 2,603 of CALDTJ010000367.1, forward strand.
TATACTTATGATGAAATCGCAGAAATTGCTGAATTATCTATCTCTCAAGTAAAAGTATATTTGTTCAGAGGACGTAAAAAATTACAACAAGCCATCAACCGATTAAATAAAGCTGTATAAATAGCGGAGGGCTATGGGCAGAGGGCGTAGGGAAACGCTCGAAACCTTCAGCCTATGATTCTCCGTTCTAAGCCATAAAAAATGAATATTAATAAATTTAATTACGAATCTTATGCCCTCGATTATTTAGAGGGAACGCTTTCGCCAGAAATGGTGGAAGAAATGGAGCGTTTTCTAAAAATACATCCTGCCATTGAGGCTGAACTTTCGGGGATGATGGAACTATTGGTGTTGGAACCCGATACTTCAATTGTTTACGAAGAGAAAGAAAGTCTCTTGAAGGAAGAGCAGGTCGTTTGGTTGAGTCGTAAGTGGGTACGTCCGCTAATGGCAGCGGCTAGTATTTTATTATTGTTGACGACGTTTTTTGTGGGATATAGAGCTGGGGTTAATCAAGGGGAGACAGTAGTGGCGATTGAGGAAGGCAGTAGCAGCAGTAGCAGTAGTGAAGTGGTGGTGAAGAAGGAGATTGAATTACCGAAAGTAGAAAAAATAGCTCCTGAAAAAGTGGAAGAAGTTATCGTTAAAGCGATTGAAAAAAGGGAACAACTGGCTCCTGTGGTTGAATTGCCAAAACCGACTTATGTAAAAGAAGAAGTAAACAAAGTAGAGATGGGAGAAGAGGTTGTTCAGCCTTTACAATTGTTTGATAATGAGTTGATTGCTGAAAAAGTAGCAGAGCAGAACGCAAAGGTAAATATCGAAAAGCCGATTTATAATACATCATTTTTAGAGACAAAAACAGTACTTGTTTCTATTAATTCAACAAAATCTAGTAGCTTAGAAAATGCCTTGCAAACAAGTGTATTAATCGACGAAAAAATATTAGCGAATTATCAAAAACGAAAACGATCTTTCAAAGACCTACTTGGCCGATTTCCTGTCAATAATTTAAAAGAGGCATTGATTCCTTCTTATTATAAAGACGAAATGGCAGGGCAATAATTTTTAATTTACCTATTGAAATTTAAAGACTAATGGCTATTTGTCATATAGTAACACTCTTGTAATTAATCACCTAACGACTATTTATTAACTAAAAAAATCAACCGACATGACTGTTAAAAAATTAAATTTTAAGACCTCGTTTATTCTTTTATTATTGACTTGCTTTAGCCTTCATTTAACGGCTCAAAGCGATAATCAAAATAACAATGACAACGATAATCAAAAACAAAATACTCAATTAGATAAAGATGAGGATTTTGAAAGAAGATGGAAGAAAACGCCGACCCGTTACCATAACTGGGGCATCCACTTTGGAGGAGGTGACTGGGATAATGACTGGGATGATGATTTTCGAGTAGGCTTAATTGATATTGGATTTAGTACCTATTTTCATAATGGTTCATTGAATTTGCCAACCGAATTGGATGATTTTGATCAAAATTATGGTGGTTCTTTAAACTTAAATCTACACGCTTTCCGACAAAGATTGCCGATTATTAAGGATAATCTAGGGTTCGAATATGGATTGACTATTGCTTGGAAACAGTACCGATTTTCTAATGATTTCCAAATTTTAGAAGACACGATTCCGTTTACCATCCAAGATGATGGGACCACTTATAAGAAGAACAAATTGAAGACGACCTTCTTGGAGGTTCCATTAATGTTGACGCTTTCTCCAACCAATGGTCGAAACCCATTTTATTTGAGTGCAGGCGTTTATGGTGGCGTATTATTAGGGGCTAAGCAAAAATTGAAAGACGATAATGGCAATAAAATCAAAATCAAAGATGATTTCAACCTGAATAAATTTCGATACGGTGTAATTGGAAGAATCGGATTTGGCCCATTTGCCGTTTATGCACAAATGTCTATGACGGAGTTGTTTAAAGATGGGCAAGGACCAGAATTGACGCCTTTTAATGTAGGTATTTCTATCTTAGATTTTTGATGTAGTTAAGATATCGGACACTTTCAAAGTGTCCGATATCTCAAGTATCACCGACCATTTTCTCTACAAAGATCCGTAATATTCCGTCTAAAGCTTTTGGCATTATCAAGCACTTGATAAAAATCATCTAAGTACTTCATCATTTCTTTCTTCTCTCCTTTCTCTAAATATTTAAAATCTTCGATAATTTTATAAAAGGCGGCTTTCTTTTCTTGGAACAGTGGAATTTGTTTAGCGACTACGCCAGGACCTCTACACATTCCTAAATAAAGTCTATCTGTTATCAGATCCAGTTCAATACCTTCTCCATGAACGGCATAAGGCGCATTAACAAGGCCAGAATAATCAAAATCGTAGGCAATAGGTAAAGGCAACGGATAGTCATAGCACTTGACAATTCGAACATTGTGACTTGTATGTACCGACCAATCGGTGTTGCCAATCATATACTCAAAAAGAGCCATTTTATCCAGTTGATCTGCGTAAATATATTTAGATCTTAGACGTTTTGGTTTAGCACATTTGGCATTAAATCTACTAGCCATTTCATTTTCATTTTCAATAAAAAATGCATACGAAGTGTAAGTTTTCCATTTACCACCTGTGTCAACAAAGTCAATCTCTGCCAGTTGAGTTTTGAAACTGTATCCTGTCAATTCTTCATATAATTTATAGATCAGGTATTCTTTTAGTAATAGCCCTCCGTAGTAGTCTCCTTTTTTACAGCCTACCACTAATTTTAGGTCATTAAAATTAGAGTCTAATCCATTTGCTGCACACCATTTTTTCTTCAATTTAATTTTCATCGGTGGATAGTAGCACACTTGTTTTCGGATATTTCCTCTAGCTCTAGTTTTACCTTCCCACTCCAAATCGTTTCCTTCTGCATCTTTAAATTTAAGGCTAATCGGTTGCCAATCTTCTTTGTATTTTTTAGCAACCATCTGTTTGGTATTGGTCTCAATGGTCATTTTTAGAATGTCTTCATTTTGCAAAGTTTTGAACATGGTACTCATCTCAGCAGTCGAAGTATCGGCTTGCGAAAATAATGGAGTTAGGGAAGTCCAAAAAAATAAACTAAAAAATAGAATAGCTTGGAAAGTGGAATAGGGGAGTGTTTTTAAATTGGGGTTAATCATAAGTTCTGTTTTTAATTTTCAAAGTATGTCATTGCAAGAAACAAAAAATAGTTTTCTTTTGATTTTAAGATAAACTTAAATTTTGAAAAAAGACATTAAAAAAGAAAAATATTGTCTTAAATGAGCCGAAAATGAAAGAATAATGCGAGAAAAATCCTGCTTTTTGCGAGATATGTCCTAAAAGAAATGATCGATTTGATAGAAATTTGCCAAGGGGTACTTATACCAGTTTTTTAAGGAATCAAAAGAGACCTAAAATATTTTTATTCTATATAGCCAACAATTTATAGTGGAAAGCTATACTTAAGTAGCATTTATAATAGGGCGATTGATACACTCAGTCGCCTTTTTTTGTCTTACCTATTCTAGTTTTTCCAAAAAATAAAGTCCTTTCTAAGAACAAATGACTAATAAGCAGGTTATTTGCAAAAAACAATTTACTTTTGGCATTTCCAGTTAAAATCACCTACTAATCACTAATAACTTTTATAAATGAGTGCAAATAAATTTGATTTAGGCTTAATTGGCCTTGGTACAATGGGGAAAAACCTATTGATGAATATGATCGACAATGGCTACGATGTAGCTGGCTATGATAAAGATACGGCGAAAGTAGAATTGATGGATGCAGAGAGTAACGACATTTATGGAGCTAAAACCGTAGAAGATTTTGTGAGTGTCTTAGAAAAACCTCGACGAATATTCTTGTTAGTGCCAGCAGGCAAAGTGGTCGATTATGTGATAGCTGATTTAATGCCACATTTGGAAAAAGGCGATATTATCATGGATGGTGGAAATTCATTTTTTAAAGACACCATGCGTCGTCAAGCTGAATTAAGTCCAAAGGGTATTCACTTCTTAGGAATAGGCGTATCTGGTGGTGCTGAAGGGGCGAGAAGAGGACCAAGTATGATGCCAGGAGGGAACAAAACAGCTTATAATAAAGTGCGTCCGATTATGGAGGCAGTATCTGCAAAAGTGGGGAAACAACCTTGTGTGACCTATTTAGGAGAAGGTGGAGTAGGGCATTTTGTGAAAATGGTACATAATGGGATCGAATACGGTATGATGCAGATTTTGGCAGAAGTATACGATGTAATGCGTCGAGGTTTGGGTATGGAGAATTCCGAAATTCAAGCAGCTTTTGAAGAGTGGAATAATAAAGAATTGCGGTCTTTTTTAGTAGAAATTACGGCTGAGATTTTCAAAGCCAAAGACGATTTAGGCAAAGGAGATTTGATCGATAAGATCATGGATAAGGGCAAGCAAAAAGGAACGGGAAAATGGACTTCGCAACAGGCATTGGATTTAGGTTCGGCTGTTCCGACGATTGATTTAGCCGTGATTGCTAGAGTGGTTTCTGCTTTGAAAACAGAAAGAGTAGCCGCATCTGAAATTTTAACAGGCCCAGAAGGTAAGATTAAAAAGGAGCAAAAATCATTCGTCAGAAGACTTAAAAATGCGACCCTTTTTGCTTTCATTTCTTCGTATGCACAAGGAATGGCAATGCTAAAAGCTGGATCAGATGAGTATGGATTTAATTTGGATATGGAAGGCGTAGCAAGAATATGGAGAGGTGGCTGTATTATCCGAGCTAAGTTATTAGAAGATTTTAGAAAAGCTTATAAAAAGGAACCTCAATTGGCGAATTTATTAGTCGATGAACGTATTGCTAAGATCGTCAATAAGACCCAAAAAGATACTAGAACTGTAATCGGAGAGGCGGTCAAAGTTGGTATTCCTGTCCCTTGTCTAATGGCAAGTATTTCTTATTTCGATAGTTATAGAAGTGCTAGATTGCCAATGAATTTGGTACAAGCGCAAAGAGATAATTTTGGTTCGCATACTTTTGAGCGATTAGATAAAGACGGTACTTTTCATTATGAATGGTAGTTAATCGCAAAACCCTTGGAGGGTTTCAAATCCTCCAAGGGTTACACCTTCCTGATTTTAAAAATATCCTGTTATGAATAACATTATCAAACCAGAGCCAACGATCATTTTTATCTTTGGCGGTAGCGGCGATTTAACGAATCGAAAATTAATTCCAGCTTTGTATAATTTATACTTGGACAATCACATGCCTGAAAAATTTGTGATAATTGGATTGGGGCGAACCAAGTTTACAGATAAACAATATCGAGATAAAGTATTTGGCGGAATCACAGATTTTTCTCGTCAAAAAGGAACCAAGGAAGATTGGGCAAACTTCTCTAAATCAGTCCGTTATCAAGTAAGTGACGTCTTCGATGAGAAGAGTTATCTGAAAATGGGGAAAGAGATAGAGAAGATAGAAAAGGCGTGGGGCGAACATCCAAACGTTATTTTTAACCTGTCTATAGCGCCTTCTTTAATGGACGATGTCGTGACCAACCTGGGGAAATCGGGCATTTGCACCGATCCAGAATGTACCCGTTTGGTGATTGAAAAGCCATTTGGACATGACCTAGAAAGTGCGCGATCACTTAATAATTTATTAACGACTTATTTTGACGAAAGTCAGATTTATAGAATTGACCACTACTTAGGAAAAGATGCGGTACAAAACATTTTAGTTTTCCGTTTTGCCAATTTATTATTTGAACCAATTTGGAATCATAATTACATTGACCATGTGCAGATCACTGTATCTGAAAGCATAGGTGTAGGAGACAGGGGAGGTTATTATGACAAGTCGGGGGCATTGCGAGATATGATCCAGAATCATGTATTGCAGTTACTTTGTTTTGTTGCAATGGAACCTCCTGGATCTTTCAAGGCAGACGAAATTAGAAATAGAAAAGTCGATGTACTCAAAGCAATAAGAAGAATTTCGGAAGACGAAGTTGCGGAATATGCAGTTAGAGGACAATATGGAAAAGGTTGGTCTAAAGGAGAGGCGGCAAAAGCGTATCGGGAAGAGGTAACCAAAAATCCAAAAACAGACACAGAAACTTTTGCTGCGGTCAAATTTCATATTGACAATTGGAGGTGGACGGGCGTGCCTTTTTATGTTCGGTCGGGAAAACGGATGCCAAAAAAGACTTCCATCATTACGATTCAATTTAAGAATGCGCCACACCAAGTTTTTCCTGAGCAAACAGCGAGTACGGTTCGACCCAATCGAATTACGATAGCGATTAGTCCAGATACAGGTATAAAAATGCGGTTTCAAGCCAAACGTCCAGGGTTAGATATGATGCTGAACCCTGTAGAGATGAAATTTAATTACAGTGAGACCTACGAGGATGCACAACCAGAGGCTTATGAAACTTTATTACATGATGTGATGACTGCTGATGCGACTTTATTCATGCGTTCGGATGAGGTGGAAGAGGCTTGGGATTTATTGATGCCTATTCTAAATTCTTGGGAAAAGAACCCAGCTTATTACTTCCCTAATTATGATGCGGGGTCAGAAGGACCTCAGACGGCAGCTCGATTGATAGCGAAAGATGGCTATCATTGGTTTACTTATCGAGAGTTATAGAGACAGGTGATGAGATAGAAATGATTAGGATAGTATCGTGTTGCTTATAATAAATGGATTAGGATTCTAGTAAATTTAAGTATGCATTGCTATCCTTATCATTTCGTAACCTTATCATCAGCATCAACTTAACAATATGCTCTTAAAAAATATCAATTGTTAAATCCAGAAAAAAATAGCATTATTCATTGGGTTAAATCCAGAAAATATTTATGTTTGCGAGATAGGAAAGTCTGAGTTTTCAATCATTTCCTAGTCAAACCTTCAGTTTTGTTGAAAGCTTTTAAACATAACGTTTTTAGTCTTCAATTTTTTAAATTAAAACAAGGTTTTCCATCTCTATTTAAACAAAAAATAACCTTAAATACTTCTACTACCAAGAAACCCTTGGGTGTATTCCCATGTTAAAAACAAAGCATCAGTAAATTACTGGCAAAAAAAATAATTAATGATAACCAAACCAACACTTAACATTCACAAAAAGAAGGCAGATCTCTACAAAACCGCTGCCGATATTTTTGTAGAAAAAGCTCAAGCAGCAATTAAGAAAAAAGAGAAATTTACCGTTTGCCTCTCAGGGGGGAAAACACCACAGCCACTTTACCAACTTTTAGCGACTCCCGAATATTCGGACCAGATAAATTGGAAAAAATGTCATGTTTTTTTTGGCGATGAAAGGTGTGTACCCGATACACATGACGATAGCAATTATGGGATGATTTATGATACTTTACTAAAAAAAGTAAATATACCGAAGTCACAAGTCTATAAAATGGATGGCTCGAAAACACCAAGACAGGCTGCACAAGCATATACGCAGGTATTTCAAGTCTTCTTTGGGGCGACTAAACCGTTTTTTGATTTGGCATATTTAGGAATGGGCACAGATGGACATATTGCCTCTATGTTTCCTGGTACAGATGCCATTAGAATGGTAAGAAAGCGGGTAAGAGAAGTCAAAATGGGCAAAGGAAAACCATGGCGATTGACTTTGACCAGTTCTATGTTTAACCGCTCTAAGGCTGTTGTTTTATTAGTGGCAGGCAAGAAGAAAGCTGATGTATTAAAAGAAGTATTAGAAGGCGAATATAATCCAGAAGTATTACCTGCTCAAGTATTGCGAAATGCTAAAGGTGAGGTAACTTGGTTGCTAGATGAAGGAGCTGCAAGTTCTTTATAAGATTAAAATCTAAAATCTAAAATTGAAAATCTAAAAATGATGTTGTTTTAACCTACTTTTAGATTTTCAATTTATCATTTTTAACCAGCTCGCATAAGCAATCTGGCAGGTTTTAGATTTAAAAATTACCTCACTCAATGTTTCACCATCTCGAAAGAGGCAATATTCTATATCATCAACGACGCTATGTCGATGCGGAGAAAGAATATTTTAAGTTACTGGCACACGATCCCAACAACCCTTTTGCGATGGCCATGTTGGCACAAGTTTACATTGAAACAGAGCGTAAATCGGATGCATTAATATACGCACACCAAGCAGTGCAAAACGCACCTGCCTCGCCTACCATTTATTATATTTTAGCTCGTTGTCAATTTTATAACAATCAGTATGAAAATGCTTTGAAGACGATAGAGTTAGGGCAACAATTAGATCCGACCTATCCAGATTTTTACCTATTAAAATCACAAATAGCCTTCCATAAAGAAAACTGGACCTTGGCCTTGCAAGAGGCAGAAAATGGCCTGGAATTAGATCCCGAAGAGGTGGTTTTAATCAATCTTCGAGCAAGAGCATTGGTCAAGTTGAATCGAAAAGAGGAGGCGTCAGCTACAATGGATTACGCCTTACATCGTGCTCCACAGAGTTCCTATGCCCATGCCAATAAAGGGTGGGTATCTATCGAACGAGGGAAATACGAAGAAGCGACAACACATTTCAAAGAGTCCCTCCGATTAGATGCCACCAATGCTTATGCCAAAGCAGGTTTGCGAGAATCTATCAAAGCTAAAAATATCCTATACCGTGGAGTTTTGAAGTATTTTCTATGGATGAGTAAACTCCAGCAAAAATATCGTTGGGGTTTTATCATCGGTATTTATGCACTTTATCGAGTTGCTTTAGCACTGGCTGAGACTTCTGATTTGATGGCGATGATGATGACGCCTTTGATTATTACGTATGTCCTATTTGCGTTCTCCTCTTGGATCGCTATGCCTATTTCTAACTTGTTTTTAAGATTACACCCGCTGGGAAAACATGCCTTGGAAGAGGATGAAATTTTGGCATCTACGTTGGTTGGATCGGTAGGAGGATTGGCATTGTTCAGTTTTTTCCTGTTTTTTGTGACAGGTGGAAGTATTGGAATAGGGGAGGAAGATATTGAAGTTGGAGGGATTGGGATTCTTTTTCTCTTAGGGGTATTATTATTTGTAATGATGATCCCTATAGGAGGGATATTTTTTGCAGAAAAAGGAACCGTTGGTCGCCGAAATTTGACCTATGCAACAATAGGATTGGGTATATTGGCTGGCTTAGCTTTGATGACCGATAAATCCATTTTCTTCATCATTTTTGTATTGGGCATCTTAGCCTATAGCTTTTTGGCGAGTTATATTATTGGGAAAGGAGCTAGGAAATTGTAGGAGCAAGAGCATGATTTTTTAGATATACGCTTATTCTGGATTTTTGAATTGTAGCACCCTGATAATTTCTTGAATCTAAAAAATAGGTAAAGGATCAATGTTTAATAAAAATCTCAGAGATAATATTTTTCTCCTTGATATCCATTAGTTTTACTAGGTAAATTCCTTTTTCTAAGTGACTGATAAGTAACTGATTACCAAGAATGTAATTGTCTTTTTTGATCATGAGTTGGCCAATGCTATTATAGATACCTAAACGGAGAGTATTTTCAGGTCGGGTCGTAGTAGACTGAATTAGAAGATAGTCCGAAACAGGATTTGGGCTTATCTTGATGCCCATTTTACCAGCTAGATGTTCCTTGTATTCGGTTGAGGAAGTAGCTAAACTACAATTATATAAGTCTGGTAGCTCGCCTTCAAAAACAGTGAAATCATCTTCATAAAATTTGACAAAATCTGCATGATTTTTATCAGAATCCAAGGGGACCCAGTGATGATTAATCCGATCATTTCGCCAAGTATGGGCATAGGCCAATTTGCGAGCAATAGGATCATTTTTTATGGTTGCTAAAAAAGTATTGGTAAAAAAATCTGATTCGTTAGCGAATTGAATACCGCCGTTTACTCCAAATTCTGTCAGTGCTGCCACTTTATCGTGGGCTTCTGCAAATTCTACAACCAATTGAGCATTTGCTATTAAAAACATTGGATAAGCGATCGTCGCATAACTATCAAAGCCTACTATATCCACATATTGATTGCCAGGGTAACGAGCTTCATAACCCCCTAAGAAAGCAGGGTCAGAAGGTGAATAGGCATATAAAACATTATGAACATTTCGGACATCTCTTAGATAATCAACCGTAAAACGCCATAACTCAACGTACTCTTGTGGGGTACAATACTCTTTACTCCACCAAAACCAATCTCCTGTATTTTCATGAAAAGGTCGATAGATAACAGGGATAAAATCACCATTTTTGTCTTTTAAACCTTTAATAAAATTGGCAACTTGATTTAAGTGAGAAATAAATCTTGATTGAGTTGCACTATTATCGGTTAAGATTTCTTTGACAGTATTCCCACTTGTATTCCATGAATCCCCACCGTTCCTAAAGTTGTCCATGTGGTCACTAAAAGTCACAATAGCCCCTCTTTCATTGGCTCTAATGGCATGTCTTTGGAAAATAAAACCTCTTACAAAATCAAAACCATAAACAGCAGGATAATCACCAACAGACTCCAAACAATCAGAACGATCTTCAAAACCGCCCCTATCTTCCCAACCAATACCTTCGAAAGTGGTGTTTTGATGTCCAAAGAGTAAATGATCACTACTTAAATTTTTGAGTTGTTGGAAGAGACTTTGCGTTTTGCAGGTAGCAGATAGGTCGGATTGTGCAGATAAGTTGTTATTGGAGAGTAACAACCAAACAGATAAAAATAAGCATATATTTGCTGTAATGCTCTGCAAAAAAGTAGTTTTAGTTAACAGACCGGTCACTCACTGATGAAAAAACGAGTCTATTGGTAAAGAAATAAAAGCTTCTTACCAAATTTAGCGTTTTTAATTTAGGAAAGAAAGACATTGAAGTCGATAAGTCATGTATAGGACGTATTTTACAAAGTACAGACAATTTTTAGGGAAAAGCCTCCATCATAGAAGTGGTTAGCCTAGTAGCTCGACTAGATTACTGATCTATTCTTTTCGGATCATCTTTGCCCCTTTAAATCGCTCACGGATATGTTTCAACGTTGCTTTATACTCTTCTTCTGTTTCGAAGGCGAATTGTATGCCGATTTGAGTCAATTGTTTTCCATTTTTCATGTACTTATTTGGGAGGGCATCATAACCATAATCGTATACTTGCTCGATTCTTTTTTGGGCATTTGTTTTATTACCAAAAATACCGACAGAAACGACTGCAATTCTTTGATTAGGGCTTAAAGTGCTACTTTCTGTGTCCACGATATCTTCCTCATCTGCATTGGCTAATGCCTCATCCTCCGCATAGTCAACCGCATCTTCCTCGGCAGGAATATTGTCAGGCAATTCATCCACCGCTAAAGATGTTTCTTGAGTAGGTGGTATGGCAGGACTTTCGTTGACCTTTTTATCAGCAACCGCGGCACTATTGAAAAGACCTAGTTTTGGTGCCAAAAGGCCACCTAAAACAATGAAGCCTGTAGCTACCAAAGCAATCGGAAACCAACTATTCTCCTCTGAATAGTCCTTGAACCATTCCAAGAAAGATTTTTTCTTAGTGTATTGGTAAGACTTAGCAGATCCGCTAGGCACAATGGTATCAGCAGTTACCTTATCTCTTAATATTGGGTAGAAATTGACGGTAGGAAGCCCAAAAGCCTCTTTATTAAAATTAGTAGAGTCAGGAATAAATTGAACGTTGTTTTCAAAATCTTTATACAACCGACCAACCCCTGCAATATTGACCATTTCTCTTCGATCTAATTGATCTCTCATGATACTGACAAATTTGGCTATTTGCCGATTTGCCTCTTCAGTAGTCACTTGATGTTTTTGCTGAATAATATCAATTAATTTGCCATCATTGACGACTAGATTTTCGTCAAACTGAATAGATTTGGTAGGAGGATTTAGCAATCCTTGGACATGGTCAATGGTGCTTGGTGAATACTTCAAAGTCAAAGCACCAAAGCCTGGAATAACCAAGTTATTATTTTCAAAAAGTAGTTCTTTAATGTAAGGCGTGATGTCTATATTCATACTTTCCGCTCCTGTTCGAAAGACTAATACTTACCTTCGTTACCAGCCTTCCGTAGTTTTTTAAATGTAGTTTTCTCTTAGTCCGAAGACTTGTATAAGTCAAATTTACTACATTTTTAGGAAAAAGTTTTAATTGTTGGGGAAATAGTAAGGGGTGTTTCTAAAAAGCGTTGTATATGAATTGCCCTTTATTGCCAATAAACATATTACGAGGGTTGATTGATTGTTAACATTGTGCCTTTCTAATTATAGGATAATGTCGTCTAACCATTAAACAATCATTAAATGTTCGTTATCAACAAGTTAAAAAAAAATGCACGCACAACATATTTTAGAATAATTTCATTTTATCCCCACGATGCCTATTTGAATGTACAATCAAAGCTGCGAAAAATGCTTTAAAGGATGAGGGGAAAGTTATGGAGTAAATAAGGAGTTAAAACTATTGAACACATAATTGCTTTATAACCAGAAAGTTACGAAGTGATAAGTTTAAGCCTAATAACTTCTGATGACCTCTAAGGACTTTCAATACCCTTCTCCATCTCATTCATTTACCAAAAACCCTAGGTTATGAAAGGATTACTTTCTATCCTGTTTTTCCTTTTGGGAATCACAGGCATCACACAGGCGCAAACCATACATACTTGTACGGAAATGCCTGCCGCTCCATTGACGTTACAATCTGTCCACCAACAAATTCCACAAGCCGCCTCCCGCGCCGTTAGTTATAAACCCAAATATGGTTTGTATTGGGAGAATGGTAGTACCATTCGGGTCAAATTGATGGGAGGAAGTGCCTACGTGCAAGATCGAGTAAGGTACTATGCCAATCAATGGACTCAACACGCTAATTTGAATTTCCAATTTGTAAATTCAGGGCGTGCCGACATCCGCGTTTCTTTTGAACAAAATGGCAGTTCTTGGTCTGTAATTGGCAAACAATCGTTGCAAGTCGGACAAAATGAAGCAACGATGAATTTTGGCTGGTTAAACGACCAAACGCCTGAATATGAGTTTCGAAGAACCATTTTACACGAATTCGGCCATGCCTTAGGGTTATTGCACGAGCATCAAAATCCATCAGGTGGAATTCCGTGGGACGAGCAAGCTGTTTATAATCATTATCGACTAACACAGGGCTGGGATCAAAGAACGACTTATCAAAATGTGATTCAGAAAGCAAGTAGAAACGCTACTCAGTTTTCCAACTATGACCCTCACTCTATTATGCACTATCCAGTTGCTTCCAGCTTGACGAACGGGCAATATCAAGTTGGGATGAATCAAAGTTTATCTACTACAGATGTTGCTTACATTCGACAAGTTTACCCAGGCCGAAGACCAAGTAACCCTGATAATTCGAGTACGAATAACGGAGGAAATCGGCCACCCGAAGTGGTAACTCAGCGACCTCAACCAACGGAAGAACGGTATATCGTGAGCGTTAGTAATCGTTTGGGGGACAGTCAAGTCTCGGAAACCGTTGATTTATATTTGGGAGGCGATAAATATACTTTCAAATTAAGTAGTGATGGTCAACGCGAACAATCTTTTAGGTTTAGAATGAAACAAGGGAAGTATCGTTATCGCTTGTCTTCTGCGAGTACTTATCGACTAACTAGAAGAGTTTGGAATGGCTGGAGATATGTCAATGAAAAGGTGGATAAAACTATTTATGGCAGTGGATCTGGTACTTTAGATATTACTGGGGGAGGAGAATTGACTTTGTATGGAGATTATGATAAAAATACCGATCGTATGACTATTTATCTAGGCGATGTAAAGCCAACTAATGATGAATTGGCGAATGTACAACCTAGTGGAATTGTCTGTAGGAATGATGAATAACTGATCTAGATGTTGACAAAACTAGTCTTAAGAGTAACTAGGTATTATATATAAATGCTATATCAATTATTTATCTGATTATCTAGACCTATTTAAAACCATCAAAATCAAGGATAAACATTTTATTAAGAATAATAATTTGTTGATAAATTCGACTTTTTACACAACTCCATGATTTCGAAGAGGTGTTAACGAAAACCGTCCAGTAATTTTCTGTTACTGGACGGTTTTTTAAGACGTTATCGAAACTAGTATTTCTCGTTATTGGATAGCTTTGTATGCAAAATTATCCAGTGACGGGAAGTCTTTGGATATTTTAATTATATTTTTCGTAAGTATTTGGCATCCAGTGTCATACGTAAAGAATAACCCATATTGTCTAAATCAATAATCACTTCTTTATCTCCGTGATTATCGACTAAAGTTCCTTTTAATCCAGTCAGACTACCACCGATAATTTCTACTTCATCTCCTCTGTGCATCCCCTTCGGTTCGGCAGTCACGGGTATACCTTCACCGACAACCTGTTTCATAATTTCAATTTCCTTTTCAGGAATAGAAATAAGGTTTTTAGCGATTTTTACGAAGGTGACCACGCCTTCCGTTTGTAATACTCGTAAATACTCAGGTTTTGTAATTTTTACAAAGATATAGCAACTGATAAGCGGCATTTCGACCACTTTTCGCTTACTAGCGTAAACTCGAGTTAATTTTTGAATAGGCAAATAAGCCTGAATACCTTGTCGCTCCAAATCGGTCCGAATGACTTTCTCTCGTTTGTACTTTGTGTAAACCGCAAACCATTTGGCTTCTTCCGCATCTAGATGGTTTTCGGGAGCTTGAACTGCTTTCGCCATGTTTATCTATTTTTTCGAGGTAGTAATTAATGAGGAAACAAGTTAATGAGGTTATAAGGTAATAAGGCAGTATCTAGCTGATTACCGTTTTCATTCTTAATTTCCTAATTTTCTTACCTTTTCATCTTCTAGTTTGTATATTTCCTTACTTTCAGGACAGGTCGCCTTACCACTATCATCAAAGTCCAATCTATGTCCATATTCACTCATCCAACCAATTTGTTTAGCAGGATTTCCTACGACTAAAGCATAGTCAGGAATATTTTTAGTAACAACGGCACCAGCACCAATAAAGGCAAAGTTTCCGATGTCATGTCCACAAACGATGGTCGCATTAGCCCCAATAGAAGCGCCATGACCAACGTGGGTTCGACTATATTGTCCTCTTCGATTTACGCCACTTCTAGGATTGGTGACATTGGTAAAAACCATTGATGGACCCAAAAATACATCATTGCCACAAGTTACCCCAGTATAAATGGAAACGTTATTTTGAATTTTTACATTATTTCCCAATTGGACATCGCCTGCAATAAAAACATTCTGTCCCAAATTGCATTTTTCTCCCAGTCGAGCATTGGTAGAGACATGGCAAAAGTGCCATATTTTAGTACCTTTTCCAATAATTGCGCCTTCATCTACCACGGAGGAAGGGTGTACGAAATAGTCATTGGTCATTAGTCAGTAGTTAATTAGGCAATTGCTTGTCTACCAATTGGTAGAAAATCGCCTGTACACAAAAAAAGATGCCCAAACGAGTATTTCAAAGAAATAACTCGCTCAGGCGGGTCTTAATATTTAGATGCATTTTTAAAAATGATGATTTGATTGTCAAGTCAAATATCAAAATATATCTTTCAGTTAGAGCATAAATTATTTGCTCGTAACTTAAGTCAATGTTTTATGTCAAAAACTAATCTGCCACCCATAATAGGACTGGGCTAGGATCAAAAGTAGAAATTAAGCTGTCCGTAAAATCTTCTTGCTGATAGATTAGATAACGAACTTTTCGCTTAATAATTGGCTCAATCCTTCCAATCAATCGAATCAAATAAGCTTGATCAATAGCTCCAATTAGGATAATGTCAATAATCGGACTATCCAACCCTTTGGCGAACTGTCCACTTAAATAAACCCGTTCGACAGCTCCAAGTCGATTGACAATTCCCTCAATTAGGCGGTCAATCCCAATATGCTTGAGCAGAATATTATGCACTTCACCAAAGAGCGGATGTTTCGTGTTGGCGGTAAACATCTTTTTGTTTCCGTCCATAAAAGAAGACAACATACCTGCATTTTCCAGCCTATTTAATTCCAAACGAATGGCATTGGTGGAATCCCCAAACTCGCCCTCCAAACTTCTAAGGTAGGCCGTCATCTTACTATTCAAAAAAAATTTGAGTAATAATTTGATTCGAGTTTTTGATGAAATCAAGGTTTCCAGCATTTTATTAGGCTGTATTTTTATGTTCTAGGTGAAATAGTAGCAATAATACAAGGAATAATACCTTATTTGAAGTCGCTAATCATATTAGATAATTTGTTAATTGAGTAACAAAACTACTCAATTAGAACGATATTTTTTTAAAAATAGTTTAGTAAAATAAATATTTGTTTAAAATTTTACAGTTCTCTTAACTGACACTTTTCGATTTTATCAAAAAAAGCAAAAATAAATCCTACTTTTTTAAGGTAGATTTCGTTTTTCGCTTCTTTAATGACTCCATCCTTTATGACCCTACCATACAGCCATAGATGGACAAAAGCTTATAAAGTGCCTTTTCATTATATAACTGATATTACGCAAAAAAGACTACGAAGTAGTCAAACATGATTAGCCCAGTATGAAATGCTGGGTTTGGTAAGTGGTCAATATCTCCCAGAACTACGGAGTAGTTCAACTACTTCGTAATTAGCCATTGCTCCCTATTTCTTACGTAGATTTACATCTACGGCTATTGTACCGTAGCACTCCAGGTGCTGGAAGGACTAAACCTACCTAATACTGCACTTCCCCCTCCACAAAATAATGATCCGAAAAAGGCACTTGATGAACCTGATGATTCGTAACAGAAAAGCGATTGTCCACCAAAATATAATCAATCCTTAAAGCAGGTGCCAAACCGCCATGAGTTGTTCCAAGACCCGTTCCACTTTCCAAAAAAGTATCCTTCAGCCCCTTACTAATTGTCTGGTAAGTATAAGTTTGCGGAATATCATTGAAATCTCCACAGATAATACTAGGGTAAGGACTTTTGGCTTGATGTGCGCGAATTAATTGGGCTTGTTCATTTCTTTTATTGGTAAAAATAGATTGGTGTTGAGCAATGCCGACCAGTTTCCAAATATCAATCACTTCTTTTTTTTCTTGGTCATGTACAAGTGGCACGATACCGTTATACCGATTAGGTTCTAAGTGGGCAACGTAATAACGAATAGTATCCTGTTCGATGGCTATATCTGCCCATAGGCATTTGTTAATCCGCTGTCCAAAATCTACGATACCTTTATTGACAATCGGATGCTTGGAGTAAATACCCGTATAAATATTGTCGATGAAATGAGTATAGGGAAACTGGATTGATTTTGTGATATGTGCAGCAGTCCGCCAACCACATTCTTGCACTCCTAGAATGTCTAGATAGCTAATTTCTTTTAAAAAAACATCAAATTTTTCTTCCATCTCTTCAACAGAATATTCGTTTTGATGGATTAAGGGTTTAGAAAATTGCGTATTGTAGGTACCGAGATGTAATGTTTCTAAGGTGCCAGATTTCTTTGACGGTCCTTGAAAAGCATACATATTTTGTAGGAATGGAATACCGACTAATAAAGTCAATAAAGACCCTATTGCAAATTTGGGCTTGACCCAAAACCAGAAAATAGCATAAGCCAGATTACCAAATAGTAGACCAACGCTAAGTAAGCCTAAGACTGGAAAAATAGTAGCTAACGTGGGAGGAATATAGGGGGCAGCATAGGCACCAAAAGTAGCAAATATTAATATCAAATTGAGGATTAACAAGCCTCCTTTAATTATCTTCATTGAAATCTTTTTGTATCTTCATCCAAAAATGATAGGATAAAAGCGTTTCCATTTTGCTTTTACGCTACAAAAATACATAATCCAGATTCTATAACCTTTACCTAATAGTAATGAAAAATAATTTTCAACTGCTTTGTCTAATAGTTAGCTTTTTAACTATAAATGCTTGTCAAACACCAATAAAAATAGAGCAAGAGCAACCAACGACGATACCCGCAGAATATGATTTTATTTACAATGAATACACCATTGAGCAAGCTCAGAAGGCTTTTCAAGACGGATCACTCACCATCGTTCAATTGACGCAGGCCTATTTAGATCAGATTGCGTCAATAGACGATAGTGGCCCCATGCTCAATGCCGTGATTCAAGTGAATCCAGATGCCTTAACAATCGCTGCAAGTTTAGATGCTGAACTAAAAGCAGGAAAATCTAGAGGTCCAATGCATGGCATCCCAGTATTGCTAAAAGACAATATAGACACCCATGATAAAATGGAAACAACTGCTGGTAGCCGAGCATTAAAAGGATCACAACCTTTAATGGATAGTTGGGTCGCAGCACGTTTACGAGCCGCAGGTGCCGTTATTTTAGGCAAAGCTAATCTAAGTGAATGGGCCAATTTTAGAGGAGAAAATTCTAGTAGTGGATGGAGTGGAGTAGGAGGGCAGACGCATAATCCGTATATCATGGATCGAAATCCTTGTGGTTCTAGTTCTGGTTCGGGAGCGGCTGTTTCTGCCAATTTAACCATATTAGCAATTGGTACAGAGACCAACGGTTCGATTGTTTGTCCATCTTCTGCAAATGGAATTGTGGGGATTAAACCGACCGTAGGTTTGTTGAGTCGATCTGGAATAATTCCAATTTCGTTTACCCAAGATACACCAGGGCCAATGGCTCGAACAGTTAGAGATGCTGCAATAGGTTTAGGCACAATGGTCGGCGTAGATGAAAAAGATAGCAAGACCAGTGCAAGTTCAGGTAAATCCTACGAAGATTATACGCAATTTTTGAAAGCAGATGGCATCAAAGGTAAGCGCATAGGATTGTATAAAAAGCCTTTCGGCAAAATGGAATCAGTTGATAAATTGACGATGCAGGCGGTCGATTACCTCAAAAGCCAAGGTGCGGAGATTATTGAAATAGAAGAAATATTTGAGCCTGCCGCAAGACGTGCTTCTTTTGAAGTGATGCTCTACGAGTATAAAGATGGACTGAATCATTATTTTGCCAGTTTAGGTGAAAATGCACCCATTAAAAATTTAGAAGAACTGATTGCCTTTAATAAAAATGATGCTATAGAAATGTCTTTTTATAAGCAAGAATATTTAGAAATGGCGCAAGCGAAAGGAGACTTAGAAAGTAAGGGATATAAGGAAGCTTTGGAGACGATGCGTGAATTAAGCCAAGAAAAAGGCATTGACCGAGTGATGGACGAACATCGTTTAGATGCCATTATTGCACCAACAGGTTCTCCCGCTTGGAAAACAGATCACGAAAATGGGGATAAATTTCACTTGGGGAGTTCTTCGCCTGCTGCGATGTCTGGTTACCCTAATATCACTTTACCGATGGGATTTGTAGATGACTTACCAGTTGGGTTGTCTTTCTTTGGGAGAGCGTGGAGTGAGCCAGTTTTATTAGAAATCGTTTATGCCTATGAGCAAGGAACTAAACATCGGCGGGCACCGAAATTTTTAAAAC
>CALDTJ010000368.1 GCA_937924145.1 uncultured Saprospiraceae bacterium
CGACCAGAAGAAATTCGACGAGGATTGATTGCTGGTATTGACAATTTTGAGCATACAGGTCATGCGACTGCGCCAGAATATCCTGCGGATGTCATGCAAATGATTAAAGAACGAACAGCTTCTGGGAAGAAACTTTTTTGGACACCAACGATTGAAGGACTTTGGAATTATGAGTATACTCGAGACAATCCAGAGATTTTAGATAATGATTCGTGGCATTTGGGTTTGCCAGATTCAATTATACAAGACATTAAGCAGTCGATCCGTTACCCTGGGCGATTGGGCTATTTTCAAATTACGCCTTATCGAAAACCTACTTTAAAAAGAAAATTTGAGCAACTAGCCAACTCTGGAGTAATTCTAATGATTGGTACAGATAGTGGTATTCCTATGAAATTTCATAGCCAATCTACTTGGAATGAATTGGATGTTTGGGTAAACCATCTTGGTTATGATCCACTACTTGCGATTAAGTCTGCCACTTACTGGCCATCTGTATATATGGGCGTAGATAAAGAAGTTGGTACAATTAGTGAAGGAAAGTATGCGGACATCATTGCAGTAAAGGGAGATGTGTTGCGCCATATTAGTTTATTACAGGATGTAGATTTGATAATTAAGCACGGAAAGCAGTATAAATAAGCTGTTAAAGCCATTTTTATGTCAACTTTAGTAAATTTTTACGAAAAATAATTAAAGAACACAACTTTACCTTGTAGTTTTGTTTAAGCTTTGTGGCATTTATTTAAACAATGTAGCTAAAATCATGTTTAAACTTAGAATTGTCATTTTCTTAAAATAAATTCATTTCATTATAACGGTAAAAAAGTGGCGGTCTACTCTATTAAGGATTTAGAAAAACTTTCAGGTATAAAGGCTCATACAATTCGTATCTGGGAGCAACGCTACGGTATTATCGAACCTGGTCGTACACAGACCAATATTCGTTATTATACGGATCAGAATTTAAAGTTATTGCTGAATATTGCTTTGCTGAATAAAAATGGGATTAAGATTTCTAAGATTGCAAAAATGGCAGACGAGGAAATTTTGGAAAAGGTAGCAGCAATATCAGAGATTAATTTTGAGAATGATGTTCAATTAGATGCGCTGACCTTGTCTATGATTGAAATGGATGAGTTCAAGTTTGATCGAATTATTTCTACCAATATTCAACAATTGGGGTTTGAGCGAACAATGATTGAGGTTATTTATCCTTTTTTAGACAAATTAGGTTTATTGTGGCTAACAGGCTCGATCAATCCAGTGCAAGAGAACTTCATGAGTTATTTGATTCGGCAAAAAATTATTGCTGCTATCAATAATGAGCCGATTGCTCAAGGAAAAGACATTCCAAAGTTTCTCATCTACTTACCTGAGGGAGAAAGTCAAGAATTGAGTCTACTCTTCATGCATTATATCTTGAAATCTCGAAAATTCAAGGTTATTTATATTGGTAACTATATCTCTTTGACGGATTTAAAAGATGCTTATCAGATTCATAAACCTGAATACATCTATGCTATTATCTCTGAGACTTTTACCAAGCCACCCGTGAAGAATTATGTTGAGACATTGACCACTACTTTCCCAGATGCTCAAATTTTATTATCTGGTTATCAAGTGATTAGTCAAAAGCTAGTCTCTACGGATAATTGTAGTGTGCTTACCAATCTTTCTGAAACAATTGAATTTTTGGATGAATTAAACCAAAAATAAAAGAGCTGACTACTACTTTCCCACTAATTCACCACAAAAAAATCCTATTTCTTCTTACCTAATCAAAGAAACCCACTACCTTTGTGTGTTATAACATTATTAAAGTTTTTTGATAGATCCCGTCAAATAGCCGTTTCCGTTTTAGTTTTCTTTTTTTAGAAGAAAGCCGAAAATCAAATCGACTGCGGTATTTTCAAAAAATGATAATTATTCATCATTCATTATCTCATCATTAAATTTCAAACAATGAAAGCTACTATTAATTTAGTATCATTTTTATTTCTATTCTTATTGGTAGCCTGTGGAGGTAGCCCTGAAGGTCAGAAAGTAGAAGCTACAGACGCTCAAACTCCTGCTCCTGCAGCTCAACCTGCACCAACTGCATCTACAAATGCAGACATAGCTACTTATAACTTGAATAAAGGAACTTTAAACTGGACAGGTTCAAAAGTTGTAGGAACTAGTTCTCACTCAGGTACGATCAACGTTGCTTTAGGAGATATTAGAGCAAAAGGAGATAAAATTATTGGTGGTCAATTCACTATTGATATGGCATCAATTACAAATACAGATTTAGAAGCAGGAAAGGGCAAGGAAAAATTAGAAGGACATTTAAAAAATGCTGACTTTTTTGACGTTGCTGCACACCCAATTGCTACTTTTGTAATGACAGGAGCTACTCCAGTAACAGGACAAGCTGATGTTACTCACAATATCACTGGCAACTTGACTTTAAAAGGTATTTCTAAGAGTATTACGATTCCTGCTAATGTGGCTATCGTTGAGAATAAATTAACGGCAGTTTCTCCTTCTTTCGTTATTGATAGAACTCAATGGGGCATCGAGTATGGTTCAGGTTCTATTGTTGGATTAGCTAAGGACAAAGTTATCAGTAATGATATCGCTTTAGTTTTAAACGTAGAGGCAACTGCTAATGCGCCAGTACAGTAGTTTAGTTGATTGATTATAAAATTATTAGTTGATTTTTTTCGAATAATAATTTTTAAAATAAAAAGGGTTTTAGTTGCAATGACTAAAACCCTTTTTACATTCTGCTAATGTATCGTGATTATTCTTTTGACCAAGCAGTCCCTTCTTTTCCGTCTTTCAATTGGATCTTCAATTCTTTTAAGGTATCTCTAATCGTATCAGCTGTTCCCCAGTCCTTATTTTGACGAGCACTTTGACGAATCTTAATGACCATTTGCATTAAACCATCTAACGTTTCGAATTCTCCATTTCCACCACTTGATAAGGTATCATCTTTTAATCCGAAAATTTCAAAAATGAAAGTATTGAAAGTCGCTTTTAGTTTTTCGATTGTTGTTGCTGTAATTTGATCTATAGATAAATGTCCATCTTTTAAACCATTAATTTTTGAGACTAACTCAAATAACCGAGCCATTGCTTTAGGTGCATTGAAGTCATCATTCATATCATCGTTAGCAGACTGAATTAAATCATTTACTTCTTTGTCTAGATCACCTGCCGTACTATTCTTTGAAGGAGCTAAGGCTTGCAATATTTTGTTACCTTCCATTAGTCGTCGATAGCCTTTTTCAGCAGCAGCTAAAGCCGCATCCGTTAAATCTAAGGTACTTCTATAGTGAGATTGTAGCATGAAAAAACGGACAACCATTGGGCTGTACCCTTTAGAAATATTTGGATTGTCGCCCGTGAATAACTCCTCTGGTGCAATAGAATTTGAGATGCCAGTTTCTGGATCTACACTCTTCGACATCTTCTTACCATTCATCAAAAGCATATTGGTGTGTAACCAATAATTTGCTGGTTCGCAGTTACAAGAGCCGTAATTTTGAGCAATTTCATTCTCGTGGTGCGGGAATTTTAGATCATTTCCACCTCCATGAATATCAAAATTAGTCCCTAGATATTTAGTGCTCATAGCAGAACACTCTAAGTGCCAGCCTGGGAATCCCACTGACCAAGGTGAGTTCCAACGCATGATATGCTCTGGCGCTGCTTTGATCCAGATGGCAAAATCAGAAGGATGTCGCTTTTCATCTTGATTTTTCAAATCCCTTGTTTCTACCAATAAGTCTTCGATGATTCTACCTGATAACTTACCATATTTATCTCCCTCGCCTGCTAATTTGACGGTGTCAAAATAGACTGAACCATTTTTCTCATAAGCATATCCATTGTCAATAATCTCTTGTACCATTTCAATCTGCTCGACAATGTGCCCAGTTGCTCTTGGTTCAATGCTAGGTTTTTTTGTATTGAAAACCGCCATCATGTCATGAAAGCCATTCATGTACTTTTGCACAACTTCCATCGGCTCGATTTGCTCCAATCGTGCCTTCTTAGAAATCTTATCTTCTGCGCCTGTATCTGCATCGCCCTCTAAGTGCCCTACATCGGTGATATTTCGCACATAACGGACTTTATACCCAAGATGCAATAAGTATCTATAGATGACATCAAAGCTGACAAAAGTTCGACAATTTCCTAAGTGGACATCACTATAAACGGTTGGACCACAGACATACATGCCGATAGCACCTTCGTTGATAGGTTTAAAAATTTCTTTTTGTCTTGTTAAACTGTTGTGAACCGTTAGTTGAGCAGACATGCTAATTATGAATTATTGATTATGAATAATTAAGATTTGACTGATATTTGAAAATAAGTAATCAACTAAGAATCAATCAAATAAAGCGCAAAGCTAAAGATTTTATAGACGACGAAAAATGGCTTATTGTTTCAACGATAAATAGGATTTCGATCTATTTTGGCAATAACCCTTAATAACCTCTAATAACCTTAAAATAACCGCTCCTTATAGTTGAATCCTACTAATAACTGGATAATGATCCGAAAAGTTCTCTCGTATAATTTTATGACTATTCACCTGAAATTTTGGATCCGTCCAAATGTAATCTATCCGAAGTACGGGGATCGTTCCTCCGTAGGTTGTTCCTATGCCTGCTGCTCGTTCTTTGAACCCATCTTTTAACACATTGGAGAACAACTGGTAGGTATAAGACAAAGGCGTATCATTGAAATCTCCACAGACTACCACAGGATGCTTACTCTTCTTCAAATGACTAACAATTTCTTTGGCTTGGTCGGATCTAATAGCAGCTGTTTTTACAAATTTTCCTAGCATTCCCTTGATACCTTGCCAAGTTTCTTTTTTCTGTAAATCTCCTTCTTTTTTTAACTTGCTGGCATCTCTAGATACTCTATTAGATTGTAGATGCGCATTGTAAACTCGAATTTCTTTGCCTTTAATTTTAATATCTGCGAAGACACATCCATTGGCAGTATTTCCTATGTTCATGTTCCCTTTATTAACAAAAGGGTACTTAGAATATATCGCTAATGATTTGTTCTTTGGTTTGTGGAGATGCGGATAGTCTTTTTTACTAATTAGTTGAAAACGATTACTGGTCTCTTGTAGAACAATAATGTCAGGATTAACATTGTTGATTGTTTGATCGAACCGCTCCTTTGTTGTACCCTTCAAATTATAATAGCTCATGCTGTTCATAGTCATGATTGTTATCTCTTCTTTATTTTTAGGTAAGGGCGTATTTAGTCCTACAAAACTTTGGAAATGATTCCAACCGAGTATAATACAACCCACAGAAAACAGGAAATACCATTTTCGAGAAAAGATCCAGAACAGAACAAATAGCATATTAAATAATAATAGCCAAGGATAAGCCATTCCAAAAATAGAAAATACCCAAAAGGAAGATGGGTCTACAAAAGGAGACAAATAACAAAGAAAGGTGAGACAAATGAGTAGCAGGTTAAGCCCGCGCAACGTTTTTTCCATCCAGTGAGGAAGTCAGATTTACTTAGGGTGATTATTTTTTACTAGCGTTGAATAAAAATTCTTTTTCTTCAGCGTTTAGACTTTCATAACCCGACTGTTTGATCTTGTCTAAGATCGTATCAATTTTTTCTTGGTGCGAAAGATCTACGGTATCTGAGGCTGCGTTGCCCTTTGCTTGCTGTTTTTTATTTGGATTTTTATAGGCCATCCTTGGACCTTTTCTAGTCTTAGCTTTTGACATTTCTGGAATGCCTCTATAAAAGTTGGTAATCTTATCCATTACTTTGTTGACGCCTGTAGATAAATCTGTCCCTTCTCTCAATTTTAAAATAAAGAACCAACCGAATAATGCGCCACCTAAATGGGCAATATTCCCTCCCGTATTACTCATATCCGCTATGCCCATGATGCTCATTAATACGACAATAGCTGCAATGAATTTTAACTTGACATCGCCAAAAAAGAGTAATCGAATGATATAGTCTGGAGAAATGACTGCGGCAGCTACAATGACTGCATTGACCGCACCAGAGGCACCGTAAGCAAATCTATTGGTATCTCCAATAACATTGGCAAAAACGACGTAGGAAACCGCACCTGCTAAACCTCCTAAAATATAAAGTGGTAATACTCTTTGATTGCCAATGAAATCACCGACTATTCTACCAAACCAATAAAGAAAAAGCATATTCCAAAGAATATGAAAGAAGCCAAAATGAAGGAACATGTGGGTGAAGAACACCCAAGGGTGTGTCAAATCGAAAACAATATCGCCAGATAACGAAAGGAAGTTAGAGAATTTTTCAAAGGCAACATCAAAGGAAGGATCTCCTCCATGAACGCCTCTCAAAATCAGTTTCACTAAATAGACAAATAGGAAAAAGCCTACATTCACAAAAATGATCTGAGTGACCATATTGCCGTAAGAAAATTCTTTTTTAATGTCTTTCCATATTGAATCTAACATTGCTTAATCCGTTTTTTCCTTAGTAGCACAGACTTTCGTCTGTATTATTTTTAACTTTAAAATAGAGTATTTTAATGGGCTTACAGACTAAAGTCCGTGATACTCTAATTCCAACGATTATTATTGAATTGTGTTTTCTTCCAAAACAAAACCATTATTAATCCTGCCAGTGCTCCTCCAACGTGTGCCCAATAAGCAGTATTGCTCGGACTGAAAATAGAAACCCCTGTTAGCCCTGAAAATATATCCATTCCAACAATTACAGGGATAAAATATTTTGCTTTGACAGGAACAGGGAAAAAGAGTAACATCAATTCTGCATTTGGAAATAACATGCCAAAAGCCACTAATACGCCCATAATTGCGCCTGATGCACCAACCATTAGACTATATCTAAAAGTTTGCGGGTCACTATAATACTGATAATATTCTATACCGATAGTAAAAAAGGCTGCTCCTAAGCCAGCTATTAGATAGAATATTAAGAACTTTTTCGGTCCCCATACAGACTCTACTGCACTACCAAACATCCACAAGGCAAACATGTTGAATAATATATGCATTAAATCTCCGTGCATAAACATGTGCGTTATGATTTGATAAGGCTGAAAGCTATCAACTTCTGGAAAACGCAAAGCAAATGAATCTAAAGATAGTGCTTGCTTAGCAAGGAAGAATAATACATTGATGATAATGAGGTGCTTAACTACGCCCGTAAATCTTTGCATAATTTTTTATAGGATTAAATAATCATTCCCAAACTTAACTAGAAAACATCTTATCTAGTTCATCCAGATCATAAGTTATGAAACAATTTCGACCAAATGGGCTTTTGAAAGGAGTTTCGCAGGCAAAAAGTTGGTCAATTAACTCTTTCATTTCTGGAATGGTTAGCGATTGCCCTTTTTTAATAGCTGCACTTCTTGCCATAGAACTAGCAATTTTTTCGTCAACCCCTAAGTCTAAATCAAGATTAGATTCATATTGCTGTAGTAATGTTTCTACTAATTTTTGCTCGTCCGTAGTTCCTCGCCAGTCTGCTGGCATCCCATGAATTACAAATAGCCCTTCTTCTTTTTCTTGAATGTCAATCCCTAAAATATTTATTTGAGGTAAAATTTCTCTTAAGATAGGGGCTTGTAATGGTGTTACCGTAACTGGTTTTGGGAATAATTCTTTTTGCGTCGGTGCTTGTTGGTCCTTGAGCATAAATAAATATTGCTCGAATAAAATCCGCTCATGTGCTGCTTGTTGGTCAATGAGCAAATAGCCAGATTTGATATGGCTGACAATAAACCGACTATGAATTTGATAAGGAGATTTTTGATTGGCTGAAAAGCTTTTTTCAGAATCATCCATTTCTGGTACATTCGACCAGGCACTTTCAATGGTAATCGATCCCTCGTTATTTTCTTTGTCTTCGATGCTTTCTCCTCCCTCCGTTTCATCATCATCAAACATCTCTAAGCCATCATATAATTTTCTCCAGTTCTTCAAATTATTATTATCCCGTCCGCCGCTGGTATCAGCAGGTTTTGGGGCAGAAAAATTACTGTTTGAGTTGCTATTTTGACTACCAGCACTTTGATTTTGATTGACTCGACTACCATAAGAAGAGGCTAAAGTTGGTTGTGATAAACCGACTTCTCGATCAAAATCTAACATCGGTGTGATGCTATTTTGGCCTAAAGCATGTCGAACAGCTACTTTTAAATAATTATAAACCAACCGCTCATCGTCAAACTTTATTTCTTGCTTAGTCGGATGAACATTAATATCAATTCTATCAGGGTCCATCTCTATGAAAATAGCATAAAGTGGATAAGTATCTTTTTGTAATAGGTCTTCATAGGCTGCCATGACCGCATGATTCAAATAGGCAGATTTGATGAAACGATTATTGACAAAAAATAACTGTTCACCTCTTGTTCGCTTAGAAAATTCAGGCTTTCCTACGTAGCCATAAATCTTGATGACATCTGTTTCTTCCGTTAGCGGCACTAACTTTTTGTTGACATTGGTCCCCCAAATGCCGACTAATCGTTGCCGAAGATTCCCTGCTGGTAAGTGAAAAACTTCTGAATTATTATGATGTAAGGAAAAGAAAATATCTGGGTTGGCAATCGCTACTCGCTGAAACTCGTCCATGATATGGCGCATTTCAACGGTATTAGATTTTAGAAAACGTCTTCTTACAGGAACGTTGTAGAAAAGATTTTTAATAGAAAGGTTCGTTCCCGTCACACACTGACATGGCTCATGTATTTTAAGTTCTGAGCCTTCCATGACAATCTTGGTGCCTAATTCGTCTATTTGCCTCCGTGTACGCATCTCTACTTGCGCTATCGCTGCAATTGAGGCTAAGGCTTCTCCTCGAAAACCCATCGTCCGAATAGCAAATAAATCTTTGGATTCTCTTATTTTAGAAGTGGCGTGTCTTTCGAAGCACATTCGAGCATCTGTTTCAGACATCCCACAGCCATTATCTATCACTTGAACGAGTGTTTTGCCTGCCTCTTTGACAATTAATTTGATACTCGTACTTCCCGCGTCGATGGCATTCTCCAATAACTCTTTCACCATAGAGGCAGGACGTTGAATAACTTCTCCTGCCGCAATTTGATTGGCTATAGAATCAGGTAGAAGTTGTATCACGTCAGCCATATACTCTTTTCTTTTTTACTCGTTTGTTTAAATTAAAATAATACGCACTTACACTTGTCAGTACATATTGCTCAAAAGTAAAAATAAAAACGCCATCAGACAATAGAAGATTGTAGGTTTCGAGTACTAGTTTCTTATTCTATCATATTAACAATTTCTGTTAAGTAAACTTCGAAGAGAATATAACTCAATAATGCTAATACGACAACGGTGATTAACAACACCCGATTAGAGCGCCGCAATTCTTTCGTGCGAATTTCTCTAGTTTTTCTAAAGTCCAAACTAGCTCCCTTTCCTTTTATGCCCCTTTTTAGTCGTTTTTTTACAGCTTCGGCATCGCCTTTATTTTCTTCTTTATATTTACCTAATCGCTCTTCTAACGCCTCTTTTTTAGGGTCCCAATACCTTGGTTTGTAGTCAAACTTTTGATTCTTTGGCGTTTTAAAAAATCTCATTAATGCCATATACTCTATTTTTTTAAGATTATTTATTACATGTAAGTAGTCTCTATTCTATCCTCTCAATTTCGCTTGCGAAATGGTCTCTATTCTATCCTCTCAATACCATAGATTAACAAAATGGCGAAAAGGGTGTTTAAAATTACAATTTATTTTAAGCATTATCTCCTGCCACTGTTCTTTTTTTGAATAAAAAATAAGCTGTTACTAAAGCTAGAATTAAATGTAAAATCGAAACGGCTGGGTCTTTAAAACCACCGTTGCTATATCCCCAAAAAGCCGCTACGGACACTCCAATATGAAATACTAAAAAGGTCTGTAGAAATGCATTTTGCATGACTTGGCTGCGCGTATGCTGCCACGTTTGAAAGGCAAAAAAGCCTAGACCTATTGCTGCTGCGCCATACATTCTGGATAAGGTTGTTGAAAGTGCATCAGCATTGGCAAAGTCAGGTATTAGATGTGGTGCAAATAACATAGCTGCACCTGCTAAAATTTCAATTACAGCGGTAATTAGTACAAATACTTTCATGATTGTTGGTTTTGTCGTTTTGTAAAATGTTTATTTATTTCTAAACTCCTTATTTAGATTTTAATCCATTATAATCAGTCGTAGATGCCATTAATCCTCCATATTCTAAACCTAAGGTACGATCTTTAGCCACTTCAAGATAATCTGGATCTGTTGTCATTTTGATAAAGTTTTGAATAGATGGATATTCCACCAATAGCACAACTTGTGGCGTTCCTTCTGTATCTCCGATAACCGTATTATGAACGGTTCCTCTCCACAATAGGCGAGCGTTTACTTTTTTCATAAATGGTAAAACATGCTGACCATATCGGGCATAGGCCATTTCTCCTGTTTCATC
>CALDTJ010000369.1 GCA_937924145.1 uncultured Saprospiraceae bacterium
CGCCTTTAGGTGCAATATATATTATATAATGTACCTAAAGGCACATTCAGAACGGTCAATTCTACGTTATTTCTACCAATCTAAAGTACCTAAAGGCACTTTTTAAGCATTTGCCCATCTGTGTCGGTATGGTAGCACTCGAGTGCTGGAAAGACTTGAATAAGAAAAAAAATAGAATAATTTCGATGGTTCAAGTCTCCAGACTTGAACCTCATATTAAAGTCGTCTCCTGACGACAACGCTGGTCAGGAGACCAGCAAATATGGATTTCTAGTCTTGTGCCGATAGCTATCGGCAAGAAATATCGCCCTTTTTTGCCTACCTGCCCATCTGTGTCGGTACCGTAGCACTCGAGTACTAGAAAGACTTGAATAAGAAAAAAAATAGAATAACCACTTTTAATCATTAACGGAAAATTGATCACAGACGTTCCTTCATAGCCCAATGTAAGCCTATACTTTTATCATAGTACGAAGAAAATAAAAAGGCGATTCCATAAATGAAATCGCCTTATATTTTTATAATTTTTTTGTATTATGAGCTTATTGTTTGATCCACTTCAGCGTCTTTTCCTTTCCATCTACATTAAATCGACAGAAATAAATGCCACTTTCCAAACTAGCAGTATTGACATGGTATGTATGCAACCCTGCTCCTTGTGTAGCTTGTAGAATCGTACGGATACGCTTTCCGTCCATACTGTACAATGCCGCATTGACTTCGCTTTTTTGTGATAAAGTATATTGTAAAACAGTTGATTCACTAAAAGGATTTGGATGATTTTGTGGTGCTACCGTAGCTGGTAATTCTTCTACTGCTACAATTCCTGCATTATAAGCTATATTATCAATCATCCAACCCCAACCTTCAGCAAAAGGATCAGAAACTAAGCGGAAACGAAGGTAAACAACATCGCCTGCTGCATAAAACTCATTTAAGTTGATAGCATGATTTTGAATCAAATCACTACTGCCACTTTCTCCACTATTATAGGCAGCTGTCCATTCTGGACTTCTACTTGAGTCGTAGCCGTCTAAAGTAGTCCATGTTTGACCATTATCAGTAGTACCTTCAACCGTTACGAAGTCATAGAAATTAGGAGAACCAAATTCGTCCGTATCCCCAATTTCTACTAAAACGACTTCATCAAACGTAAATACCGCATTTTCGGCACTTACCTCGATTGGTTTTTGGAAGACTGCTATAAATTCTTGGTTGAACCCTGGGTAAGGGTGTGGTGAATGTAAACCGGGATCGTCAAAACCTGTTGCTGTAAAGATGTTAAAGCCTAATCGAGCAAAATCGGACTGACCCTCATTAAAATCGTTTGTATAAGATAGGACAGCTTCTTCATCTACGTCATAAATAAGTGTTGTTGATTGACTGCTCAACGACTCTCCATCGAGATAAGAAGTTATCTCTACTATTGCTTCTACAATGGTATCCGTTTCTAAATCGAAAGCTAATTCAAAAGGACTAATCATTGCACTATCATTTCCTGCAATACTGAAAGATTCGAAGGCCAAGGTTTCGTCATCTAATTGAGCAGATACGATTACGATTGTTGAATCATAAGCAGATCGCAGATTAGCGTCTCCTTTCACTAAGCCATTGAAACCATTTCCAGTAATATTTACTTGTGGACCTAATAGTACAGCTGGTGGTTCGTAACCTGCCAACTCAGGTAAACTTACAGACCAAACCCCTCTGCCGTGTGTAGCTAAAACGACTTCATCATTCACGATTTTCATTTCCCAAATAGCTGTTGGAGGCAAACCATTATCTGCATAATTCCAAGTGGCTCCACCATCTAAACTTTCAAATAAACCAATCTCTGTACCAACCCAAATTTGGTTGGTGTCGAATGGCATTACGACTAGAGAGTAGGTCGCAACGTCTGGAAAACCATTGCTACTTTCTGGTTGGTTCGTTACAAAACCAGAAAGGTCGGTCCAAGTCTGCCCTAAATCTGTGGTCTTCAAGACTTTTGGTCCATCAGCAATAGAAAATAAAGCATAAGCGGTATTTTTATCAATTGGGTGAGTACCAATTCCTGTTACTTTACCCATCAATGCTTGGTCATAACCACTGGTAGAACTGAAAGAATCTCCTCCATCCGAAGAAACGGCAATTCGTTCTGTTTCGTTTAGACTACCTGCTGACCAAACAACCTTTGGTGAAGCTACAGATACTTCTACCGTATTATCTCCTCCATTGAATATCCATTCTTCTGGCATTTCTATAGAAGTCCAAGATAAACCGAAGTCGGTTGATTTTTGAACCCCTAAACTACTTACTGCAAAAACTAGATCAGGATCTTGTTTTGAGGCAGCTATTCTAGTTACAAATGGTCCTTGACCAGGAATATTTACGGAATTCCAAGTCTCCCCACCGTCGTCACTTCTATAAACATCATTAAATTGAGAAGATTCTAAAATTAAGTTTGGATTACCATAATGCCATGCGGCCTCAAATCCATCACCACTTGGTGCGATTGTCCAAGTACTACTTGCATCAGCATCCATTGGAGATACCCAACTTCCATTATCTTGGGTACCACCTATGTAGCGATCACCACCATTCATCTTATCTACCCCATAAAATTGAGAAGTATTATACCCCGATTGAGTAGGGAAAATCTGCCCTTCTCCATAGAAGCTTTGTTCTTCTTTGAAAGTGTCACCCGTTTGCACGAAAGT
>CALDTJ010000370.1 GCA_937924145.1 uncultured Saprospiraceae bacterium
GTCGTAGGCAAATTGGTAGGTGTCGTAATAATATTATCACCTTCTCCACTTAAATTAAAAGCTTCCACTGTCGGAAATTGTTCCCCACCATAATCATCAATATCGTAGTCATATAAACGAATAACCATTGTTAATAATCTAGCCCCTTTTCTATAAGGAAGAATATTTGACAATTTTTGGTCTTTATATTTTTCAGGAACAATATGAACGGTGAAATGCTTGTCTGTTTCTACACTATCCTGATTAGCAATGAAGGGATTAGGTTTTCCTGAGTCCGTTTCAATTTGATAATCTACTAATGAACCTTGAGTGGTATTATCGCCTAAACTGTAGACATTAAAACTAAAATATCGGGTTTGTGGAAATGTTCCTTTGATCTTAAAGCCAATATTAGGATTGGTCAAAGCGACGGTATAACTGTAATAATTCGCATATTTATCTGGTAAAATGCCTACTGTAGTATCTCTCCCAATGAATGTTTGCCAAACAGTATTGTCTGGCCCTGCATTTCCCGCATTTAATAAACGAATAGCTGTAAAATAGCCGATTAATAGGAATAGAACAATTCCTATTAGGATGTAAAGTGGTTTTTTCATTTTGTTTGAATGTACGGGCGACTTTCTACCTGTCGGTAGATACAGTCACCTTTTACTTTATAGGCGACTGCCTGTCTACTGACAGGTAGAAAGTCGCCTGTACTTATTTATACAAATCAGCAACGTATTCCCCGTATCCATTATACTTCAAAGTCTTCACTACATCACCATTGATAATCTTCGTTTCTAATGCTTGTGACCAAGCAGGGTGCGGCACTTCGGGGTCAACATTAGACAAAAAGCTATATTCATCAGGAGCTATTTGGTGCCAAAAAGTCTCTGGTTCGCTATCCAAAAATTCTATTTTCACAATGGACTTTGGACTTTTATAACCATATTTCCAAGGTAAGACGAACCTTACTGGTGCTCCATTTTGTTTAGCCAAAGGTTTCCCGTAAAGGCCTGTCGCTACAAAAGCCAATTCGTTCATCGCCTCATCCATGCGTAAGCCTTCAAAATAGGCCCAAGGAAACCAGTCCATTTCTCGTACGCCAATCATGGTCGCAGCATTAGACTTACTTTCTGTTCGAATATGAGTGGCCTTGCTATCTGGTTCAAAAAATTGTAATAATTTGGCTAGCGGAAAACCAGTCCACGGAACTGCCATTGACCAACGTTCTACACACCGATGCCGATAAGTTCGTTCTTCCAAGCCAATTTCTTCTATTAGATCTCCTAAATTGAAAAAGCCTGTTTTTTTCGCCAATCCAGTGACTTGAATTTTCCAGTCTCTATTATCAAAGTCAGCTACATATTTATAAGCGTCGTAGCGTATTTCCTTTTCTAAATTTGCTGCTGGAATAAACTCATAGAAATTGTTATAACGGGTCACGTCTATCTCTGCACTCAAGGCTCTATCTAACTCATATTTTGGATTTAAAGTGGCAGGATATAAGCGATCCATCCCCTCAAATGTAAATGTTTTGTCAGCTAAAGGCGTAGATGGAATTGGAGTAGTCGGGGGAGTCGGTGCAATAATACTCGGCTCTTTTTCACAACTTGTAAATAAGCGACCTGCCAGCAAACCTCCCGTCATTAGCCCCAATTGTTTAATGACCTTCCTACGTTTCTGATAGACCTTTTCTTCTACTGGTTTAACGTCCTTAATTTCCCACGGTTTACGAACTTTTATATGAGCCATTTTATGTTATTTGAGAGTGAAAATACAAGATGGCGCATTATCTATCAATTTTCAACTTTTGTTATTCCTTTTTTGACGAATTCTTCAATTTCGTCTGCTTGAAAACCTAAAGACGCTAA
Source organism: uncultured Saprospiraceae bacterium (assembly GCA_937924145.1). GTDB lineage: Bacteria > Bacteroidota > Bacteroidia > Chitinophagales > Saprospiraceae > JAFMDF01. The sequence goes on from CALDTJ010000370.1 coordinate 1,857, forward strand.
AATCTCTCGACTATGCTGCCCTAATCGCGGTGCAGGTAATCGGATACTTAAGGGAGATTCCGACCATTGACTGGTAATATTAGTGGTTCGTATCGTCCCTTCACTTGGATGTTCTACTTCTTTGAAAAAGCCTACTTTTTGTAAATGTTCTTCTTCAAAAAGATCTTCAAGGGTAGTTATTTTGGAATGAGGAATATCTGATTGAGCTAATAACTGCAGCCACTCACTGGTAGTACGTTTTGCTATTTCTTTTTTTACAAAACCATACACTTCTTCAATATTTGCTCCTCTAGCTTTTACGCTGGCAAAAATCCCTTGACCAATTAATTTAGGTTGATTGATTAAAGTCAAAAACTGCGACCATTGTTTATCATTATAAACCAGAATGGCTAAATAGGCATCCTTGGTCTTGTAAGGCGTACGATTTGGGTTGATGATTCGAGCATACCCTGGACTGCCAATTGGTGGTTCAAAAGTATAACCTCCTAAATGATCCCCCATTAAAAAATTCACCATAGTTTCATACATGGGAATCTCGATTAACTGACCTTTTCCAGTTCTTTCTCTATAAAAAAGGGCAGTAGTAACAGCATTGACGGCATTTAAACCTGTTACCCGATCACAAAAATTGGCAGGTAGGAATTTAGGTGCCTCATTGTATGCACGCTGGAATAAATTGGGAATACCAATCATCGTTTGAATCAAATCATCATAAGCGGCCCTTTCTGCAAAAGGACCATTTTGGCCAAAGCCAAAACAAGAAACATATATAATCTTTGGATTGATTTTTTGTAAGGCTTCGTAGGTTAGTCCCAATCGATCCATTGCTTGCGGTCGTACATTGCAGACAAACACATCAGCAGTGGCTACTAATTTTAAAAGAATTTTCTTGGCTTTTTCTTCTTTTAAATTGAGGACTAAACTTTTCTTATTTCTATTATTATTTAAAAATAAGTTACTCATCCCATGGTTTCGTCCATGATTAGAATAACGAATGACATCGCCTGTCGGTGGTTCAATTTTCAAAACATCAGCCCCCATATCTCCCAATATTTGAGTAGCTGATGGGCCCATCAAAACGGTGGTTAAGTCGATGATTTTTATCCCAGATAAAGGAGCGGTCATGTTATTGGATTATTAGAGGTTATTACTTCGTGTTATTGGAAGTTATTATTTCAAAGTTATCAGAGGTTATTACATTCGTGTTATTCAATAACCTCAAATAACTGCTAATAACTTCCAATAACCTCCGCTTCCTACTTCCACCACGGATAAAAATCGGGCATTTCAGAAGATTTAGCGGTAAATTCAGGTTTACGCTTTTCTAAGAATGAGGCAACACCCTCTTTTCCATCTTTCAAACTTGCGTAGTAAATAGCCAAAGAATCTACTTTATGAGCCTCTACAGGGTGAGCTTGTGCGGCATTCCTGTACATCATCTGACGGGTTAAAGTAATCGCAACGGGGCTAAAACTGGCTATTTTCCGAGCAATTTTATAAGCCTCTTCTAATAGTTGATCTGCTGGATATACTGCTTTTACATATCTTCCTGCCAAGGCAGCATCTGGCTTTAATATTTCACCAGAATAAACCCATTCTAAAGCAGTTGAAATACCTACGATTCTTGGCAAAAACCAAGTAGAACAAGCCTCTGGAGTAATCCCAATTTTATTAAAAACAAAACCAATCCTTGCGTATTCCGATGCCAATCGAATATCCATCGCACAGGTCATCGTCGCACCAATTCCAACTGCAGCACCATTAATTGCAGCAATTACTGGTTTTTTACAATCATAAATCGCTAAAACAACTCGACCTCCTGTATCTCTAACGCCTGCAATAATTTCAGGATCTTCCAAGCGGTTATGCATATCGTCCATCGTTGGGGCAAGGCTTTCATCTAAACCAAAGACGTTACCTGCTTTGGTTAAATCCATTCCTGCACAAAACGCTCGTCCTGCACCTGTGACTACAATTACTCGAATAGCATCATCGTCGCTAGCCTTATTAAATACATCAATCAATTCATTCGCCATTTCTACAGTAAATGAATTCAATGCATCGGGGCGATTCAAAGTTAAAGTTAGGATGTAATCTTTGACGTCTAATTTTAAGGTATTATAACTCATATTATTTTTTTTAGAAGAGTACACGATAGTAATCGGGAGAAGAGACCATTTCGCAAGCGAAACTGAGAGAATAGAGATACTAAACGAACATTCTTAAATTATAAAATCCATACGCTACAATCTTTTGAAGATTCACAAAAACAAAGTTTTAGTTAGAATCTTGCTTTGTAAAAATGCTACTGCTCGGTCAACATTTAGCTATGAAAACTATTGTGAACTATCCCGATAGGAATCAGGGACAAGTTGTGTTTTTACTATGTGGCTCGTGGTAATTTTGAATCTAGCCTCATATTCTCATTGGTAAAACCTCTACACTTTAACGATATAATTTTTTAAACCATTGTCTGCAATGTTAGCCATTTTTTTAGCCTTCTACAAAACCTACTCTTTTTTTCTTTTATTTATTAGAATTCTTTTACATTCGACCTAATTATTCATAAAAACAAGTCAATAATGAACCAGCGATTTCTGATAAGGTGCTTAAGCATTTTTAGTTTAATGTGTTTTTCAAACCTACTATTTTCTCAGTCTAACAATCCTAAACCCATTGTAGATGAAAAATTTTACAATAGCTTAAAATGGCGAAATATCGGACCGAATAGAGGTGGTCGATCATTAGGCAGTATGGGGAGCCCTGGCCGGAAAAATGAATATTATTTCGGAGCAACAGGAGGTGGTTTATGGAAAACGACCGACGGTGGAAACGAATGGGCGCCTGTAACTGATGGTCAAGTGACTAGTTCTTCTGTAGGAGCAGTTGCTGTAGCAGAAACGAACCCAGATGTAGTATATATAGGAATGGGAGAAACCCAACTGAGAGGTAGCATTACCCAAGGTGATGGAGTTTATAAGACTACGGATGGGGGAAAGACTTGGCGGCATTTAGGCCTAGAAGAAACTCAAGCCATTTCTAGAGTAAGAGTACATCCGACGAACCCTGACATTGTTTATGTCGCTGCTTTGGGGCATCCTTATGGTGATAATGAAGAAAGAGGTATTTTTAAAAGTACAGATGGTGGAAATAACTGGAAAAAGGTACTGTATGTCAGTGATAAAGCAGGTGCAGCAGACTTGATTATTGATCGAAAAAATCCAAACATCTTGTATGCCACGACTTGGCAAGTGTATAGAAAAGCATGGAAAATGTGGGGCGGTGGTCCAGATTGTAAACTGTTTAAGTCGCTGGATGGTGGAGAAACATGGATAGAACTGCAAAAGAATACAGGGATGCCAGAAGGTCCACTTGGTAAGATTGGTATCACTGTTTCTCCTGCCGATAGCGATCGTTTATATGCGGTAGTAGAGGCAAATGAAGGCGGTATCTTCCGCTCAGACGATGGTGGCTGGACTTGGAACCGTGTAAATAAAGAACGAAAATTAAGACAGAGAGCATTTTACTACTCTCGATTAGTAGCTGATCCGTGGGATAAAGATGTGGTTTATGGTTTGAATGTTGGTTTTTATAAGTCTACCGATGGTGGCGTGACCTTCAGTAGAATCGGTACCCCTCACGGAGATCACCACGATTTGTGGATTGATCCAAATGATCCACAGCGGATGATTATTTCGACAGACGGAGGAGGTTCTGTGACCATCAATGGTGGTAAAACTTGGACAGAACAGGATTATTGTACCACTCAGTTTTATCATGTCATGGCAACGAGTGATGTGCCTTACCATGTAGCAGGCGCGCAGCAAGACAATAGTACTTTAGCCATGCCAAGTGATGGCTGGGGGCATAAACAAGCAAGAGGGCCTAATCACGGCTGGTATTATGCCGTTGGTGGGGGAGAGAGTGGTTGGATTAGTCAGCACCCTACCAATCCAGATCTGTTTTATGCAGGTAGTCAAGGGGCATTACTGACTCGCTATGATCGTAGCAATGGGCAAAAAAGGGATATTCAGGTTTACCCAAGATTCTTCTCAGGAGAACCAGCGAGTGCTTTGCCAGAAAGATGGCAATGGACTTTTCCGATTATGTTTTCGCCGCTTGATCCGTCCATTATGTACACCTGTTCCCAGCACGTTTGGAAGACGACGAATGATGGTCAAAGTTGGGAGAAAATTAGCCCCGATTTGACCTATGCAGATCCAGAGACTTTAGGTAAGACAGGGGGAGTTTTGACGATGGATATGAACGGTCCAGAAATTTACGCAACCGTTTTTGCATTAGCACCTTCACAGCATGATGTCAATACGATATGGGCAGGTTCTGACGATGGAAAAATTCATATTACGAAAGATGGTGGTAAAAAATGGCAGGACATTACACCAAAGAACTTACCAAAATTTTCTAGAGTAAGTATTATCGAAGAGTCAAAACATAGTCCAGGAACACTTTATGTGGCAGCGAACCGATATCAGGTAGATGATCGCCAACCTTACGTTTTCCGAACAACGGATTATGGTAAAACTTGGACAAAAATTATAACTGGAATTAAAGATGGACATTTTGCCAGATCGGTGAGAGAAGACCCTATTCGGAAAGGAATGTTGTTTTTAGCCACC
>CALDTJ010000371.1 GCA_937924145.1 uncultured Saprospiraceae bacterium
TTTCCTGCTACTAGTCGAAGAATATCCTCACGGTTCTTGAAAAGCGTTCCCTCATATTGTTTGTACAGACTGTCTAGGTAAGATTCAGAGTAAGCATATTTTTTCTGAATAAGTTCTAAAGCGTAATCTTTATGTTTCCTGTAAAGTTCACTTAATTTAAAAGCATCAATATGATTTTGGGTTCTCTTTGATAAAATTTCCTTAAAGTTTATATCAATAGAATTTTCGGGTGCATCTCAAAATGTCGCATATAGAAAAAGCTAAATAGTAATTGCTAAAAATACTTTAATTTAGTAGAAAAAATAATTATGACAAAAGCAGAATTTTTAGCATTAGCGACTGAAAAATGGGAAGAAATAGAGAAAAAGAAAGAATCAAGCACTAGTTTTTATGATTACGAGAAAGGATTTGATGAGATATGGGTTGAATTTGGAAGAAGAAGTTTAGAGGGATCTTTAGGGAAAATAAGCTTAGATAGGAGAAAAAAAAACAAATCTGAGCCGTTACGGAGAGATAAAAATAAATAATGACCATGATTGGTCCTTAACAGATGGATTCAGAATCACTCCTTACATGCGAGATTTAATGCTGTATAGTGGTCAAGATGATAATTACAAAGTGAGTGGCCTTAATTTAGAAAAATACTTACGAGTCAGTGCCGATGACAGCCAGATTAATCGACTATGCGTACACTACGGTAACATATTAGAATCAGAGATGGAAGAAATGGAAGGAGAGGTAGTAAAATCAAGTCAGGCCTTTATTTCAGCTGTGAAATCAGAAGAAATAGTGTATGCTATGTTTGATGGTTGCATGTTACCAACCCGCCCTCAAAAATTAGAAGGAGAGGAAGACATAGGAAGTTGGAAAGAAATGAAATTAGGAAGAATATTCAGAGAACAAGACCATTTAGATTTAGGAAACAAGCCGAATATTATACGTAAGTCCTTGTATGTGAGTCATTTTGGTAAACATGATAAGTTTACTGACAAATTAGAACCAGTAATAGATGTGTTTGACCCATTAGGAAACCGTTTAGTATTCATTAATGATGGAGCAACATGGATAGAAAATTGGATACAGGGGAATTATCCAAAAGCGACAGACATATTAGATTTTTTCCATTCCTCAGAATATTTGCATGATTTTTCAAAAGTACTTTATCCTAAAAAAGGACAAGTTCAAGAAAAGGAAAAATGGATTGATCAGCAAATAACCCGATTAATGAATGATGAGGTAGATCAAATCATTCTAGAAATCGATCAAATGGATTTAAAGGGTAAAAAAAAGCTAGAGGCTCAACAAAAGATAGTAACTTATTACAAGAATAATCAGCATCGGATGCTTTATAAGACTTATCGAGATAGAGGATTATTAATAGGTTCTGGTCCTATAGAATCTGCCCATCGGTTTGTTTTACAAAAAAGGATGAAACAATCGGGGCAAAAATGGACTAAAAAAGGAGGGCAAGCTGTCGCCAATTTAAGAGTCGTTTACCTTAATAATCAATGGAATAGAGTCATTAATTTAATCAATAAGGCTCAAAGAAATGCCGCATAATCATTTTTATAATTTATGTTTTTAATTATGCGACATTTTGAGATGCGCCCTAAAATTAAACGATAGGTTATATCAGAAATATAAGTAGCGTTTGCAAGTTCCTATTTTGTATACTGTTGTGAAATCGGTAAAGGGAAGGTGAAATTGAAATGCAAAATAACCTTTTTTTGATTAACATCCAATTACAGTTATCCTGAAAATATTTTGATTTATATAAATTGACCAGAAATTAATAATGAAGAAGAGAATAGGGACTTACTTAAGAATAAGCTCGTTCCTATTCTCTTCATTAAATGCTCTCAATGCTCTATTCTGAAGAGTTAATTTTTAATAATTATAACCTTTTGAACTTGTCTTTCTTTCGGTGTTTGAAGGACAACATAAAAGAATCCACCGTATAATTGATGACTATTTATGGAAACTTGATAGAACCCTTTAGCTAATTTTTCTCCGCTTATCACTTCATCTATTTTTCTGCCCGCTTGGTCAAAGAGCCCAACATTTACCATTTCTTCTTGAGGTAGGGTAAACTCAATAGTTGCTATATCTCTAAAAGGGTTAGGGCTTACTTTAAGCTGAATAGATTCACTAGCCACCTTGAATTGAGTAGCTTGCTGATTTCCTTGTCTTTCTGATGCTGGATTATCATCAAGACTTGATGAAGGTTCGCAAGCCTCAATAACCGCATGGAAAGTTGAATTTTTAGGCACTTCAAATCCTGGATATAAATTAACTGTTGACCCTGCTTTGAAAATTACATTTGCATTTTCAACAACCTTTTCTGAAGAGTAAACCCGAACATTTGCGGTATATTCACCTGCTAATATTTGGCCTAAAATACCAGTTACTTCTAATTCATTTACATCACCATTACAGTCGCAAGAGATAATTGTAACTGTAATTTTTGCTCTTGAGCTCTCACAACCATTAACGGTCTGACTAACCCAGTACATCTCTGTTCCATCACTAGAAGTATTTGGAATTGGTGCATTTGGATTTCCTACGCCACCGTTTTCTGTAGCATACCACAATAAATTAGTACCAGTTGCGATCAAAGGAGTATTTTCTCCAACGCAGTAGTTTGTATTAGAAACAATAGGTGCATTAGGTATATCATTGAAAACAAGATTGACAGTCACCACCGAATCACAACCATTAGCAGCATCTAGTGTGACGCTACCCATTGGATTCGCCTCATTAAAAGTGGTAGTACCGACCATTATTTCGTAACCATCGCCTTTACAGCCATCATAATCTTCCGTGCCCGTTGCATTATCTTTGAAAACAAGATTTACAGTTACTACCGAATCACAACCATTAGCGGCATCTAAAGTGACGCTACCCATTGGATTTGCCTCATTAAAAGTGGTAGTACCGACCATTATTTCGTAACCATCGCCTTTACAACCATCGTAATCTTCCGTGCCCGTTGCATTATCTTTGAAAACAAGATTTACTGTCACCACCGAATCACAACCATTAGCAGCATCTAGTGTGACGCTACCTATCGGATTTGCCTCGTTAAAAGTGGTAGTACCGACCATTATTTCGTAACCATCACCTTTACAACCATCATAATCTTCCGTGCCCGTAGCATTATCTTTGAAAACTAAATTTACCGTCACTACCGAATCACAGCCATTCGCAGCATCTAGTGTGACCATACCCATTGGATTCGCCTCATTAAAAGTGGTAGTACCGACCATTATTTC
>CALDTJ010000372.1 GCA_937924145.1 uncultured Saprospiraceae bacterium
AAACTGCCCACTCATTTGGAAAACTTCTTCATTGATAGTCAAATCAAAAGGGGCTATATCCAGCAAATTATCCTTCCATATCAAATCCACGATACCTTGCAATCTACTATTCTTCACGAAAGAGCCTTTTCCTTCCTTAAAGGTTAGTTCATCGACCTGAAGGTCCAAATCTAACTGTGTATCTAAATCCTTAGTTTCCAAATTCAAAATCGTATTTAGCCGATTGATTTTTCCGTGGATGTTGGTTGTTTTTATAGCATTGGTTAAATTGACTTCCACCTCCTTAATGGTTACATCCAAGGCTTTGGTATTCAATTGAATATCTTTTAAAAACCCTTTTGCTTCAGCTGTTTTATTATTTCTATTTTTTTGAAAAAAGAGGCTTCTAAAATTACTATAACCATCGTAATCTGTATTGATATTGATCGCTCCCTCTTCTAAAATCACTTTGTTTATAGCAATGCGCTTCTTAGTCCAATCTTCCAAAGAGATTAAAGCATGAACTTGACCCAATTTTAAAAAAGGAGACTTTTTTGCAAGGTTAGCAGAGTCAATTATTTGTACATTTTGTAGGGTAAAAGTAGCATCAGGAAAGTTATCAAAAATGCTAATAGAAGTTTCCTCAAAGGAGATAAGGCCTTCATTAACAAAAGGTAATTCATCCAAAATCTTAGTCTTATTGGACGCCAAATAGCATTCAAATCGGTACAGACCAATTCCCATAATGACTGCCAATAAAAGCAGCAAAATGGCTAAAAATTTCAATATTTTTTTAAACAAATTTTTCAATTTGGATGAAGTGGGTGATGTAGTTTTTCTCTCTTTGGAATAGCAAAATACCATTCATTTAGCTATAACGCAAAAATAGCCAAAAATGGCTACAAAGGTGAGTATATTTTTTTATTTAGGTTTAAATCAGCCAAAAACTATCTAATAGATTTCAAGTAAAAAGCTTCCACTTTAGCCCGAGCCCACTCTGTTCTTCGCAAAAATTTAAGGCTAGATTTGATAGAAGGGTCTTTCTTAAAACAGTTGATATTAATTTCTTTCGCCATCTGCTCCCAGCCATAGACCTTGACCAAATATTCTAAAATATCCGCTAACTTGACACCATGCAATGGATTATTAGCCTGTGGTTTACTGATTTTTTTAGTTTTCTTTTCCATAAGTGAAAAATACTCCTTTTCAATTGGAATTCAAAAATTGCTCGGCCAAAATCTTTGTAAAAAGCGCGGCACCTTCCCTATTTAAATGCCCTACATCTCTTGAATGTTCCAATAAATATAGTTGAGGATATTGTTCAATATTGGTTACTGAGAGGAAATTTTCGGCAGGTAAAGCCTTTCCCATATTAACCACTTCTTTGTACTCTAATCGACTTAATCTAGGAGGAATAAAAAAGATAAGTCGAGTCCCTTTTGCTTTTGACAGCTCAATCAATTGCTGTAATTTTTCCAAATAAAATTCGTTAATAAACTCCTGACTATCAGCATATTGATAAGCATCACTCCACTCCGATTTCGATTTAACAAACCCATCGCCCTTCATCTGAACATCATACAAACAACTTCCATTTTCGGCTTTCCAATCAGAACAATCCGTCTTTTTATTATTATCAAAAAGGTGGTCTACCGTCAAATATTTATTCAAATAACTCGCCAGGTACATTCCAGTCAAACCAATTTTTTTGGTATAGCTTGCATCTGAATGCATCAAGTAGGTAGCCGTATATTTCAAGTATTTCAAATTATGCCAATAAAAGCTATTTTTCTTCCGAATATGGTCAATTGGCATCGAATGTAAAGCGGTCAATTCCATAAAAACGTAGTCCAATTCAATAGACTCATCAGCTAAAATGTGGTCGTATAAAAAATAGATTTCGGGATTGAGCAATTGAGAAACCCCTAGATTAAAACTACGAATATTTTTATCGGTACTTATCGAATCAAATAAGGTCGGAATCACTCCAACTTGCAATCGACTTGAACCTAAAAAGATGGTATTAAAATTTGCTTGATTTTCTTTAAAATAATCAAACTTTACGGTATAGTCTGATCTACCCCAATAGGGATTATTGACCCATAGGAAAGTACCTTGGACTAATAGCATCCACAGGAAAAGTAAAAAGATTATATGTTGAATAAATTTTTTCATTAACAACGCTTGCTCTGGTTTAGCAGTAATTCTGTGCCGCTAAATTTCCTAATTAAGGCTTAACTTCGAGTTGGGTTAGCAGTCTTTTAAGGAAATAAATTCGAAAGAATTTGTTGCCTTAAAACTGCTAACCTAACTTTTCTTGAAAGGTTTTCTTATAAAAATGGAAAGGCGTGAACTAATAATTTTTTTGAATCACAAAAGAACCAAAAATACGCAGAAGTCAATTTTTCTTCTTTTATAACCGCTCTTTTGTGATCTATTGTGCCTTTTATGAGAAAACACTTCTTTCTGATGCTTCAAATTAAGTTAGGTTAGCTATTTTTTCTACTTAATCCGTGCGGATTAAGTAGGAAAAAAGATAGCTAACCCAACGGGGAATTAAAACTGAAAATAAACGAATTCCTTCTGTCGTCCATCAAAAGCAACAATGATAAACATTAGCCCTAGGTAAAATCCCCATCGAATCAATTTAGGAAAAACAAGTTCTAAGTCCTCTAAACCATGTTGTTTTCTACGTTGAAACCATTCCACTATTATTAATCCCATCAACCCACATAGAACAACCATTGGTACTGATTTAGATAAGGCTAAATTCATAGAACCAAACATTAAAATAAGGTAATTACAAGCATCTTCTACGCTTACTGCTCTAAAAAATACCCATGCTAGTACGGTTAAGAAAAAGGTAAAAAGGATCTGTAAAAACTCGTATAAGGATGGTAAATGGGAATGTTCTCCAACAGTACCCAGATTCACTCGATTTTTATTTAGTAATAAAAGCGGAAGAAAATAACAGGCATTTAAAAAGCCCCAAATTACAAAAGTCCAATTAGCACCATGCCAAAACCCGCTGACCAGAAAAATGATAAAGGTGTTTCTAATTCGCTGGTATCGACCTCCTCTACTACCACCTAAAGGGATGTACAAATAATCTCGAAACCAAGTCGAAAGGGAAATATGCCATCGTCTCCAAAATTCGGCAATATCTCTGGAAAAATATGGAAAGGCGAAGTTTTGTTTTAGGTCAAAACCAAACAACCTTGCCGTGCCAATAGCAATATCAGAATACCCTGAAAAATCACCATAAATCTGGAAAGCAAAAAGTATCGCAGCAATAAATAAAGTACCTCCTGAATGATCCATATAATTGGCAAAAACAGGGTCTACGTACATGGCGCAATTATCCGCAATGACCATTTTTTTAAATAACCCCCAGAGTATTTGGCGCATGCCATCTCTTGCTTGCAAGAAGTTGAAGGTCCGTGTTTTAAAAAATTGAGGAAGCAGATTACTAGCCCGTTCGATTGGTCCTGCGACTAGTTGTGGAAAAAAGCTCACGAAGGCTAAAAAGGCAATTAAATTGTTGGAAGGTTCGATTTTCTTTCGATAAACATCAATGGAATAACTAAGGGTTTGGAAGGTATAAAAACTAATACCAACGGGTAGAATAAGGCTTAATCGAGCAGGATCAAAGGAAGTGCCCAAAAGTGTAAATGCCTCAGCAAAATTTTCGGCAAAGAAGTTATAATATTTGAAAAAACCTAAAAATCCAAGGTTCACAAACAAGCTAATGCCCAATAAAAGCTTTCGTTGTTTAGTCGCTTCGGCTTTCCCTAATTGCCATCCAATGAAATAATCTATTAAGGAACTAAAAGCAATGAGTCCCAAAAATCGCCAATCCCACCAACCATAAAAGAAATAGCTAGCTGCTAATAACCAAGTATTCTGTAAGTGATTTTTTTTATTAAAGATAAACCAATAAACCCCGAAAACAAGTGGTAAGAAAATAGCAAATTCGAGGGAGTTAAAAAGCATGGATTTTAAGGAAAGTTTCTTGTTTTACTTTGGTTTTGAGGGAATGTTTCAAAAGTATTTAGGTCCAAATATAAGATACGTCAGATTTCCAAAAATCTGACGTATCTAAATGCTGAAAATTACAATTTACTCACTGCTTCTTGCACAGCTTTCCAAGCCTTCATCTGTCCATCTAACTCCGCCGACAATTCTTTAAAAACTTGATAAGCACCGTCCGTAGGTCGAGCATCCCCATTTTCCAAACTTCGTCTTAAAGATGCCAGTCGATTATTCAACTTAATCGGAAAGTTCAATGGATCTTGCGCACTTTGATTTTTTACCTGATATAAATCTTCTTCAATTGTCGTCATTTTTTTAATGACCGATTCCACTGCATTAGCACTCAAAGCATTAGACTTAACCTTTTCTTGCAAATCAGAACGCATTTTTCGAATGTCAATCACCGTTTGATTCGCCATTGAAGTTTTGTCTCGGATTTTTACTGCCAAATCAAATTGCTCTTGCAAGTCTGCCGCCGTAATACCTTTTAAATTAGGGTCCATTTTGATTTCAAAAGGCCAAGTTTTGGTATAATCTCCACAAGTCAATCTAGCTTGATAATTGCCCAATGGCGCTTTAGGGCCACGAGTAGGTCTACCACTCCAGATAATCATTCCATCGAAACTAGTTGCCCCTTTATAGCGCATATCCCAGGTAAAGTTGTTCATACCAGCCGCAGTCGTTGGCGTACTTGAACCACCTCTTAACCAGTAAGGTAAATTTGGATCAGGTTGATAAGTAGGTTCTTTTCCAGTAAAAGAATCAATCACTTTTCCACTAGCATCTAAAATATCAATGGTCACCGAATCAGCCTGTTCTTTTAAATAATAAGGCAAGACCATTTCTGAAATCCCTCTAATCGGATCGGTAGGTTGAAAACAAATTTTGTCCTGTGCAGCCAATTCTGGGGTTAACTGTCGCAAGGGACCAATATCATCTAAAATCCAAAATCCTCGACCATGAGATCCTAAAACTACATCGTTGTCTTTTACTACTAAATCTCTAATCGGAGTGTCAGGCAAATTCAATTGCAAAGTCTGCCACAAATCTCCATTATTAAAAGAAACATAAACGCCATGTTCGGTGGCTAAAAACAACATTCCTTTCCGAATAGGGTCTTCTCTCACCGATCTGGCAAAATGTCCATCTTTAATTCCAGTTATAATTTTTGTCCAAGTTTTACCATAATCCGTTGTTCGGAAAACGTAAGGTTGGCGATCATC
>CALDTJ010000373.1 GCA_937924145.1 uncultured Saprospiraceae bacterium
CTTAAACTATGTTTACAAAGCACTACTGCTTTATTTCAGAAATTTGAGTTAACAATTAACCACAAAAACCACGAAGTGGTTGAATCAAAACTTTTGAAACAAAGGACTACGGTAAAAAGTGTGGTTTTACAACATCCTACACAATTAGCACAACTCAGAGAGTTGTGTTACTTCTGCGCTCAAACGTAACACAACTCTCTGAGTTGTGCCATCTTCGAATTACCCATACCTTTCACCGTAGTGCCACATTTTTAATCTAATGCAATCCTTTGCTTACCTTCCTGTTAGCGATCCCTTCTGATTTCGGATTAGCAATTGTCTCCATTTTTAATCCACTATATTTTTATTTCGTACAAAAATAATTTTGCTGAAATCACCTAAAGGAAGTAACATTCATCTATTTATTTCCTCTCCCTTACCTTTTATATAAGACTACGATGAAAAGTGTGGGTTTACAACTTACTATACGATTAGTACAACTCAGAGAGGTGGGTTACTTCTGCGCTCAAACGTAACACAGCTCTCTGAGTTGTGCCATCTTCGAATTACCCATACCTTTCACCGTAGTGCCTATTAAATAATATCTAATGTTCTGTACTTTTTCTGTTGTACTATTTTGATGATATATCATCTTGGTTCTTAAATATAAGAAATTTAGCATTACCTCCTTTTTTTATAAAAATACATAATTAATTGATTTGCAGTGATTTATGCAGATAAAAATGGTTTTGGCACACGGCTTGCCTTACATTAAGTGTAAAAGACAATTACAATTTGAATGGATAAAGATAATCGCCTTAAAGTAGGTGAGTCAACATAAAAATTTTGGTTAGATAGATAGTCAGGGAAAAGTTTTTGTGGTGTTTTATAGCGTCTTATACCTCCCCTACATTAACTTTTCTCTGACATTTTTTACCGAATAAAAATAATCCAAAGCTGATTAAAAGTATGTTTTTAAACATCCTAAATTACCAGAGAAAAATGAAAAAATGCTTTCATTGGAATGTCCTAGTTAGTCATTTTAAAATGTCTCCCAGATTTATTTTTTCAATTATTTTTCTCTGGTTTTTTTAAAATAATCGTCGTTCGTTCCTATGAAATTTTATCAATTTTAAAATTGCATAGGAACGAAATCAATATAAAATCAGACTCATATTATATATACTCCAAGACTGAAAGGGTTTTGGGTTCTGCAAAAACAGAAATAGGGAAAGATTGCTTGACTCTAATTGGAGTTGGATTTATTTCCCGAATGCATTAATTGTAAGAATGATCTGTTATTCCCTATTTCTTGTTTTTTGAAACAGACTTTTACCCTCTAAAATATGTTCTAAAAATATAGTTTTGATGTAGCGTCAAAATATTGATTCTATCAGTCATCTTTAAAGGGTTTGTTGTCAATTGAGAATGGCAGCAAACTCTATTTTTTCACTTTTAAAATTTACAAATTATGAATGTTCAGATCGAATCCACCTTCAAAAGAAGTGAAAGTTTAAATAACTTAATTACTCATCACGTTAATAAATTAGGTCGTTTTTATGACCGAATTTCTTTCGCCAATGTATTTCTAAAGAAAGAAAATGAAGGCCATATTAGTGACTATGTGACCCTTCAGCTAGGTTTGCCAAAGCAATCAGATATTACCATAACAGAAAAAGGAAGTCGATTTGAGGCTGCCGTTGTTGATGCTTTTGAAGTAGCACGCCGACAGTTAAAGCGGCAGAAAGAGAAGATGCGAAGAAAGTAGTTATTCGGTCTTATAAGTACGTAATTATACCATAAGATAAAGGAAGGTAAACTCTTCAAGAAAAACGATAAGGTTTTTAGGTGTTATAGGAAGAGCTGTGCTTTTGGCATGGCTCTTTTTTTGTTACCTGCCAGGCCTAAATCCGACACAGATGGGCAAGCTAATAATTTATCCCGTAAAAATTGTATATTGGTAGAAAGTCAGCAATTTGGACATTCCCCGTTGCGCCTTTAGGTGTAATTTATATAACATCTAAAGGCACTTTATAAGCTTTTGCCCATCTGTGTTGGTATAATAGTCCTAGCAGGGCTGGCAGGTATTATCCATACGAAAAACTTTAGACTAAATACTATTCGATTCCCTCCGATGTCATTTTTTTTTATTACTGCTAGACATACCAAATAGCCAAAGACTCACAATCCCAGCAATCAATAAAATTTTACTCATAAAACCCAATTTTACTTGAAGAGAGAAATTGTCAGTAGACAGATGAATACAATACATGATAGCTGCTAACACAATCATTCCTATAGAATATAGCATTGACTTTTTCATAATATTAATTTTTTAAGAATGGATTAATTACTACAGAAATACCTTTGCTTGTCTAATGCCCGTTCATAGCCTTCAGTTGCACTTCGCTCAAAGTCCGTACAAGCAGTCATTCTATTATGATTTAGCAAATGAGCCACACCGCGATTAAAATAAGCAACTCCCAATTCACTATTTAGATCAATGGCTTTGGTAAAATCTGCGATTGCTTGGTTATATCTACCTGCTAACAAATGAATATTCCCTCGAACCTTCCACGTTATCGGATCATCTGAATTATAGGTCAATATTTCATTTAGATCATTGAGCGCATCCGTTAATTGCCCAATTTCTTTGTAAGCTACTGCTCGATTAAAATAGGCATCTAGAAAGGTATGCTCCGTTCGACTAATTATGTTAGAATAATCAGCAATAGCCCCTTCTACATCGCCCAACTTCTTCTTGATTAATGCTCTTTCAAAATAGGCATTATCCATTGTAGGATTTAACCTAATGGCTTTAGTTAGTAAATCTAAACTTGTTCCGTAGTCTTCAAAGTGCTGATGAACTTTACTAAGATTGTACCACGCCATGGCATTATTAGGATCTAGATTAATAGCTTTTCGAAACGCTATAGCTGCTTGGTCTAATTCCTCTGTTTCTAAATAAACGATTCCTTTCAAATCGTAGAGTACAGAGGTATTGGCTTTGAATAACTCGAAGTAGGCTAATTCGTCTATGGCTTTATACCAAGCTTTATTTTCTAACGCAGTTAATGCTTCCTCAAAATGCATAATAATTGATTCCAACTCAGGAAAAGCATCACTCGTCTTGGCATTATTCAACTCCTCATACCATTGATCTAATACTGGTTCATAATTAGCCAATTGATCTTCCCAGCTCACTTTTTGGTAGATTTCTTCTGGATAGAAAGCTAGTAAATCCATTTGTGCTTTCGGTCCATTGATACCAAATAGCGCTGGTGCAATTGGGTTCAATCGAGCAGCCATAGCAGCATCTTCTCTTGCCGCAGTAGGCATCCCTATTTTGTACTTTAACAAGGCACGATGCAAGTAAACTTCGGGATTTTGAGGAGCTAACTCAACTGCATTGTCTAATTCTAGCAAGGCATCTAACTGATTCCCTTGACGGAATAAATTCTCCGCTCTAACTAAGAAAAATTGAATGTTTCCCCTAAAATTCTCTACACTTCCTGGATTTTTTATACTAGATTGTACCTGTGCAATGGCAACATTATTGAGGCCAACTAAAACGAAAAACAAGGCTATTATTTGTCTCATATCTTTTTTATTTTAAACGGGTTGAATTGACTTTATAAAATAAAGTTTTATTATTAAAAATAATAGTATTACTATCAAAACGATTTTAGTCGTCTTTTGTTCAAAGGTTAAGGAGAAAACAGAAATTATTTTGAAAAGTAAATGAGGGAGGGTAGATAATACTACGGATGTTGTCAACTTAGTGGATATACTTATAAATTAAATTGGTTTGCAATTAAAGTTTCGGGGGCACGGGAAGTGACCCCGAAACAAAAAAAGCTACCCTCCATAGAGGGCAGCTCCTAAAAAATCTATTACTATTTCTTAAATTGCAAATGAATAGTTCTTATCGATTAGCGGTCTTAACTACCTGCCTAGTCACAGGGAAAGCACCGTCTTCTACAATTTTCAACATGTAGAATCCATCCGCTAAGTCATTCATATTTAAGTTATAAGTACTGTTGCCAGCATTTAAAGCCATTGTTCTTACTCTTACACCAGAAACATGGTATAAAGATAAAGTACCAGTGGTTTTGGTCTTATACTGAACGGTTAAGTTCTCAGCTACTGGATTTGGGAACACATTTAAGTCTTCGCCATCAATAAAGATAGACTCGCCGTCCGTATCTCTTGATCTAGATTCTGCTATAGAAGTATTCACTAGACCAGCTTCAGAAGAATATTCCATGATTGCACCATATTCACCTGGTGTACCATTACACACTGATGCTACTCTGAATTCATAAGTTCTTCCAGATGGAGCGAAAATAGATACACTATTACTTCTGACTTTAGCTGTTACTAACCATCTTTCCATTCCTTTGAAACGGATTTGGAATTGGTAAGAACTTGCCTCATCCGTCCGTGCCCATCGTACTCTTGTCTTTCTTGGTGAAATCAATTCTACCTCTGTAATCATTGGAGCTGCACAAGCACCTGCTGGTGGAGGTGGTGCCATCTCTGCTGGATTACCGCTTAAATATACTGCTGATGCACCCGGTACTTCTGCATTATAAGTTGGAGCAAAATTTCCTGAGGTCGTTGGCATCGCAAATCCTAAGATTCTTCCTCCACCGTTTGCTCTTTCTGCTACATAAATCATCATTCTATTGATGTCGATTGCTACATCTACAGGATTTCCTAAGAAAGTAGCATCGCCTTCGATGATTAATTGCTCTGCTAAGCTAATGTTTCCATCAGCAGCAGCAGCACCGAATCCTTTGATTACGGTTACTGCACCATCATCTGGGCTACTTGCTGCACCTACATCCGTCAAAATCATCATGTCTGTGTTAGGCCAGTAAGTCAAACCGTGCGTTCTTACCATTCCTTCGATTGTTACAGAACTAGTAGGCATTGCCGTTCCTGACATGCTAAAGAAGTTTTCGTAAGTTACCAATCTATCAGAGTTATCTTCGATAGCATATAAGGTTTCGCCATAAGCGTGAATCCCCCATAAGTTGATCGTCGCATCCATTGATCTTTGGTAAGTAATCGTACTTCCGTCAATAGTATATAAGTGGAATTTGTTGCCACCATTATCATCCGTTGCATCTTGTGCCACGACTAATCTGTTACCGCTGATAGCAATTTCTCTACCGTTCATGAAATCAGAAGAAGATGTTCCTGACACCATTGGCATACCGTTCGCACTTAAAGTAGCTAATACATTATCATAAGCATTGATGACATTTCCACTTCTGTTCAGTTGGTACAATCTATCTGCTGCCTCATCATAGTAGATACCATCTGCATCCATACCTGCTGCTGCGAAAGATGAAGTTGAGATCATGTTTCCTTCTGAGATACCTAATACTGTTACTTGTCCAGTAGTATTTGAAGAAGCAAATACTTGCGCTGCTGTTTCGTTAGCAAAATCTGGGTTCTTCTGGATCACTGTTCCCGAACATTCTCCCGTTCCACTATGTGGTTGGGCAACATACGGAAATGCTCCTGTGAAGGCCAAATCGTTTGATTCAACACCTGTTGTATAAGTCAATACATTCAATAAATCTTGTGTAACTGGACTTGCAGAAGTTGCTGGATCATAGTCATCATACCATAAACCAACTGCTGCTAATACCACTCCTGCCACTGCTTGTAACTCAATTCTCGTCACATCATCCTCTAATCTTCTACCATTCGGGAAACCATCCATATTTGGAATGAATTCTAAATCAGCAGTCGTATTAAATGGAGCAACGGTCAAACCAATTGCTGCTGCTTGTATCAATCCTAAAGAACTGAAGTTTGCATCATCTCTTGGTGTTGGAGGTACTGCCATGTTCAATCTCAACATATCTCCACCGTTTGGTAAGAAGTTGTTTACGAATGGCTTACCTGCTGCTAGTGGATTACCTTCTTTTCCTGTTGCCAATTGGTAAGGAATCACGTTTGGTACACCCGTGTGGAATGCTGGCCATAAATCTACTGATCTTGGCTTGCCTGCTCCTGGTAATAATAAGGTGCCAAATACTGCATCATCTAAAGCGGTTCCAGCTACTGCCTCTGAACCTTTTAAGCTGAATAGTCCATCTCCTCCGTTAGAGAAATCAAATGCACCTAAAGAATTCGTTTGGATACGTAGTGGTGCAAAAGATGGTACTGCTCCTCCAAATTGGTCATCATCCATATACAATGCCAATTCTGGGTTATAGAAATACTCATCTAAAGTCGTTTCAGAAATTTCATCATAAGGAGAAATAGCATTCCAAAAGTCCTTCTGTCCTACTGGAATTACTGCCTCATTTGTCAATGGCATTCCTAATCTAGATACCTGTACAAAATCACCTGAGTAAGAAGGATCTCCTGTTGCAGAGAATACCGTCATTCTTGGACGACTTGCAGATGCCCATACACCAATCGTATAGTCACCATCTAAGATATTTGCAGGAGTATTTGTTCCTGTCTTTGATAAAGTTGAAATCGGTACTTGGATGGCCAAAGTATGTACATTCAAACAAGCTAAATCATCTCTAGACATTCCATTTTGTCTTGGCGCATCTCCCAAATCGAAGATACCACCTAAGTCTACAAAAAATGGATCATCTGATGGACCTGCATACACTCTTTCGCCAGTTGTTGCACTGGTGATTGCTCCGTTGAACAATGCATCATAAGTCGTATTTAATCCTGCACCACCTGTGATAGAACGAGTTCCAATATTATTTGGAGGTACGATTCCATTTTCTACGATCACTTCTGTTCCAGCAGCCGTGATTCTTTCTAATCTATAAGTGGTCTTTAAATTTTGCTTACCCAATCGGATATTAAAAAACGTTGTTGGGTCTTCGTTTACTTGCGTAAATGTGAAACGGTAAGTGATGTCGTCTCCTGGAGTCGTTGCATCATTATCTACGTGAATTTCATACCGTACACTTGGGTCAAAGTTATAGTAGTTTGGTCCACCATGAGGTATTTGCATCGGAATATACGTTGCAATTAAAGTAATCATGTCTGGGTTGTCCGGGCTACGGAAAGCATATAAATCTACGTTATCTGCTGTTGGATCATCCGCAATTAAAGGCGCCTCTCTGTGACTTGATGCCATTAGGCTAATTGCTAACATCGGGAGCATGCACGCTAGCAATATATATTTTTTAAGGAAATTATTTTTCATCTTTCTATTTTTGATAATTAAAAATTTAGCGAGCCAAACTTTTAAATTTTTGATTTTAAATTTTGAATTTTAGATTACTTTGGACTCACATCTGTTCCTCTCCAAGGACTAGCAATGTAAGGGAACGAAGATTTAAACGGCTTATCATTTGTTTCTACACCCGTAGAATAAGTCAACACGTTTAATAAATCTTGAGATACTGGATTTGCACCATCAAAATCATCATACCATAAACCAATCGCTGCCAACACCACTCCTGATACTGCTTGCAATTCGATTCTAGTAACATCATCTTCTAATCTTCTACCATTTGGAAATCCATCCATATTTGGAATAAATTCTAAATCTGTAGTAGTATTAAAAGGGGCTACCGTTAAGCCGATTGCTGCTGCTTGTACCAATCCTAAAGAACTGAAATTCGCATCATCTCTTGGCGTTACTGGTACTGCCATATTCAATCGCAACATATCTCCACCGTTTGGTAAGAAGTTGTTTGCGAAAGGCTTCCCTGCTGCTAATGGATTTCCATCTTTTCCTGTTGCCAATTGGTAAGGAATCACGTTTGGTACACCTGTGTGGAATGCTGGCCATAAATCTACTGATCTTGGCTTGCCTGCTCCTGGTAATAATAAGGTGCCAAATACTGCATCATCTAAAGCAGTTCCTGCTAATGCATCTGCTCCCTTTAGTCCAAATAATCCATCTGCACCATTTGTAAAATCAAACGATCCTAAAGAGTTTGTTTGAATTCGTAATGGAGCTAATGCTGGAACTGCACCACCAAATTGGTCATCGTCCATATATAAAGCTAATTCTGGATTGTAGAAATATTCGAAGAAATCTCCTTCACCTTCATAAGGTGTTTGTCTGTTCCACTTATCTTTATCACCAATTGGGATAATTGCCTCATTTGTCAAAGGCATACCAATTCTTGATACTTGAATCCAATCACCACCTACTGAAGGAGCAGAACCATCCGTATTGAAAGTTCTCATAGCAGGACGGCTAGCAGATGCCCATACACCAATCGTGTAATCGCCATCTAAAATATTAGCTGGGGTGTTTGTTCCAGTTTTTGATAAAGTAGCAATCGGTACTTGAATTACGATTGAATGTACATTTAATTGTCCTAAACCATCTCTTGCAGGTTCGCCTTGTCTTGGTGCATTTCCTAAATCGAAAATACCACCTAAGTCTACGAAGAAAGGATCATCAGCTGGTCCAGCAAATACTTTCTCGCCCGTAGAGGCAGTTGCAATTGCATCAGCAATTAATTGGTCATAGCTAGACGCTCCTAAACCAGCACCTGATTCAATTGATCTTGCACCAATATCATTAGGAGGTACGATACCACCTGTAACAATTGCCGTAAATGGCCCACCACCCATACTTCTTTCTAAAGTATAAGTCGTTTTTAGATTTTGTTGTCCTAAACGGATATTAAAAAATGTTGTAGGGTCTTGATTTTCTCTAGTGAAAGTAAATCGGTAGGTGATGTCATCGCCTGCTGTAGTTACATCATTGTCGATGTGAATCTCATAGCGAATATTTTCTCCAAAAGTGTAATAGTTAGGTCCTCCAAAAGGTAACTCTCCAGGAATATAATTGGCAATGATCGTAATCGTATTTGGATCATCAGGACTACGGAATGCGTATAAATCTGTGTTATCCGCTAACGGGTCATTAGCAATTAATGGTGCCTCTCGGTGACTGGATGCCTGTGCAACGAACACGGTACATAACAGCCCCATAAGCATGGAAAAAAGTTGCTTTTTAGAAAAAAGCGTTGGGTTCAAATTTTTCATGAATAAAGTTTTTTATGAAAATTAGGTATTTAAAATCGGGCATTATTTTCCCGTTAGAAAAAAGGGATTAACTTTTTTCTTTAAATTATAACAATAAAGTAGCGTATTGATAACTATCTGCAGGTAGCTTATCAAAAACCGTATACCTTGTATTAGCTTTAAAAATCTGCTTATAGTGTGAATCAGTAGATAACCAGTAAGTCTTGCAAATGACCGTGATTATTTTGATTCTAGTTTGACTAAGATCAGCTATTTGAAGAACTGATCTTTTTTTTTATGAGGCTGAGTATAACTACACTATAAAGTTGTACCCTTCTATTTGTTCAATCAAATAATATTTTTTTTATTTTGTTTTGAAAAAAAATAATTTTGACCATCCATTTTTTTGTTTTTCACTACGTTTATAACCTTCGATTTAAATACGGTTTAGGAGACAAATTTGGATTTTCAAAAAGGTAATAATTTCAAAGGTTACTTTCAATTAATTGATAATCAATTCCTTAAGAAGAAAATAAAAATTTAAAAATATAGTAGTTCATTTAATGCGCCTATTTTGATAGGAGTGGATCATTGCAATAATTATAATTTTAAGTGAACAAAAACAGGCAATTATCTTTTTAGAAAAAAAACTGTTTATAGTATAAAAAATACAACTAGCCTTCATTAAAATTTACAAAAAATTACTATTAAAAATCCAAATTCATAATCCAAACCGTATAGATTATAGGAATTGCTCATTACGAATGAATAACTTCATTTTAGATTTTTAGTAGTTGTCTTCTTATTTTCAAATTCATAAATTAAAAATATGTACCTCGGTAACTTTACATTATCTAGTATAGTCAATCTTATGCACAAAAATCAATAATAGCCTTTTCGGCAGGTAAGTAGTTGGCTGCACTTCTAAAAATATGTTGTTATTTGGTTGGTTTGTTTGCGAAAGAAACCTTCTTTGTCTCTTCTAATGATAAGAAAGAAAATTATAAAGACAGAATAAGTCTTGAATAGAGACTATAAAATTATGTGATAGTAATAGATAGCTGCCTCTTCCTTCTTTGGGGAGGAGGTAGTTTTTTTATTTAACAGAATATCCATCCGTTGAAAAAGAGAAGCCATGATTTCCATCTTGTCCAATCATTATCGCCTGAATCAATGGCTTTATTTGTACATTAGATGCACTTAATTTTACCATGAAATTTGCCCCCGATCCACCAGTATCGTCATCTCTTTCAATTACGTAATTGATAGTTCCCATCGGAGATAGGCTAATAGTGCCGTCCAAATAACTTCTTACCAAATCACCTTCTGTATTGAAATAATCAATTTTAGAGATATAAAGCGTATCCTGATAGCTCGTATTTCGGATACTCAGTGTAGCAGCTAGTAAGGCCTTTTGATTAGATTTGCTAACATATATATCTGAATATATTGGAACATAAATCTCATCTTGATAAGGTAAGGTAGTCGCATTGATTGTGCTTGTTGTTTCTAAAGATTTTAATTCGTCTTGCCCTTGACTATCGACGTTAGGATCTCTCGACTCACAAGCAAAAAAGGTAAGGAGAATAAAAGTATAGAGAAAAATAACTAGTTTCTGAGTCATGATTAATTTTTTTTAGATACAATATCCTCTATTTGAGGTGTTTGTTTAAGTATAAGCTTTTTAGGAAACGCAAAGATATAAGGTAGGAAATTAAAATTTGTTCAAAATCATGCTTAGCTAGTGGTTCAAGTCATAAGTATTTAATTGACTCCTATAACCATATAGAACTGAAGTTCAAAGCTATAATTGAATTACCACATAGCCACATAGCAAAAGCACAACTTGTCCCTGATTCCTATCAGGATAGTTCACAATAGTTTTCTTTACTTGATGTTGACCGAGCGGTAGCACTTTTTCATAGCTCGCCCGCCTGAGCATTCGGGCAGGCTAGACTTTGACAAAAACTTTGTTTTTTTTGTAAACTTTTATGAGGTTGTAGTACAAAGTGGTTGAACGCAAATAGCCCCGAGTGCAACTCAGGGAAAAACGGTTAAATAACGGATGCAGGGGTTGTGTAAAAAGTCAATAGATCGTCAGGTAAAAGA
>CALDTJ010000374.1 GCA_937924145.1 uncultured Saprospiraceae bacterium
CGAAGTTGCTTTCAATAGCGATCAATTGGATCAAATCCAAGGGTATCAATTTAGCTTAGATTTTGGAGCATTAACGTTTAAAAAACTACATCCAAATTTGGCTAAAATAGAAAACTTTGGCTTACATCAAATTTATGATGGCTGGCTGACAACAAGTTGGAATAAGGGAAGCAGTGGGCAGTTGGCAGTAGACAGTGGTTCTTCGCAAGAGGCTACCCTATTTAAGATGACTTTTGTTGCCGAGCGAGCTGGTTTATTAAGTGAGGCATTGCAGTTAAAAGCTCGTCCGACAGCCATTGAAAGTTATGATTTAAATGGTGATTTGATGGATATAAAATTAACTTTCTTAGCACCACTTGGGAAGCCGTTTCAACTATACCAAAACCAACCTAATCCGTTTGATCGTACGACTATAATTGGCTTCTATTTGCCAAAAGCAAGTCCAGTTACTTTGCGATTGAGTAATGAAACGGGGCAATTGTTAAAGGAAATAAAAATGAACAAGTCGGCTGGGTATCAGTCCATTGATTTAGATGGATTGGATTTACCTAAAGGATTGATTTTCTATCAGTTGCAAACAGATTTTGGGACGGAGGTGAGGAAAATGTTGCGGATGGAATAGGTAGTCGTCAGGAGACGACCGTGATATAGATTCCTAGTCAGGAGACTAGGAATATCGATTCAGAAAATAATGTGCGTTTTTTTAACTCTCCCCTAACCCCTCTCTTGAAAGAGAGGGGAACAAATTTTGGTCAAAAAATTGGCAATTTAGCCAGTAATTTACGAAAAGGCTAGCTCCCTTCCCTTCCAAGGATTAGGGATTGCTTTTGACAGTGTCAAAAAAGGGCTGGGGATGGGTTAAAACCGCACATTATTTAATTAATTCCAATAAAGGGAAGGGAGTCGTCAAGTTGAAAATTCTGGGCAAAATTGCAACTAATCATCAATTTTGTCCAGAATTAGTTCCCTTCCTTTTTAAAGGGAAGGGTTAGGGATGGGTTGAAAATCGTAGTGTTAAATAGCTATTCCAACAACTCCGCCAACTGCGCTTTCAACCCAGGGCTACTAGGTCGCTCCGCATTCGCATTAATAATATTCCCTTCTTTATCAACCAAAATAAATCTTGGAATACCAGAAATATTATAATCTTTAGAAATCCCCGTCTGACTATCTCTACCCGCTAGTAATTGCACCCCTTTCAACCCTCGATCTTTGACCATGTTTTCCCAAGCTTGTTGATTGGCATCAGTCGAAACACCCATGAAAACGATATTCGGATTGTCCTTATATTCCTCTTCTATTTTTGCCAAAGCAGGTTGCTCTGCCAAGCACGGACCACACCATGTCGCCCATACATCTATGTACACATATTTCCCCTTATAATCACCTAGCGAATGGAGTGTTTTTTCCAAATCGGGATAAGTAAAATTTGGTGCGACTTTTCCTTCTTCTAGATGCGCCCATTTATCGTATAATTCTTGTAATTTATTTTTATAATAAGCTGTTTCTGAATTCTGCAAAAAAGGTGTTAAATATTGAGGAACGCCATTAACACCACTGAACATTAATTGTCGCTCCAAAGCACCAAAGCTTAAAGTCTCTTTTAAGGCAGGTGTTTTGAAGTTATTCGCAATAGCACTCATTTCTGCCTTCAAGTAATCACTATACTTACGACCTTCTTCGGGCATTTTTTCCCATTCGACTCCAGCGGCATTATTCATTTTAGCATCTAAAAATGCTTTATAATTAGGATGCCCCAATAATTCAGGCCGTTCTCTATCTAATTCCTTTTGAGTAGCAATAAAACTCGGACTTGGTTTATAAGTCGTATCCTTGGTGACCATTTTGTGAACTCTAGGGTACAATTCCAAATTTTCTCCATTGGCATAAATCACCATGAAATTCATCCAATTTTTAAGATTTGCATCCGTATCTGGGTTTTCTTTAACATATTTTAAAACACTCGCAATACCAGCAAAATTCAACGAATCTAAAGTTGCTGAAAAAGCTTTTTCATCTTGACCAAAAAGTTGAGCAAAATTAGCTTGTGGTGCTGCAAGTTGCTTACTTAAGTCCGCCATAAATTCGTTCGCTTTTCCATATTTTGATACTTTGAAGGTATTGTCAAAATCTCCTTCTTTGAAAGCAATTTCGATTATTTCCCCTGGTTTCCCATAGGCCTTCCATGTGTTTTTATTATATTGAAAATCAGCTACTACAGCATAAGGCAGCGGCATTTCTACCTCAAACTCCCCTGCTTTTACAGCTACTGGCATTCTGCCAAAAGGCGTACTTATATTTATTTGTTTTTGAGTAGCATGTTCTATTTTGCCTTTGAACGTGACTGCTTTAGTCGATTTTGAATCGGCCGTTTTTGGAGCATTGCAACTCACCAAAAGCAAGGTCAGAAAGCAAGTAAAAGTGAATAGTTTATACATAAGATTTGTTTTTTCAAATTATTTAGGAACGATATTAGTCATTTTAGCCGTCACAGATGAAATAAATCAGCGCAAAAATAATATAAATTTATAGAGTTTAGAAAATAGCACTTTTATTAAAATTTTAAATTTTAGCAATTCAAATTCAGTTTTTTATACATCATCAATAAGCATAAATTAATTCAAATCCTTATATCCTTCACTTATGCAAAATAAAAAACAAGTGACTCATTATCAGCTATTTAACTATTATCACAAACATATTTCAACTGATCGTAATTTATTTTTTGGTCTTATTTTTGCAATGTATTTTCACATACTATTACCCCTACTTGCAGTTCATACCCCTACAAATTCTAAAATCTATTAGAGGCCTTAATTAATTCAATGGCTTTCTTTTTTGGTAAAGACTTATAAACAATTCTAGCAAAAAGTATTAAGTATCTTATGGTATGCGCCTAAGATGACTTAGTAACGAGTAAAAAGTAAGTTCCCCATTTTGGTGAGGGAAATTTTAAGTTAGCCGATGCTTAGCATCTTGAGTGTGCTTGTGCCTTTGGTACAAAGCGCATCAGTCAAAAGTACTTTCAACGCAATATAACTTGAAATTTGACAGCCATAAATGCGTAAATTATTATTTAGTCATTACTTACCTACCTTTTTCTATCCTGTCTCTACCTTTCCAGAAAGATCCAATTCTTAAAATTCATATTAAAAAAAGTAATCGTGTATAATTGATTCGCTCAGTCGATCAAATTTACATTTTACAATATTCCCCTCATTTAGGTAAGCGATTTCGAAAATTTTTCGAAATTTCGCTATTCTATTGAACAGATCTAACAGGTCTTGTTCAAAAATTGACTGTAGGTCCGTTTCTTACAGTTTTTATACAATATGGTAAGGCTATTCTCATGAAAAAAATGTTTTTTGCACCAGTGCGAACAGGTATTGCAATGTCTGTCGCTATCCTTCTCTTAGCATTCACTCAAAGCGATTCGTTTTTTGAGCGAATGTATTCGTCACTACGACATCATCTTCACCAACAAGCTACTCAAACGCATATAGCTACGGCAATGAGCTTTGATCCAGGTGCAACCTGCACAGGGTTAGCAGCGGATGCTATTGGTGGAAATGTCTGGGAAGACTTCAATTATGACGGCGACAAAAGTACCGAAGCTAACGTCTATGGCGTTACAGGTATTCAAGTGACGCTTTATAATGCAGCTAATCAACAGATAGCAACGCAAGTAACCGACTCTGATGGTAACTATCTGTTTTCCAACCTTTTGGAAACAAATTACCGAGTGGAATTTGTGATCCCTGACGGCATGAAAGCTTATACAAAATCAACAGTAAATGGTGTAAATAGCCACACTACCGTTCAGTTTGTAGCAGCAGGAAATTGTGCAGATTTAGGCGTTGCCAATCCTGGTCAATATTGTGATAACAATCCATATCTAATTACGCCTTGTTTCATCAGTGGAGAACCTTCCTTGGGAGGTAGTGCTAGTATCGGCGATGTATTGGTTAGTTATCCGCATGCAGGAGGAGCGACCAAAGCAGATGTCAATATGTTGGCACTGAATAGAGATATGGGTAGTACTTGGGGAATTGCCTATGCTAAAACAAGTCAAGATATTTTTGCCGCTGCCATGATGAAAAGACATGCAGGATTTGGCCCATTAGGCATCGGTGGTATTTATAAAGTCAATCACGCTGACCCAGCTAATCCAGTCTTAGAAAACTGGCTAGATCTAGCGGCAGAAGGCGTAAATATAGGGAGCAATCCAAGAACTTATCAATTGCCAGCAGGCTCAGCAGACAGTAGCACAGATCCAGCAGGATTTGACGCAGTTGGAAAAATTGGATTGGGAGATTTAGATATTTCAGAAGATGAAAAGACCCTTTATGTCATTAACTTAAATGGCAATGGTTCATTGGTAGAAATTGATATTGCGACCAAAACAGTCACAAAAACAACGCCTATCGCCAATCCTGGTGCAACGAATCCAAGTGACGTAAGACCTTGGGGTTTGAGTGTTCATAAAGGAAATGTTTACGTTGGATCTGTTGCCAGTGGTCAATTAGGCGGAGGCGCAAGTATGCGTTTCTTCATTCAAAAATATGATGGAACAAGTTTTACAACGGTTTTAAACGAATCGTTGGCCTACGAAAGAGGATTTGTTCATTTAACTTATAATAAGCCAAACGCTCCAGAAATTTGTAAAAACTGGGAATCTTGGACGGCTGATTTTAATGATATTCACACCGCAGGCGTTTCTAGAGAAGGCCCAAGATGGTGTCGTCCACAGCCTATTTTATCAGACATCGAATTTGATTATAACGGGGATATAATTATCGCCTTTATGGATAGAACGGGTCACCAAACGGGCTATTTGCAAGCTAATACAGATGAAAACAATCTTATTTTAGGAAACGGTTACATCGGTGGAGAAATCTTAAGAGCAGCTAGTAGCAACGGAACCTACATTTTAGAAAATGGAGGAACAACGGTGAATGGTGGCGGTGCTGGTTTAAATAATCTACCAAATTCAGTCAATGCAGATACTATTATCCAAGGCCCAGGTGGTGGAGAATATTATAGTGGAGATTTATTTTTAAATGTTCACCAAGAAACTTCTTTGGGCGGAATAGTATTATCGCCGTCTGGCAATACTGTTGCTCTAAACGTAATGGACCCTACGAATTATTACACAGGAGGAACCATGTGGCTTAATAATACAACGGGGAAAAGTGATAGAGTTTTTGAGTTATACTCTTCTAACAATTTAATCAATCCTAATAATAACGTTGGAACATTTGGAAAAGCAGCAGGATTAGGAGATTTAGAATTGTCTTGTGCCCCTGCACCAATCGAAATCGGAAATTATGTTTGGGATGATGCCAACTCAGATGGGGTACAAAATCCTAATGAACCTGGCTTAGATGGTGTTACCGTTGAGTTAATCAAAAACGGTGTAAAAATAGCTACAACTACCACGGCAAATGGTGGTCAATACTACTTTAGTGCAGATGGTGTAGCTAACCAAATTTGGGAAACTGCGGGCGATCAAGTCTTACCAAACATGGAATATTGTATTAGAATTGCCTTAACAGAAGGCGGTCTAAATTCAAGTATTCCGACCTTAGCTAATACAGATAGTTCAGCTAATGGTGATGCTAGAGATAGTGATGCTGCAAGCGTTGATGGTTATGCAAAAATCACGTTTACCACGGGTGGTGCTGGTGAAACGAATCACGATTTAGATTTTGGTTTTACTAGTAATTTATGCATCGGTGATTATGTTTGGTTAGATAAAAATGTGGATGGCATCCAAGATGATTCAGAAGCAGGTATCGCAGGTCTGACAGTAGAATTATTAAAAAACAATGCAGTAATAGCGACAACGACGACAAATGACGATGGTCAATATTTCTTCACGATTGATGGTGCAGAAAATCAAACTTGGGTAACAACAGGTGATAAAGTATTGCCAAATATGGCCTACACCCTTCGAATCGAATTAGATCAAGTCGCATTAGATAAGCATCAAGTAACTGGCTTAAATCAGACAGATGATGAAAAAGATTCTGATGCCGTCGTTAATGACAATTATGCAGAAATCAATCTAACCTCTGGCGCACCTGGAAGTTTTGAGCACCAATATGACTTTGGGTTCCAACCTACCCTTTGTGTCGGAAATTTAGTTTGGTTAGACGATAATAATGATGGACTAAATAATGGCAATGAAAAAGGAATAGACGGTATAGAGGTTCTACTTTTCAACATCGGCAATGATGGGCAAAAAGGAACGGATGATGATATCGAAGTCGCTAAAACAACGACTAAAGATGGCGGTAAATATCTATTCGCCGAATTAGCAGAAGGCACTTATTTTATAAAATTAAATAGTGGAATTCCTGCTAATTTAAGTAGTTCAAATGGTGCTGGAGTTGACGGATCAAATCCAACAACTTACGAGCCAGCCGTAGCTACTTCTACAGATATAGACAATGATGACAATGGTTCTCAGATGGGAACCATGATTATGACGGACACTTTCAGTTTGACGTATTGCGCAGAACCGACCAATGACGGGGATGATGATTCTAATACTAATTTAAGTGTGGATATCGGGCTAATTCCTTGTTTATCAGTTGGAAATCTAGTTTTCAATGATCTAAATAATGATGGACAATTTGATGCTCAAACAGAATCAGCTATCGAAGGAGTTGAAGTACAACTTTACGATGCAGGTGCAGATGGTCAGAAAAGCGAAGATGATAATTTATTGGCAACGGTCACCACTTTAGCCGATGGCTTATATCGTTTTGACGGTTTAAAACCAGGTGATTATTATGTAAAATTAAATAATGGCATCCCTGCTAATATGATTAGCTCAACGGGGGAAGGTTTAGCGAATGTTACTGGACAAGGTACTTTTGAACCAGCACCAAATCCAGATACTCAAAGCGCAGACAATGATGATAATGGCTCACAAATGGGCACGATGATTATGTCTGATTTATTCAATTTATCTATCGGAGGCGAATCGACTACCGATGGTGATAATGACCCAAATACGAACTTAACGGTAGACTTTGGTTTAATAGAATTAATGTCTTTAGGAAATTTAGTTTGGAAAGATGTTAATAATAATGGGCTTTTTGAAAAACCAGAAAAAGGAGTAGAAGGCGTTGAAATGATCCTATTCCAATTAGGAGCAGATGGTCAGAAAGCAACGGCGGATGATGTTGAAATTAAAAGAGATACGACCGATGCCGATGGGCGTTATTTATTCACTCATTTAATGCCAGGTGATTATTACATCAAATTAGCAGATGGTATCCCATTAGGTTGTGGAAGTTCTACAGGGGAAGGCATTATGGAGGTAGATGGTATTGGAAACTACGAGCAAGCACCAGATCCTGATACCAACATCAATGATGATGACAATGGGAATCAGATGGATTATATGATTATGAGTGATGTGGTTACTTTGGTTTTACACGACGAGCCAAAAGAAGATGGTGATGAAAGCGCTCAAAGTAATCTTACGGTCGATTTTGGTTTATTCCAATTATTAAGATTAGGAAATTTAGTTTGGGAAGATTTAAATAATGACGGTGATCACGATGCTGACGAACCAGGTATTGCTGGCGTAGAAACCATTCTTTACCAAGTAGGACCAGATGGTATCAAAGGCAATGCAGACGATATTGAAATAGATAGAATGATTACGGACGAAGCAGGTCACTATATTTTCGTTCGTTTATTACCAGGCGAATATTATGTAAAATTAAATAGTGGTATTGACGCCTACAGTAGTTCTACAGGAGAAGGGATTAGTCAAGTAACAGGCGACGGAATATTTGAAACCGCTCCAGATCCTGATAATGATGTAGATGACGAGGATAATGGTACACAAATGGGCGCAATGGTGATGAGTGATTTAATCATGCTAGAGTTCATGAATGAGCCTATTTCTGAAGACAATTTTGTTAACTCCAACTTCACTTTAGATTTTGGTCTATTCCAACCATTAGCTATTGGAAACTTAGTGTGGAATGATTTGAATAATAATGGTTTAGTAGACCCCAACGAACCAGGAATGGCAGGCGTAACGGTACAATTATTCAACGTTGGACCCGACGGGCAGAAAAGTACAGATGACATTTTAGTCAATCATACGACTACCGATGCAGCAGGTGCCTATAATTTTACCAACTTAAAACCAGGTAATTATTATGTCAAACTAAGTAATTTCCCTAGGAACTTTGTAAGTTCAAATGGCTCAGGCTCAGGGCAATTAAGCGGTACAGGGCCTTATGAACCAGCACCTACTACCAACAACGATATCAACGCTGATGATAATGGCTCACAAATGGGCACGATGATAATGAGTGACATTGTCACTTTAGAGTTGTACAGCGAACCAATAAATGACGGTGATACTGATCGAAAAACAAATCTTGCAGTAGATTTTGGTTTGTTAAAGATCAATCAAATAAAAATCCATAATCCATGTACATGTTTAAATAACGAATCGAGTCCTAATGCAGGAGACGGTCAGTTCACCGAACAAATAGTTATTTTGTCCAATCTCTCCGGACAGATCTGGTCAGTGACGGCAGCAGAGGGCGCCTATAATACCGCAAATGGTTTAGTAGTCCCTGGTGCTGTCGCTGTAGAATCTGGTACAGAAGATGGACAATACCGTTATGTATTCGACGTAAGACACGTTGATGGACAAGGATACTCCATTAAGTTCTCTAACGGGTCAGATAACTTGACGGCTAGCAACTTATGTAACTATGAGCCATCTTGTCACTACTCTACCCCACCCGTTTGTGCGGATTGTACACCAGTACCACCACAACCAGATCCATGTTTGATGACCTTCATTATGGGGGCCGATGATATGGTAAGAGTCGATTCTTTAAACTGCTGTGATGACAAGAGTACTTTCGTAGATGATGGAACAGTAGATGGACTCTATGAAGATTCTTTAGGTATACCTAGAAATGACATTTTCACTATTTGCCCACAAAATCAATGGCAGCAACTATACTATCATTTCTCTCAATTTGATGTAGCCAAAGATGATACCCTTTATGTCTATGACGGACGGACGGTTTCGGATTCGCTATTGGGTAAGTTCAGTGGACCAGGCGTAGGTGCGACAGGTGGTTGGGTAGCGTCTAGCTGTAGCCCAAAGAAAAATGCAAGTGGTTGTTTAACCTTCCGTTTTGCTACCAATGGTGACAATATAAAAGCAGCAGGTTGGAATGGTAATTTTGTTTGTTCTGAAAGGGATATTCAATTGGAAACACCTAATTTACCTTCACCAAAATTAAGTTGTGATCAAACAACTAGTCTGATAAAAATCGTTCCTGCTACCATGAGTTCAGCTTGTGGTGTGGTATTAGATTCTCAGCGAGTCGTCATTAAAGATGGAAAAGGCAGAGTTTGTAAAGATACTTGCTTAGCACCAGACGAAATGTTCGAAGAGTTATTCGCTATTGGTCAATACCAAATTACTTATACCGTAAAATCTGATATTACCAAAACTACTCAGGCAGTTTTTGGTGTACAAGGAGCTAGTCATATTTGTAATGATTTAGTGAATATTCCTTTGGGCGCGGGTTGTAGTTTACAGCTTTATCCAGATGACTTATTGGAAGGGCCTTGTGATACTATTGCAGATACGGCTTACTATCATATTACCATTAGTGGATTGGATAGCAAAGGACAAGAACAAATTATTTCTAGTGGCGGCGGAAAAGGCGGCAACTATCCAGTAGTTACCAAAGAACAGTTCGAAGCATTCGGAGGAGAGTTAATGGCGGATATTGAAAAAAGATACTATGATGATTTAACTTTCGATGGTGTTTGTAATAATGGTCCAATAAGTTTGAGTTGTCGAACTTTAATCAAACTAGCCGACTACTCTGGTCCAGTTTTCCATGCAACAACGAGAGATACTTTCAGCGTTTGTGATATTGATTTGACACCAGAGGGTTTAAGTTTCTTAACTGCACCAAAAGTAGTGGATAACTGTAGTTCTCCTGAAGTTGAAATTGCGAGTATCAATGTATTGACAGATGGTGGCATCTGTGATACGACTAGAGTTGATGTCGTTTATGCAGCAACGGATGACAATGGGAATACTTCTACCATTACTAAAAATGTGGTCTTCACTAGAGCAGCACAAAGCGATATGCTATTACCAGTAAATATTACTTTAAGCTGTGGCGAAGACAATGAAGCTACATTTGATGACTTAGCAAAAGTAGGTGTACCAAGCATTCAAGTTGGTCAAGTTAAGAATGGCGTATTGATACCATCTGATACCATTCCACTAAGCACCGAGCAATATATTTGTGGATATATTTTACAACAAAAAGATACAAAAATTGACGCAGGACAATGCGGTACTAAATTATTCCGTCAATGGGATTTATTAGACTGGTGTGCTGCTGGTACAGATGGACCGATTGCCTTACAATCACAGTTCATCAACTTAAAAGATACTTTAGCACCGACATTTGTCGTCGAAGCAACTGCTTTACCATTTACGAATTTAGATTTAGATCACTTCTCTTGTACTTATGATGTGACCAAATTGGCTAAGCCAGCAGCGACAGATTTATGCTCGGATGTGGCAGTTAAAATGGATCGAGTTTGGAGAATTGAGAATAATCAATTGTGGCCTATCTCTAGTGGTCAATGGACTGCTTTAGACTGTGATTCCTTCAGAGTTCGTTGGGTCGCAGAAGATGCTTGTCATGAGCAATTAGCAGGTGATACCTTGAGTCAAGATTTATTCATTAGAGATGTTACGAAGCCAGCAGTGGTTTGTACAGATAAGATTACCGTTTCTATTGGAACTGATGAAATTAAGCTGTTGAACACCGCATTTGATGCTGGTAGCTTTGACGCTTGTGGAATCGAGACATTAGAAGTAAGTAGAGATGAAGCAAACTGGGGAGCATTTGTCCTATTTGACTGCGAAGATATTCACAAAGAAGTAAAGGTTTATCTAAGAGCCATTGATAAAAAAGGCAATCAAAATACTTGTTGGACCACCGTTACCGTAGAGGATAAGTTGGCACCAATCTGTAGTGATTTACCAGATATGACTGGAACTTGTGAAGCACAGCACGCAGAAGACTTTGGACCGACTACCGACACCAATGGTGATGGCAAAATGTCGGATGATGAGTGGGTTAAAATGTCTGAAACATTGGTCAACTATTACAATACAAACTATGGTAATCCACAATGTTCAGATAATGCAGGAGCATGTGGCGCATTATTGATTGAGCAAGAATATCAATTGATTACTTGGCCATGTGGTATGTTAGAGGTCAAGCGTAGATACCGAGCGATTGATTGGATGGGCGAAGGCAATGTAGCTGATTGGGCAGAACAAAATATCAAAATTGAATATAAGGCAAATTGGTCAATCACTTTCCCTACCGATTGGACAGGGACTTGTGGAGATGCCATTCCTGATTCGAAACCATTTATTACCAATGGAGCATGTGATTTATTGGCTATGGAAATGGACGAAAAGACCTTCATTCCTTCAGGGACAGAGGGTGAGGATGCTTGTTTAAAAGTAGTAAGAACCTTTACCATCATTAACTGGTGCAACTACGAAGTTGGTGACGAAGGCATTAAGATTGCTAGAGAAGAAAATCAACATGGTTTGGTACTTCATCCAAATATCTTAACTTCTAAAGGCAATGAAAACGTGGGTAAAATCATTTATACTCAAGTCTTGAAATTAAGAGACGACGAAGCACCAGTTGTAACGATTCAAGAACCAGAAACTTGTATCAATGGTGTAGATGGTGACGCTGCCCCTTACGGAGTAGAAGATCTCACACCAGGTGCAACACCTTTCGAATGTGATGAATTAAAGACTTGGTCAGCAACCGCAACGGATTGTGCTGGGGCAGAAAACATCACTTGGAAAGCTAGAATTTACGAAAATGGTACTTTGGTAAAAGAAGAAAATGCGAACACCATTTCTTACATTGTACAAAATAAAAATAGCTATAAAGCAGAATTTTGGGCATACGATGGCTGTGGTAACTCTGGCGGTGCAGAAACGGAAGATAAGAAATTCTGGGATTGTAAAAAGCCAACACCATACTGCTTAAATGGCTTAGCAACGGAGTTGATGCAATCTGGTATGATACAGATATGGGCAAAGGACTTAGATCGAGGTAGTTACGATAACTGTACACCTTCGAATAAATTAGAAGTGAAAATACATCACGCTTCTTTAGGTTCTGCTCCAACTACCTTGGATGGAGTACAAGCTTTACCAGAGCAAGTTACTTTAAACTGTGTGTACTTAGGTACTCAAAATGTTAGCCTATATGTAATCGACGAAGAGGGCAACTGGGATTTCTGTGAAACTTATGTCATTATACAAGATAACATGGGTGCTTGCGAAGGCTTAGAACCACAAGCTGGTTTGGCAAGAGTAGCAGGAACTATCCTAGATTGGAGCGGTAATACGGTAGAAGAAGTAATGGTCCGATCTTCTAATTCGGTTGAAATGATGACCCATGAAGACGGTACTTATAACTTCAACTTGGCAATGAACGAAAGTTATACGATCACACCTGAAAAAGATGTACATCCATTAAATGGTGTCAGTACATTTGATTTAGTATTGATTAGTAAGCATATTTTAGGAAATGCGAAATTTACGAATCCGTATCAATACATCGCGGCTGATGTCAACCAATCTGGTTCTATTACTGCTTTCGATATGGTACAAGTAAGACGCTTAATCTTAAACTTACAAACTGAATTCACCAATAATACTAGTTGGAAATTTATAGAATCAACTTACGAATTTACCACTGAAAATCCAGCAGCAGAGACCTACCCTACTGTTTCGACAGTGACTGATTTAGATCATAATATGCAGATGGATTTCACAGCTGTAAAGATCGGTGACATCAACGGTAATGCTAGGACAAATAGCTTAATGGCTGCGGAAAACAGATCTACCAATGGTACTTTCACCATCAATGTAGAAGACCGAACCGTGAAAGCTGGACAGACCTATACTGTTGACTTTACAACGAATCAATTGGCAACTATAGAAGGATACCAATTCACTTTAGACATGGGTAATTTACAATTCGAGCAGTTGAACAATGGGGTGACAAGTATCGACAACTTTGGTTTGAACAAAATCGAAAAAGGATACATCACAACTAGTTGGAATGGTAACAGTGGGCAGTTTGCAGTGGGCAGTGAGCAGTGGGCAGTAGGCAGTGAGGAGTTGTTCACTATTGAATTTACTGCGATGGAAAATGGGCAATTGAGTGAGCAATTAAGCATTATTGAGCGTCCAACGGCAGTCGAGGCATACAATGCAGATGGTGAGTTATTAACTATAAAATTAGCATTCAATCATAAAACAGACCTAACCAAGTCTTTTAAATTGTATCAAAATCAACCAAACCCATTCAAAAGTGAGACGAGTATTTCTTTCTTCCTACCAGAAAGCAGTAAAGTCGTCTTGACTTTAAGAGACGAAATGGGTCGGTTACTGAAGGAAATCAAAGCGGATAAAGCGGCTGGTATAAATACCATCCAATTGACCGACTTAGATTTACCAAAGGGCTTGATTTATTATCAAATCAGCACAGAGTTTGGTACGCAGACGAAGAAGATGCTTAATATTGAGTAAACTCAAATTTTATTAAGAATCGCAATGTTAACAGGGTGGGTACGAAAGTGCTCGCCCTTTTTTTAT
>CALDTJ010000375.1 GCA_937924145.1 uncultured Saprospiraceae bacterium
AATTAGAGCATCTAAATTAGGCGTGTATGAAATTTTTTGACGCAGAAAGACGCTGACTATTATGATTTTTTATGTTTCACTTTTGTTTTTCAATCTAACCATAAGCTTAGACATAACTTTTCGTAAGAAAAGAAAACATAACATTTCATAACTTCAAACAGCGTCTTTCTGCGTCAAAAAAATTTGTAAACGCCTAGTTTATCATGGTAACCTTTGGAATTCTGGATTTTAAGGTCGAACAGTTGTAAAAATTAATATATGAGTACATCCATCAACGAAAGAATACATGCTTTGAGGGCAGCAATGCGTAAGCATAACTTAGATGCCTATGTCATACCAAGCAGTGACGCTCACCAAAGCGAATATGTGACAGACCATTGGAAATCGAGAGAATGGATATCAGGTTTTACGGGATCTGCGGGCATTGTCATCATTACTCCTCAGCATGCTGGACTATGGACAGATTCTAGGTATTTTTTGCAAGCGGAGACAGAATTGGCAAACAGTGAAATGGTCCTGCATAAGCAAGGCGTACCACATGCGCCTGAACACAATGGTTGGATGAGAGATCATTTGCCGAAAGGCGGAAAAATTGGCTTAGATGGGCAGTTGTTTTCAGTGAGTCAAATAGCTTATATGCAAAAAGTAGTTAACGGTAACGACTTAGCTATTATTACGGATCTAGATTTGATCAAAGAAGTTTGGGCAGATCGACCTCAACTACCTGATAATCAAATTTTTGAACACAAGGTAAAATTTACGGGCAAAAATAGAACGGCTAAGTTGACAGCTATTCGAAAAAGCATGAAAACACAAGGTGTTGCTTATCATTTAGTCACTACTTTAGATGATGTGGCTTGGACTTTTAATATCCGTTGTGATGATATTGATTTCAATCCTTTGGCAATCGCTTATTCGGTCATTGGTCTGGAAGAGGCGTGGTTATTTATCAACCCAACTAAAGTTCCTAAGAAATTAGGTGAAAAATTTAAGTCGGAAAACATTACGGTTTACTCTTATAATTATATCGGAAAGTTTCTATTGACACTACCCAAAACAGAACAGATTTTAATTAATCCAGCAACACTCAGTGTCTGTTTGTCAGATTTATTGACTTCGGGACAAATCAAAAAAGGAGCTACTATTTCCACCTATTTGAAAGCCATTAAAAACAGTACCGAGATTAAACATATTCGGACCGTAATGGCAAGAGATGGTGTGGCTTTGATGCGTTTATATTTATGGTTAACCGAAGTTTTGAAAAAAGATACTGTCTCTGAATTTGAGGTAGCGGAAAAATTAGCTAGTTTTAGAAAAGCACAAGGTTTGTATCACGGAGAAAGTTTTGCAGCCATTGTGGGTTATAAAGGGAATGGGGCGATCGTTCATTATCGTCCAATGCCAAATACTTCGGCTCAGATTAAAGGAGAAGGCATACTTTTATTGGATTCTGGAGGTCAGTACGAAGATGGTACGACCGACATTACGAGAACTTTTGCTTTAGGTAAACCAACAGTGGAACAAAAAAGAAATTTCACCTTAGTTTTGAAAGGTCATATTGCCATCGCTAGTATGATTTTTCCAAAGGGTACAAAGGGCGTTCAATTGGATGCTTTTGCTAGGCATGCACTCTGGCAACATCGACTAAATTATGGTCATGGCACAGGTCACGGAGTTGGTTTTTTCTTAAATGTGCATGAACCACCTCAGGGTTTTGCCACCAGTGTGGCTAGAGGAAATACACCTTTTGCCCCAGGCATGGTGACATCTAATGAGCCAGGTTTTTATAAAGAGGGTGAATATGGTATTCGAATTGAAAACTTAGTTTTATGTGTCGAAGATGAAAAAAACGAGTTTGGTCAATTTTATAAATTTGAAGATTTAACCTTATTCCCGATTGACAAACAACTGATTATCAAAGACTTATTATCAAAACGAGAAATCGACTGGCTCAATAATTATCACCAAAAAGTATGGGAGGGCTTGGCTCCTTTGGTTGATAAAAATGAACTGAAGTGGTTGAAAACTGCTTGCTCGGGGATTTAATGGTTGAGGGTTCAAGCGCAACCCGCAACTCACAACTCAAAATATGAAATATAGAAGATTAAGCAACAACGAATTAAAGGAATTAGAAAAAGATTTCGTCAAGTTTTTAGCAGCAAATACCGTCACAGCGGATGACTGGGTAAAGTTTAAAGCAACCAATCCATTGAAAGTCGAAGAACTGATTGGTATTTACAGTGATATTGTTTTTGATAAAACATTAGAAAGTGTAGAATATTTGGAATTCAAAACACCATTTGATATTAAAACTTTTCATTGTCAAGCAGAAAAAATGGTATTGATGGGATTGGCCGTTTCACCAGATTCGGGAGTTGATTTCACGAAGGATATAGCGCCTCAGGAAATGATGGCAGCCTTAAAAGAATCAGAGCAAGAAATTCAAATTTATACGGCTGAAAAGGGGTATAATTCAGATAGAAAACAAGAACTGTTTTCGATGATGGAAAATGGATGTTTGATTTCGAAGGATGGGCATTTATACAAAACTTTGGCAAAGTTAAAAGGAAAATAATTTAAATTTTGTGACGCTATAAAATCTTAAATGTTTCGCTCTAAAAGTAGGAATTTTGGGTAGACAAGTTAAAAAAATGCAAAAAATCAGCACTTTTAGGAAAGAAGTTGCAATAAAATAAGGAGATATTACTAGAAACAGTTATAATTGCCCTTGATTTCCAGCTATTTGGAAAAAAAGGTCGAAAAAAATTATAAAGAACTTAAACTTAGATTTATGAAAACCAACACCATTTTGTTTATTTTGTTGGCAATTGCTATGTTAGCAATGGGCTTTTGCGGATGGCAACATGATCAAAAAAGACAATCTACGATTGCTGATTTATCTGCAAAAAATACGAGCTTAGGAAATGAGCTAACTGACGTAAATGGCTTAAAGGCAAAATTGCAAGGAGATTTGGACGCTTTACAAGCAAAGTATTCTTCTTTAGCTGCTGAAAATGAGGCATTGCAAGGATCTGTTACAGATGCTCAAAAAGAGATTAAAAGAAGAAAGTCTGCTATCTACCGTTTGACGCAAGCGTCTGATGCAAAGGATGGTGAAATGGCATCTTTAAGAGCTCAAATCGAAGGTTTGGTAAACGCTCGAACTAGTTTAGAGTCTGATATTTCTAACTTACAAGCTGAAAATGCAGCATTGAAAGAAGAAAACGCAAAATTAACTGCAGACTTAGCTACAACTAGAGAAGAAAAAGCTGCTTTGACTCGTTTGAAGGAAGTCATGGAAAAAGATATTTCTGATTTAACCTTGAAAAACTTCAAAGCGAACGGTTTCACAACTGACGTTTTAAGAAAAGATGGTAAGCCAACAAGAAGAAAAGGTTTTGCTAAGAAAGTAAACGTTAGCTTTGACTTGGTAGATGTACCAGAAGAGTATCAAGGTGTTAGAAAGATTTACATGGTGATCACTGACGATCAGGGAGTGCCAATTAAGAAGTCTACACCAATCAGTGCTAAGATCTCTGTAAACGGTCAGGAGCAATCAATTATCGCAGTAAGCGAGCAAAATGTGGAAATTCAAGAAAGTCAAAGATTGTCTTTCAACCACGATTTAGAAGAAAAATTAAAGCCAGGTTATTACCGGTCTTCAATTTATACAGATTTAGGTTTACTAGGTTCTGCTAGTTTCCTAATGCGTTAATTAACCATTATCGCTTTAAATGTCTCAAGGACTCGTATGTTCTTGAGACATTTTTGTTT
>CALDTJ010000376.1 GCA_937924145.1 uncultured Saprospiraceae bacterium
TTCTATTTTATGACGGGATCTTTTTAATTTATACGTCGTTATTTTTTTCAGCAATAGCTATGCTATTACTGAAAAAAATGCCTAGTCTAAATCAAAAATCTCCTCGGTCAAAAATTAAATTTAATTATGTCCAAGTACTTATTATAAATAAACGTAAAGTTAAACTTACTATGTCATCTAAACAAAGAAAAAGGAGATTTCCGCAGTTGGATGACATATATTTTTTGCTTATCTAACAAATACTCTAATTTTTTAAATATTTCGCCAAACAGCATTTGTGAAAACATGAAAAAAATCTAAATATGTAACGCTAATAGAGCCAAATATATTGGCGCATTATTGCCATACAGTCCCTTAAAATCGGATGCTATCCGACAAACTCGATGCTATTTCTTAGCAAAACTACATTTAGCTGTAAATACATAGTGTAATCTGCTTTCTTTTTGTGAAATTTGGTTGAATCCTCACACATCAACTTATTTTACAAACATGAAGTATTTACTCTCACTAGCTTTTTTAGCGTTCCAGAGTTTGGTCTTTGGACAAAGTTTTCTTGGAACTGTTAATGAAGATTACACCATCAAGGTTGAACGATCTGCTACCAAAATTGCCACTCCTCGGCATACACCACAAACACCTTCTCAAATAGCTGGTTTCCCAAAGGGTTTTCGAGCAAATGCGAATACTAAAAATTTCAGAAATGTCGCTCTAGAAGACATCAATAAGGATGGTGTTCAAGATATTCTATTTTCCGCAGGGAACACTTTTATAGTGATTAGCAATGATGAAGTTTTATGGACTAAACCAATGACAGGTGTTGGTATTTATCCACCCTCTATTGCGGATATTGATGATGATGGAGATTTGGAAATCGTGCAAGTCACTGGTGGAAATGCTCAGAAGGGAAAGGTTTACGCTATGGATCATGAAGGGAATAATTTGGCAGGGTTTCCAAAAAGTTATAATGATAATTGGATATTAACCACAGCCGCTTTGTCTGATCTAGATGGAGATAGACAATTGGAAATTATATTTGTAGAAAGAAATTCACCAAGTGGAAATATTCATGTGATAAAAAATGATGGGACTCCTTGGAGCAAAGATTGGCCGCTGAGGTTGCCTGGCACACCTGCAATTACCCCAAGTGTGGCAGACATTGACAATGATGGAGCGAAAGAAATAGTAGTCTCTTCAACTTCCGTTTTATATGCTTTTAACCTGCAAGGAGAATTGGAGGAAGGTTGGCCTGTGGACAACCCTGATACTAAGTTTAGCTTTCAATCTCCAATGCTGGTGGATTTGGATGGCGATAATGACTTAGAAATCATCGGAGCTAGTCATGGAGCTATACCAGAATACTATATTTTACATCATGATGGTACTCCTTACAAAACATGGCCTTTTTTTGTGCCTGAATTAGAGTGGACTTTTAGCACACCGACTGTAGTGAAAATGGATGACGAATTCAAGATATTAATGAGTCGGCCAAAAAATGTAGATGGTGCCACCGATATGCTCTACTCATGGAACGAAGCGGGAGATTTACAAGATGGTTTCCCTATCGAAAGTGAAAGTGGCTTCCAAGGTATCATCAGTGTGGCGAATGTGGATGATGATGCGGAGATGGAGTATATTTTTGGAAGTAATCGACTAGACGAAGCTGGTTTTGGGTTTATTCACGCCATCAATGCGGATG
Organism: uncultured Saprospiraceae bacterium; assembly: GCA_937924145.1. Taxonomy (GTDB): domain Bacteria; phylum Bacteroidota; class Bacteroidia; order Chitinophagales; family Saprospiraceae; genus JAFMDF01. The sequence goes on from CALDTJ010000376.1 coordinate 1,697, forward strand.
GGTCTGGTGAAGTAGAAGGTTTTCCCTTGCGTCCAAAAGGTTGGACATTAATGAATGGCGCTGCTCTAGGAGATGTAAATGGGGATGGACAAATGGATCTAACAGCCATCAGCTACACCACTAATTTTGGAGCTAGACCTGATTCTGTTTTTTTAAATGTCTATGATCTGGCAACTTCTTATGAAGCTGATAAAGTGCTTTGGATGACTTATAAAGGTAGTAACTCAAGAGCAGGAAGCATGCAAGAAAAGCTGGTATCAAGTATTTCGACACCAACCATCGAAGGATTAACAGTTACGGTAGTACCAAACCCAATTATCCAAAATGGGTCGATTGAATTAAATGTAACTAGTGAACAGCATTTTAGTGGTGATTTGTATACTTCTAATGGACAATTATTAGGAAGAATTTTTGATGAAAATTACCAAAAAGGAAGTCACAAAGTCTTGTTACCTGAACTGTCAGCAGGTTTGTATTTTTTGAAAATAAAAGACAGCTCTAATCGACAACATATTAAGAAAATTATCGCCGTTTCAAAGTAAATCTTTTAAATTAAAAATTAACCAAATATTATTTTGAGAAATATTTTTAGCGAAAATTCGCAAATTTTTAAAAATTACTTTTAAAACCATAACTGATTCACTATCAAACATTTGAGCGATTGTAATTATAATTTCTAGTAATTTCTCACCATTTTTAAATAAAAAAAATTAAATAATTGTGACTTGCTAAAGGAACCCCCGTCATAAAATTGTATTTAAATTTGAAAGGAATCAACTTCTCATAAAGATTTGGTTTTTTGGGGTTTTTTTAGCTCTTTCAGGCACGCCTGAAAGGGCTTTTTTAGTACAGGATGAACGACCGATCCCGAAGGGTGAATATCCTGTATGAGCCCGTACGGGTGAACCGCAAAGCGGATGGGATGCCAAGGGAGAGAACCGCAAAGCGGATGGGAGAGCTAGGTCGTACTTGTTATACATTCAAAGTAGGTCGTGTGCTTAGATGTTGACACCTACTGCTTCACTGCCTACTGCTGATTCCCCCGAATCACCCTTATCCCCTTCTCTTTCTTTGCTAAGCAGTTACTAATTTTTTCCATTAATTCTTCTGGACCGAAAGGCTTGCCTACGTGATCATTCATTCCGAATAACTGTGCCTTATCTTTTTCTGTTAAATAAGCAGAGGCAGTCAAGGCGATGATTGGTACATTGGCAATCATTGGGTTTTCTGATTTTCTGATTTCTGCAGTTGCCCTATAGCCATCCATTTTTGGCATCTGAATATCCATAAGAATCAGATCAAAATAGGTCTCACAGATTCGATCTAGAGCTTCCAATCCGTGGTCAGCAGTCGTTACCAATACGCCTAACTTGGTCAACATTTTTCTTACGACCAATTGATTTAAGCGATTATCTTCTACCACCAAAATCTTTTTACCAACTAGATAATGGTAAGGCAATAATTGATTGCTTGCTACTACTTCAGGTTTTGGACTAGAGGAAGGAATAACGTAGGGTAAATATACCTTAAATATCGTTCCATGTCCTAATTCACTTTCCGCTTCGATACGACCATTTTGTAGGTCTACTAATCGCTTCGTAATCGCTAATTCTAGGCCACTGGTATTGAATCCATCATAAATATCTGCTTCTGGATCACGAGTAAATTTACGGAACATCTCTTCTAACTTCGCCTTTTCTATGCCTCTTCCATCATCTTGAATCACAATTTCTAAAGTCACATTCCTATCATTTAACTGAAACAAATTAACACTTGTTTTTATCGTTCCGTTATCCGTGTAACTCAAAGAATTACTGATCAGATTGGTCAAGATTTGATTTAATCTTACGGGATCACCAGTTAATATTTTTGGTACTTTTTCATCTATTTCGAAAGTCAATTTCACTTCTTTATCTTCGGCAGGAATAGTGGACCATTTGTGTACATCTTCTGTGATTTGAGGCAACTTAAACTCTCTAGTCTGCATGACCAATTTTCCAGCCTCAATCTTAGAATAATCCAATACATCATTAATAAAGACAACTAAATTATTCGCCGAAAACTGTAGGTTTCTTAGTGATTCTTTTTGGTCCTCCCGTGGATTTTCTTCTAATAATAAATGGCTTAAACCAACAATAATATTGATTGGAGTACGCATCTGATGACTCATCATGGCTAAGAAACTATCTCTTGCGAAAGAAGACCTTTCGATAGATTCCCTTTCTGCCATTTCATCAACTAACTTATTATTTAATAAATCTAAACTCGCCGCTTTTTCTTGTAATTGAATGTTCTTGCGATCAATTTCTTTGGATTGCCAAAGGATTTCACCATTCTTATCTTGCAGCATTACATTTGCCTTCTTCTTTCTTTGGTAACTCAAATATAAAGAAGCCAATAGTCCCGCAATTAAACCTATTAAAGCTAAGAGAAATAGACTAAATCTAAAGTTGGCTGCTTTGTCCTTTTCTAATAAAGCAATCTGTTGTTTTTGTTCTTCCGTCTCAGATTCTGATTCATATCGCGTCGTCAATTCGAACATAGCTGTCGCTTTGTCCTTATCGAATAAATCTTGTTGACTTTTTGCAAATGCTTCTTGTGATTTTAGCGCACCTACAAAATCTCCTAATTGCTTATAAGTATTTGAAATCGAAGCGTAAATTGCTGGAATTTCTTTTCGGATAGGCAAAACAGATAAAATATCGGTAGATTGTTTTAGATAAGATTTAGCCTTTTGTTTTGCGCCAGTTGCAGCGTAGATTAAGCCCAAGTTCTTCAAACTTTCAGCAGTTCCTAAACTATCCTTTAATTCCGTTCTAAGGTCGAGCGCAATGGCATTATTCACTTTTGCTTCTTCGTAATTTTTTTGAGCAAAATGGGTCAAAGTCAAATCGTTATAATCTCTCGCTATATTTGGCAAGTCCTCTATCGAACCGTGTAAATCTAAAGATTGGGAAAAATAAACCAATGCCCCTTCGTAGTCTCCTAGATTCAGTGTTATTTTACCTAAAAACCTAGCAATAGCCGCTGCTTTTTCATATTCTTCTTGTTCACTAAATAGGTCAAAGGCAGTCGAATAACTATTCTTTGCCTTGCCCATAAAGTTTTGTGCCAAGTACACATCTCCAAATGATTGATGAATGGCTGCTAATTTTTTTGTTTTACCTAATTTCTCAAAACCTTCTTTAGCAATTGTCAGATGCTCTAATGCTTTGGTATAGTTTTTTTCGTAAAGAAATATTTGACCAATGTGGCCATTTATTTTAGCGATACCTGCTGCATTATCCAGTTTTTTCCAACCGTCTAATCCTATCAATAGCAACTCTGTGGCATTCGTATAATCAAACCGTTGTTTAGCAACGATGCCGAGAATCTCATTGGATTGTGCAATGGCTTTAGCATTTTCTAATTCATTGGCTAAGAGCAGTGCTTTAGTTGCATTCTTTTTAGCTAATGAAAATTCATGCTGCTCTAAGTAACTTGATGCTACTTGATTATATAGGGAAGGATTTTTCTCGGAAAGTGCTTTTTTTTCTAATTGGGACAGTTCGGACTGTTCTGCATTGGCATAGCCGTACAGGAATAAGCAAAAAAAGCTTAACAATAATGTAGTTCTCATGTATTCTCAAATTTTGTATGGACGAGAAATAGAAAAGCCTTTGTAATTTTTAGTGATGCCCAACACTTAAGTAATGCAGCTCAATTAATCGGGTAATTTATAGCTATCTTTTTCCGCTATTTCTTACCAAAAAATAAATCCGTAGAGGTGCTATGCATTGATTTTTTGGCAAAAACTATCGAAAAAATCTTAGCTCTAAATTTTACCCGATTAATCAACCCGCATTACTTAATAGCTTACCAACCTATTAAATAATAATGCTAGTCTAAAAATTGACTGATTTATTTCTAAATAGTCCTTTGCTTTAACCTATTGCAAAATTTTCGCCAAAAAGGACTTGTTAGCCTTCTGAATTAAATTACTTCCCTTTTTTTAAAAGCTAATAAAGCGTGTGGTTTGTTAAGTGCCCTTTTCGACGAGTTTCTAAAATTCCATCCATCAAAAAATCAACCAATAATGAATTAACAAATTCAATAAAAACAATATATAATTCTAGTAAAACCTTAATTTTTAACCACCTATTTGTTAATGTCCTGCTAATTGATAAGATTTTTACGATTATTTTCATTAAATTACCGTACTTAGTAGCCAGTCAAGTTGATAGTGTCAGGTAGCTTTTGCTATAAAATTTGTCGAGAACGAGGCAAAATTTATTTGCATAGCCGTCGCTAAGGAAATAAATTTTAACGAAGTTATCGGCAATATTTTATCAAAAGATAGCGACAGTATTGACTGGACTGACTACTTAGTAGCAACTTAGAAACACCTATTTACTTCACTCGTTTTTGGATTTGTAGGAAAACTCTTTTTTCTCACGACTGGAGTAAAAAATAAAATGGATGCATGGATAGACTAATCAACAAGCAAAAAAAAGACCACCCTGATTGGTTAATCAATGGACTAAAAGGATTATTACTATTCATTTTATGTTGGAATATTAATAAGAATTTACCCGAAAATTATTTTGAAGTAAGTGACAAACCGCGTGGTCACAGAGTTTTTCCTGCGCATAATATTGAAGAAGTTTCTTTCACTCAATTATTAAGTACTACCCAACCCAAAATAGATCATTTTATGGAATGGGGTGGTGTCAAAATCCCTTTTTCAGATCCAGAAATAGCTGATAATCAAACTTTTGAATACGAACATTTTTCTAAAAATACTTTTAAAAGAATTTGGACAGATTCCTTCTCCCTTAGCTATAAAGGCCATGATTTAAGCCCTAATAAGGTCAATGCTATTTTCATAGATTCGGACGGCATTGTAACTAAATGTGAAGATGAAGGCGATTTCAAAAAATGTTTTCATTCGAACCTTCGGCATCATTTAAACAATTTTGTTCTTTGGCTATCCATCGAGACAGAAGAGGGTAAAACCTTCTTCTCAAGAATAAAAGTCAGTGATGATCCAAGACTTGATATTGCTACCAACGAGCAAGTTAAGCGGCATTGGAAAAAATTAATCAGCAGAGATAAGCACAAGTATATTGACAACCTAACAGTAGTAAAACCTGTTTTCCAAAGCCATGATTACCTATTAAAATGGGGCGATTGGGAGGGTTTTGCCAATGGTCCCAAAGGTGGAAGACGTGTAAAAGTAGGCATCGAAGACTTTAAAAAATGGAAAAATCATTTTCCTGACTTATATAGAAACGGCGAATATGTTCCTTTCAGCGTCTCTATTAATCATTGGAACCAGAAAGATTGGAACTATTGTCACCTAAATCGAAAATTTAAAAATTCACCAAATATTATTCCTACGGAATGTCTCAATGCCTTAATTAGCAAAGTCGAAATTGGGCATACTTTGTCTATTTTTCTTCATATCAAAGGTGATTTCATCAAAGATTTATCGCCAAATTCCTTGAGTGCTTTACCAGGTTTTATGGTCAATGACCAATATATTCGATTTAGTGTGCCAATTGAAATTGTAGACCAAACACCTCCAGCAGATAATGCGCCACTTAACCTAACTACTTCGACCTTTGGCTTCCAATTAAATTCGTCTTTGGGTGAAAAGTCTATCGTAAAGATGGATACCAATCATCCAAAAAATAAATCCTTGTTAAACCATTATGCTGAAAGTAAAACTACTAAAGTCATTCATGTAGATGGATTTAAAACTGTCCGTCGAGTGATCACTTCGGATGATGTGTTTGTTACAGAAGGGGAAATTAAAAAGAAATATACCTTGCCTAATAAGGTTTTTAAAACCGAAACCTACCCAGAGTTCTATGATTTTAATATTCAACCACCCTTGATTAAATTGAATGGTCTAAGCACTGTTTTGAATAAAACGACTTACGATCATGCTGATTTTAAACGCTCTAAGGCTGGTTTTGAAATGTATATTGGAGCAGAAAAAGTAAAACTATTACAACTTACTTTTACCGTAGTTCCGAAAAATGGAAAAGCGATTCAATACATTACAGACAACTTCACAAGAAACGACATGGTTAGGCGGTTAAGAAAAATCAAACCACAAACTAGTCTGTATTTTGATAATATTCTCTTTGAGCGAGAAAATGGGGAGCAAATGGTTTTTCCTTTGGCTACTGCTTTGCATTTGAAGTAGGTTTTTAGATGGGTTTTTACCACGTAATCCTATGGAACTTTAGTTCAAATTAGACGTGGATTACCACATAGTCACATAAGTAATACACATAGTTCACATAGTTTTCTTTACTAGATTTTGACACGAGCAGTAGCTTTGACACGAGTAGTAGCAATTTTTCATACTAGATTCAAACAAAGTTTTTTCAACATTTAGCTTAGCAAAAAATGCTACTGCTGAATCAACACCAAGTAAAGAAAACTATGTGCTCTATGTGAAAAAACTATGTGACTATGTGGTAATCAACAAATATTTTTGAATTGAAGTCACATATGGTAATCACTAAACTAATCTTACTTTTGCCATTTATTTATTATGTTTGTTGATAAATTTCACCAATCCAATAAATAATGATTCGTTTGTCCACTACCCTATTCTTCTCCCTAATTTTCCTCTATTCTTGTGCTATCCAACAACCTTCTGTTGGGCGATACGATCATATTTTAGATAAAAAAGTGGTCCAAACTTTAAAAAAATCTTTCACTACACAAGGAGGACTTGCTGCATGGGAAAACATCAAAGAGTTGCATTATGAAAAGCATACTAAATTGTTATTTGAATCAGGAGAGATTGAGCTAGAAACGCATCAAAACCATGACTACTTTTATGGTAAAAATCCTAGCATCAATATTAGTTCTAAAAATAAAGAAGGACAGGCTCAAAAAATCGTCTCTACCAATGGAAATGCCGTCAAATATATTGATGGAAAAATAGATAATACGGCAAATACAAAATCGTTGAACACCAGCGTCACCACTTCACTTTTCGTGATTAATGTACCTTTTAAAATGATGGATAAAGGAGTTATTTTAAGCCACGAAGGAACCGATAAATTGGAGGATGGAAAAGAAGTAGAGGTCATAAAAGCCATCTATAATCCATCTGAAAACGCGAACCATAATAAGCCTGATACTTGGTGGTATTATTTTGATAATCAAGACTTTAGAATGGTAGGTTATTTAATCAAACACGATGGTCGATATAGCTATGTTCGAAATTTGGCAGATGACAAAGTCAATGGTTTTCTAGTGCCTACTAAAAGAGGAAGTTACCGAGTTAATGATCAGCGAGAAATCTTGTTTACTAGAGCAGAATATGATTACACCAATTGGTCTATCAAATAAAGTGTACAGGCGATTTTCTACCTGTCGGCAGACAGGCAATCGCCTTCATTCCTAAATTAAATTGGCGACTGAAGTCGCCTGTACTATGCACAAACCACTAGAAAAAACGAAATTAGAACTAAAAAATCTCGGTAAAGAATTTCCTAAAGTTTTCAAAAAAATCACTTGCCCGTCCTGTGACTCAGACGTGCCTGCCGCAGACCTAAATATCAACGATAAAATAGCTAAATGTGGAAGTTGTGATGTGGTTTTTCCATTTCATGAAACCGTAGCCAATTTTTCGAAGCAAATGCTTGTCAGCCAAGATATAATCCGACCAGAAGGCATTGACCTTTTTCATTTTCAAGACGAATTGGAAATCAGTGTCAAAGGGCAACCCTCTGAAAATATGGTGGATATTACAATCCTCAGTATTGCTACCATTTGTTTCCTAGTCATGGAGATGATGTTATTGACTGGAAACTTTTCTGTGGGTTGGTTTTTACCACTTTCACTTCCCGTTTTTTATGCTATCTACGCACATTTTGCTCGAAAAAATCACTTAATTCAATTGGATATCGACGACCAAAACCTAACTATTCGGTGGCGACCCAAAAAATTTGTTAAGGATCAGACCTATTCCGTCCACGATATTCACCAAATTTATATAGACAATAGACACCGATTGATGATGATTGTAAATGGGGATGATGGACAAAAACATATAAAATTACTTCCTAAAATAGGTAGTCTTACCAAGGCTAAATATTTAGAACAAGAAATTGAAAAGAAATTGGGCATTACCAATCGAAAAGTACCTGAGGAAATATAAGTGTAAACCTTACCTTCCTAACATTTGTTATTACAAGAAAAAAATAAATGTCCAACATAGCTACGTCTTTAAAATTAAATGAGCGATTCAATCAAGAATTGCCAGCCGATCCTATAGAAATCAACAGTCGCCGACAAGTTGAAAAATCTGCATTTTCCTATGCCACACCTATAAAAACAGCCAATCCTAAATTAGTAAGTAGTTCAAAGGAAGTCGCTGACTTGATTGGATTGAGTCAAAAAGATCTTGAATCTGAGGACTTTTTGCAGATCATCACTGGAAATAAAATATTGGAAGGTACTAAGCCTTTTGCCATGTGCTACGGAGGTCATCAGTTTGGTAATTGGGCAGGTCAATTGGGCGACGGTAGAGCCATCAATTTGACGGAAGTCGAACACAATGGAAAAACATGGGCATTACAACTAAAAGGTGCAGGCCCTACGCCCTACTCTCGTACGGCGGATGGTTTGGCGGTTTTACGTTCCTCTATCCGAGAATATTTATGCAGTGAGGCAATGTATCATTTGGGTGTCCCTACTACCAGAGCCTTATCATTGGCATTAACGGGTGATGAGGTATTAAGAGATATGATGTATAACGGTAATTCAGCTTATGAAAAAGGGGCGATTGTTTGTCGGGTTGCCCCAAGTTTTATTCGCTTTGGCAATTTCGAAATATTTGCGTCGCGACGAGATACCGAGACCCTTAAACAATTGGTAGATTACACCATTAAACACCACTATGCTCATTTGGGCGAACCATCAAAAGAAACGTATATCGCTTTCCTAGCGGAAGTAGCAGAAAGAACAATGAAAATGATCGTCCACTGGCAACGAGTTGGATTTGTTCATGGCGTGATGAATACAGATAATTTATCTATTCTAGGTTTGACGATTGATTTCGGTCCGTATGGCTGGTTGGAAGGGTATGACCACGGTTGGACACCTAATACAACTGATCGACACCAAAAGCGTTATCGCTATGAGAATCAACCGGACATAGGGCTTTGGAACTTATTGAAACTTGCCAATGCTCTTTATCCTTTGATTGAAGAGGCAGCTCCCTTGGAAGCTATTTTGCATAAGTACAAGGCTGATTATGAGCCTACTTATCATCAAATGATGAAGGAAAAATTAGGGTTGACAGGAGACTTTGAGGATGATAAAAAATTAGTAGAACAATTGGAAGAAGTCCTGCATTTAACGGAAACAGATATGACTATTTTCTTTAGAAATTTAGCCCATTTCACGCCCGAAACTGATATTGAAAACGCTATTGATAAAGACTTTCTGAATCCTGTTTTAGCTGCGTTTTACAAACCAGAAGAACTGACGGGCAACATTTTAAATCATTGGAAAACTTGGTTTAAAAATTACGCTAATCGACTGAAAGCAAATGAGTTATCAAAAGAAGACAGAAAGGCAATGATGGATAAAGCTAACCCCAAATATGTGCTAAGAAACTACATGGCACAAGTAGCTATTGATGCTGCTGACAATGGAGATTTTACATTAGTCAATACCTTTTTAGAAATGCTTCGGAATCCTTACGCTGAGCAACCTGAAATGGAAAAATGGTTCGCAAAACGACCAGAATGGGCGAGAAATAAAGTGGGTTGTTCGATGTTGTCTTGTAGTTCGTAGTTTAGTGCAGAAGACCTCCAAGGTTTTGAAAACCTTGGAGGTCTAACCGCTATTTTTTCCTTACCACCAAACTCCCAATAGAATAACCTGCCCCAAAAGAGCAGATAATCCCATAATCTCCACTTTCAAGATCTTCATTGTACATATTGAAAGCAATCAATGATCCCGCAGAAGCTGTGTTTGCGAATTCATCCAACACAATTGGCGCTTCTTCTTGGCTTGGTTGGCGGTCTAATAATAGCTTGCAAATCAATTTATTCATATTGATATTGGCTTGGTGCAACCACCACCTTTTAATATCGCTAGGGCCTAAACCATGCTTTTGAATATGGTTACCTATATGTTTTGCAGCCATCGGACAAACTTCTTTAAAAACCTTTCGTCCTTGCTGATGGAAGTATTGATCTGCGGCTAATGGACTGGCATTATTGGCATTCATCACATAGCCAAAATTAGACCTTATATTATTCGAAAACTGTGTTAATGCTTTGGTACTCAGTATTTCATAAGTATGATCTGCACTCGCAGTTTCTGCTTTTTCAATAATGGTTGCTACGGAAACATCTCCAAAAATAAAATGACTATCTCTGTCCGTATAATTCACTTGAGGGGAAGTCAATTCTGGGTTAATCACCATCACACAATTAGCCGTTTCAGCTTTCACCATCTCATAAGCTCGGTGCAAACCAAACGTCGCAGCAGAACAAGCGACTAGCATATCAAAACCATATCCTTCTATCCCCAATTCACCTTGAACTTCAATAGCGATGGCAGGATACGAGCGTTGAGTATAGGCACAAGCTACAATTACGACATCAATATCCGCTGCTGTTTTGTTAGCTGCTGCCATCGCCTTTTTAGCTGCATGAATCGCCATTTCCGCTTGATCTGATAGAGCGGTTTCTGGTCTGGCAGGGATAATAGGCATCATTCGATTGATATCTAAGGCGCCTTCCTTTTTGTAAATATATCGACTTTTGATACCCGATGCTTTTTGGATAAAACCTGCGGATGAGTGTGGTTTGGCAACGACGGTGCCTGCTTCAATTGCCACAGCATTTTCATCGTTGTATTTATCAGCATAGGCATTATAGCTTGCTACTAATTCTTCGTTGGTAATGGTACTTTCCGGCTTCCAAAGACCCGTGCCACTTATCACTACGGATTGGCTCATATTTATAGCTTTTATAGAAGAGAGATTAGATAGCATTTCCCAAGCGAAATTGAGAGATCAGAGACTTTCCACTGATAAGCTCAACTAACCTATTCTTCCTTCCATTCAAAAATAGCCGCAAATATGAGAAATTTTATTCAATTGTTATTCATAAAGTCAGCCCTAATCGACAAACCTATTTTTTACTCCTTACTGAAAATACTGCTTGGGATAATGAAACTCGGTCACCTCCCCTTTCGACTTTTTCAAATCTTTCCAACTTGAAATAGTAACTTCTACCTTTACAATACCACAGGTCGGTACATTATCTATATCTTCGCCTCCTGAAAAACTATTGGCAACCATCGTGAATCCAGGATTATGACCAAACACAAAAATGGTGTCAAAATCATCCGAAGTATTTTTTACGATCTTAAGGATATTGGAGGAATAAGCTTCATAAATACCAGCTTCTTCTATAAATTGCGCTCCTTTTAGGTCAAAAACATGGGCAAAGTGCTGGGCAGTGGTTTTAGCCCTTAGCGCAGTGCTCGTGATTATAGCGTCAGGTTCTGCTCCCAATTCTTTCAATTTTTGAGACATAAATGGAGCATCTCTTTTCCCTCTTTTATTTAGAGGTCGGTCGTGGTCTCTCAAAGACATATCGGACCAACTAGACTTGGCATGTCTTATAAAATATATGGTTTTCATAATCTAATTTTAAGTAAAGTTTTATGCTATTATATAGAATAAAAGTATAAAGTATATTTCCAAATTGGGTATTTTAAACCCCACGTTGTAAATTTACGCAAATATCTTTCAAACAAAAGCATCATAAATGCCAGAAAGCAATACGACTAATACCCCCGAAGTTCCCAATAAAACTAAATGGCACCACAAATCCCTCGGAGAATTATTCACGGAATTCAAAGACTTTTTAGAAGATTTAGTGGATCTGAGAGAAGGAATGGACCAAAGAGGAACAATTATCAACATCAGCAACAACAAGAAAATGAAAGGAGCCAATGCTTGGCTGTTGATGTGTTCGATCATGGTGGCATCTCTTGGTTTGGACCTAAACTCACCAGCCGTTATCATTGGAGCCATGTTAATTTCTCCTTTGATGTCTCCGATTTTGGGGATTGGATTAGGGGTCGCTATCAACGATAGAGAAACTTTATCTGTTTCCTTATTACACTTTTTCCTATCGGTTATTATTGCATTGATTACCAGCTTCTTATACTTTAGGTTCATCACACCATTTGGGGATATTACGAATGAGATAAGTGCTAGAACTGCCCCCAATTTATTAGATGGTATGGTCGCCATTTTTGGTGGAACAGCAGGGGTCATTTCTACTACCAGAAAGGATAAATCGAACGCTATACCGGGTGTAGCTATTGCCACTGCATTGATGCCTCCAGTATGTGTAGCGGGGTTTGGATTAGCCAATCATGAAATGGATTTTTTCCTCAAAGCTTTCTATCTATTCTTTCTCAACTCCTTCTTTATTGCGCTATCTACTTACTTGGTTATTCGGTTATTAAGGTTTAGATATAAAGAATATCCTAACCCCAAAGAGCGAAGACGCAACAAGCTATTCATGGTTGTTTTTTCTTTTATTATTCTCATTCCAGCTGGATTAATTCTGTGGAATACTTACCAAGAATTACAAGAAAAAAAGACCATCAATGCTTTTATCAATACTCATTTTGAAAATGATTTCACTGCCATTTCAGATAGAGATATTGATGTAACTGACACTTTAACCAAAATTGATATTCAACTAATTGGAGAACCTATTAAGCAAGCAAAATTAGATTCTTGTGATCTTTTATTAGAAAGAATATTAGGGAAAAAAGTCAAAATTACAGACTATCAAAGTAGAGAAATTCCATTCGAAGAAATTCAGCGATTAAAAAATGAAATTGGTGGATTTCAAGGCGAATTAGACACCAAAGTTGCCAACTTGGAAAAGATTCAACAAGAACGAGAAGTGAAAATTGCTCAGCTAGAAAACAAGGTTGATAGTCTGCAAAATAAGGTCGTTTTAGCGAATATTTTCAAAGAAACTAAAGCTAATTATCCCTTATTGGATGAAATAGGTTTTTCCAAAGATTTCCAACAAACAAACTTTGATAAACAAGAAAAAATACCTGTGCTTTTAGTCAAATGGAATCGTAAGAAATCATTAAAAACAAGAAAAGTAGATCAGGTAAAACTGACTGAATTTATGAAAGTACGGGCTAGTTTAGATACTTTGTTAGTGATTGCATATTAGATTTTTATTTTCTGCGTTTAGATTGAGAACAGAGCGTCGAGGTCATTCCACAAGCGGAATTGTGAGATTAGAACGGGGCTTGACTGATTATAGCTATTTTCAAAAAAATCAAATAATATTTTATCTATGCGATTGCTTTTCACCTTGCTTTCATTTTCTTTCTTGACGACTACCCTATCCGCCCAACTTCAAGGAGGATTATCTGGTAATTACTTCCTACAAAGTATCCCCGAATGGGAATCTGCCATTTTCGGCAACAGAAGTAATGAACGCTTATTGAATAAGGGATATGGAGCTGAATTAGATTTTAAAGTCGCTGGTTTTGAAAATTATCGGGTACAATTTCACATCAATGCGCAAAGAAATCAATTTAGGTCAGATTGGGGTAATCGAGCATTAAAGTTAGATCAAAATGTTTTGAGCCTTACTAGCAAAATTTTTATTCTAAGTTTAGAGGCTGATTGTGATTGTCCTACGTTCTCCAGAGATGCTGGTATTTTGGAAAAAGGATTTTTTGTAGAAATTAGCCCAGGTATTAGCACCTTTAATGGTAAAATAGAAGACGATTTTATCATCTCGGAAGATAAAGGAACTGCGTTTAAATTAGGCATCGGTATGGGCTTAGAGATTGGTTTTAATGATTATGTAACCATTAGCCCTTTTGTTAGATTTAATCGCTATTTCAATATGGAATGGGAAGGACTGCAAACGGATATTGCTGGTATAGATAATGTACCCGACCCCATTGAAGGTAGCGACACGACTCCTTTGAATCAATTCTCTGCTGGGCTACGATTGGCTATTACTTTGCAGCGATAAATTTTTCCACAAATTTCAGTTTTGACTAATTTGTTAAATAGCTGCCAGCACTTCGAGTGCTACCACGTGCACACATTTGGGAAAGGGGTTTAAAAGTGCCTTTAGGTACTTTAAATCGGTAGAAATTTGATAAATTATTTGATTTTCATTGTGCCGTAGGTACAATATATACAACATACTGTACCTACGGCACAGTCAGAACTTGGGTCAATTACCTATTTCTACCGATATAAAACCCCTAAAGGGGTTTCTGCC
>CALDTJ010000377.1 GCA_937924145.1 uncultured Saprospiraceae bacterium
AATAGTTTTGTAATTTAACCTCAAATTAAAACCTCAAAAATAATCTAGCTGTATTTCATGCCCAACTCTAAAAAACGAAGATTAGCCGCTGTTCTTTTTGCCGATATTGTTGGCTATACAGCACTCATGCAGCATAATGAGCAGCAAGCCCTCGTTCATTTACAAAAATTTAAATCAGCATTAGAAAGTCATGTACCGAATCATCATGGCGAGATCATCCAATTTTATGGAGATGGTTGTTTGTGCGTTTTCAACAGTTCTGTAGATGCGACCAACTGTGCTAAAAATTTGCAAACTGCCTTCCAGACTGCTCCACAAATTCCTGTTCGAATTGGCTTGCATGCAGGCGATATTGTTTTTAGAGATGGTAATGTTTTTGGAGATGCCGTTAATATCGCATCTCGTATTGAATCTATGGGTACTCCTGGTGCCGTTTTATTTTCAAAAAAAGTAAGCGATGAGCTCAATAACCAACCTGATTTTGAGGTCCAGCTATTAGGTAGCTTTGAATTTAAAAATGTTACTAAGCCAATTGAAGTTTTTGCACTCGCCAATAAAGGGTTCATTATTCCCAAACGCAATACGCTTAAAGGAAAATTAAAAGTATCTGAAAAGAAAACACCACGCTGGTTAGTTCCTGCGCTCATCACCCTTCTTTTTACCGTTGGTAGTTACTTCGGACTGGAGAAAAGTGCGGGTAGTATCAGTACCGCCTCTAACGGTCCCTCTATCGCGGTACTCCCCTTCACAGATATGAGTAAAGGTAAAGACCAAACCTACTTTGCAGATGGGATGGCGGAAGAAATATTGAATACTTTGGCACAACTAAAAGGTTTAAAAGTAGCAGGTCGTACTTCTTCTTTTTCTTTTAAAAATAAAGAAGCCACCATCGAAGAAATTGGTCGAAAATTAAATGTCAATCACGTATTAGAAGGTAGTGTTCGACAGCAAGGCGATAAAATCCGCGTGACCGCTCAATTGATAAAAGTAGAAGATGGTTACCACGTTTGGTCGGATAAATATGATCGGGATTTTGATGATATTTTTGCCGTACAAGACGAACTAGCTAAAAGTATTGGCGAGATTTTACTAAAAAAATTAGCCCCCGAACAACTTGCCAAATTGACCACTAAACCTAACCAAAACAGTAAAGCCTATGCCCTCTTTTTAAAGGCCAAACATATTCACAAAGAAATTTATCGTCAAACCAAAAAAATTGAGGACTTTCAGAGAAGTGAACAACTATTTATGGAGGCCATTCAATTGGACTCGACCTATGCACTAGCACATGCTGGTTTAGCAGATTTATACGATACCTATTGGATTGAAATTCCTGAAGAAGCAACAGCCGAAAAGGGAAAATATTTGGAATTAATTGAACAAGAAAGCGCCTTAGCTATTCGCCTAAATCCCGATAATGCTTACGTCAATTTAGTTCGAGGATATGTACTGCGTCGTAGTCGAAAAACAGATACGGCTTTTAATCATTTTATAAAAAGTTACGAACTCAATCCCAACGATGTAGAAACTATTATTGGACTTGCCAATATGTACCTCAATATGGGGCTACACGAAGATGCTCTACAATTCGCCCAAAAAACTATCGAAATAGAACCCGTTCATCGTTCAGGTTTTGTCATGAAAATTTATAGTCACTTTTACTTAGGTAATTTGGAAGAAACCATCAAAACCTGCGAATCTTTATTAGACCTTGAACCAAATAACTTGACTGCTTTAGAGTATTTATTTAATGCCAATGCTAAGTTAGGGAATAAAAAAATAGCACTCCAAACTCTAGAAAAAATGGAGCGAATCGACATGGCTTATACCAAAAATATGGGGCTTGACTTGGAAATTGCGCTACTGAAAAATGATACAGATTACCTTAATGAAGTATTAGCATTGGATAATGCAAATATTAATTTTACTGTCTATTCTTACCAAAAAAAGAACGAACAAGCCAAAGCTGCCTTAAAAAATGCCTCCGAGGATTTTTTAGAAACGGCAACTATTAGCCCTAATACTGCACCACAAGGCAGTTTATATTTAGACTTTCTCAATGATGTTCAAAGAAAGCCTTTTCAAGCAGAAAAATGGTTGCAAATGGTCTTAGCTGTGGAGAAAGAGAAGTATGATTTCTTGTTTGAGAAATATCCTCGGGCTACCCAAATTTTAGGAAAGTAATTTTTATCCTAGTAAAAAACCTATTACTTTCACGCTCATTCCTAACCAACCACCTTCTAATGAGAGTTTTTTTTACCCTAGCTGTTCTTAGCTTATTTTTCCTATCCACACTATATAGCCAAAACACCAGTTCCCCTTTCCAATCAGCAGAAATAGCTCGCTGGGAAAAACAAGCCAAAAACGTCGAAATCATTAGAGACAATTGGAGTACTCCACATGTCTATGGTAAAACGGATGCAGATGCTATTTTCGGTATGCTCTACGTCCAATGTGAAGATGATTTCCACCGCTTAGAGCATAATTACATTGATGCTTTAGGTAGAATGTCAGCCGCCTTTGGGTCAGACTATTTATACCATGATTTGCGTGCGGCAATGTTTATGGATGAGGCGACTGCTAAAGCCTATTATGCTAAAAGTCCAGCTTGGTTGAAAAAACTATGTGATGCTTTTGCTGATGGAATCAATTACTATTTGCATACGCATCCAGAAGTAAAACCTAAACTAATTACTAGATTTGAAAATTGGATGCCTTTTTACTTTAGCGAAGGCAGTATTGGTGGGGACATCACTCGTATTTCACTCAGAGGCTTAGAAAATTTTTATGGTCAAGAAGAAATGAGTTTTGTGGACGATCACTGGGCATTGGAAGTCGCACCTACAGGTTCTAATGGTTTTGCCATCCATCCAGATAAAAGTGTATCTGGTAACTCTTTATTTTTAATCAACCCTCATACTTCTTATTACTTCCGTTCAGAGTTGCATGTGAATAGTGAACAAGGTTTGAAAGCTTATGGCGCCGTTACTTGGGGGCAGTTTTTCATCTATCAAGGGTTTAATGAAAATTGTGGTTGGATGCACACTTCGACCTATGCTGATTGCATCGACCAATACGAGGAAACGATTAAAAAGGAAGGCAATCGTTTTCAATACAAATATGGAAATGAATGGCGGAACGTCACCGAAAAAACGGTTAGTATTCCTTACAAAAAAGGGAATGAAATTCAGACCCAAAACTTTACTTTTTATAAAACTCATCACGGACCAGTCATTCGAAAACAAGGCGATAAATGGATTACTTTCCGTATGATGGAAAGACCGATGGATGCTTTGCGCCAATCCTTTTTACGGACCAAAGCCAAAAATTATCGACAGTTTAAAAAGACGATGAAAATTCGCACTAACTCTTCGAATAATACGGTCTATGCGGATAATGGTGGGAATATCGCCTATTGGCATGGCAACTTCATTCCAAAACGGAATGCCAATTACGATTATAACGGCTTGATCGACGGCAGCAATCCTGCAACAGATTGGAATGGTTTGCATAAACTCAAAGAAATGGTCTATGTAAAAAATCCAAAATCTGGCTGGGTGCAAAATTGCAATGCTACCCCATTTACCGTTGCAGGCGAACATAGTCCAAAACGAAGTGATTATGCCAATTATATCGCACCAGATAGAGAGAATTATAGAGGAATTAATGCTGTCAGAGTGTTGAGTCGTGAGCATAATTACACACCAGAAAAATTAGCAAAAGCAGCCAATGATCCTTATTTAACGGCATTTGAAAAGCTCATTCCAGACTTGGTGAGTAATTATAGAAATTCCAAAAATAGATCAAAATATACGGTTGATGATGCAATCGACATGCTTGATTTATGGGATTTTAAATATGGAGTCAATTCCGTAGGAACTTCCCTTGCTATCTACTTTACAGAAGATTTGCGTAATAAAATGAATCAGCCCAATCTATTGGCGGAGCGTAGAAAACTACCGATGGATGAGTACCTTATCAAATATGCCTCGACTAGGGATAAATTGTCTTCCCTTCAAGCAGCGGTCGATAAATTGACTGCTGATTTTGGTTCATGGAATACGCCTTGGGGCGAAATTATGCGCTTTCAAAGATTGACGGGCGAAGTACAAGAAACTTATGATGATGATTTACCTAGTACACCAATTGGTTTCACCTCAGGACGTTGGGGATCGCTCGCCTCTGTTTATGAAGACCGAAATGCGACTACTAAAAGACGATATGGAAGAGGTGGGAATAGCTTTGTCGCAATCGTAGAATTTGGTAAAAAGGTAACCGCTCGTTCGATTGTGAGTGGTGGACAAAGTAGTGATCCTAACTCCCCGCATTTCACCGACCAAGCAGCACTGTTTTGTAAAGGTGATTTTAAAGAAGTCCTTTATTATAAAGAAGATGTGCTAAAGCATCAGCAAAAGAAGTATCGACCGGGCGAAAAATAAAATTTTTATAATAAAAGTAGTTGATACTTTCTTCTACCACAAAAGGCACGCAAGGTCACAAAAGAGCCTGTTAAAGCATGACTTTTGTGACCTTCTATGCCTTTTAGAAATAATGTTACTATTCAGCACAACGCTTATTTTTTTACCATATAGGTACTAAGTTCATTTAAGCTGTTAAAAGTGAGACTTAAATGCACTCTTATGAACTAAATGGTAGAAAAAAAGTAGTATTCCTTGTTTTGGTGAATAGTTACGAAATAATAAGTGACGAGGTAGAAATAAAGTGTGCCATAGTACGCAGTTATTTTTTCTTCTAAGAGCTTTTGAAAAACCGCGTATAGCTTAGCTACATAAGGCTTTTCAAGGGTTCTTAGAAGGAAATAAGAACAAGTAATATGGCTCAATTTATTCCTGCGTCGTCACTAATATAAATTCTGTTTTTACATCTCTATTACCTCTTCCAATCCGTCTCTCCCTCCAAATGTCCAACTGCCATTTCCAATAAGTTATGAATATCACTAGCAGTGCCATCAATATGTCTACGAATCCAAAAAGAGGGTGCAGTAAAAGCCTCATAAATATTTGCTTTTTGAGGGCCTTTCTCTAATGCCTCTGCATATCCTCTAAAACTTTCCTGCAACGAACCATCCATATTACCTTGTGGACTTGCCATTGCAAAAATGTAGTCATTGATTAATTGATTCCTCATTCCAGCGTTTTCTTGGACATGCTTATAAGCATCTAAATAGGTATGCGCCATACTTTTGAAATGTTTTTCGTAAAGTGGTTGGGCTACCTTTTTAAACATCGGATTTCCTAAAGCAGACTCCAAGGACAGATGTACTTTTTCAATAAATCGAGGATTATAATAACCGAACGAAGTCGTAGAATTAAAATCCATATCACCTGTATGCGGTCCTCTCAAAAATACATCTTCATCAAAAGCCTCTTCTAACATACTGATCGACGCATAGTCTTTTGCCATCGCATATTTAGATCGTAATCCAACATCTAACCAAGTACCATCTCGCTCTCTATCAGGCTCATAATTCCAGCTTAATAATTCCCATAAATGACTAACTTCCATTATTTTGAAAATACCATTTTCGGTAGGTTCTAAGGTATTCGTTTTGGAAATAATAGTTGGAATGGTAAAAGCAGTAGCGAAGGTCAATAGAAAAGCGGCAAAGGTGAGCCTTTGTAATTTTCTCATAAAAAATATTTTTAGGGTTTGTAAATTTATCGGATAAAGATAGGATTTAATTAACAACTGATTACTTTTTAAAAACAAAAAAATAAGTACCGTGTGAATTTTTTCTCTTGACGCTGGGGGACTTTTATGACGTTTTTAAGTTTCCTTCTTCTCTATTGACAAATCATAATTAAAACATAACTTTTCGTAAGAAAACATAATAAATCATAACTTCAAACAGCGTCTTTCTGCGTCAAAATAAAAACTTTGTCTAAGCCTTATTAGAAATAAATAAACCCCTAATCCATTTATCAACAATTCTAATTTTTTTCCCTACATTTACTTTTTTCCTAATCAAATTCAATGAGCAGTATGAAAAGTATAACCAACACTACCCTACTCCTTTTATTTAGCCTCCTTCTTTTTACAGGCTGTGCCAGTCTAAATGCACAAAAAAGTAAAGCAAGCGCAAAAGCAACCCAAACTTTTGACGAAAGTCTATACAGTGGTTTAAAATACCGCTTGGTTGGCCCTTTCCGTGGTGGTCGATCTTGTACGGCAACGGGTGTCGCTGGCAAACCTAATTTATACTATTTCGGCTCGGTCGGCGGTGGTGTTTGGAAAACAGAAGATGCTGGTGCCACTTGGAAGAATATTAGTGATGGCTATTTTGGTGGTTCTATTGGTTCCGTAGCGGTATCAGAATCTGATCCAAATGTGATTTATGTGGGACAAGGAGAAAAGACCGTTAGAGGGAATGTCACCTCTGGTTTTGGTGTCTGGAAATCCGTAGATGCTGGTAAATCGTGGGACTTTATTGGCTTAAAAGATACTCGACATATTGGTCGAATTCGAATTCACCCAACCAACTCTGATATCGTGTATGTGGCTGCTATGGGCGACCTATGGAAAAGTTCCGACGAACGAGGTGTTTTCAAGACAATGGACGGTGGCAAGACTTGGAAAAAAGTCTTATTTGCCAATAAAGATGCTGGTGCAGTTGACTTAACTTTTGAACCAGGTAATGCCAGAGTATTATATGCGAGTACTTGGAATGTACGCCGTAC
>CALDTJ010000378.1 GCA_937924145.1 uncultured Saprospiraceae bacterium
TGTGCCTTTAGGTACATTATATAATATATATTGCACCTAAAGGCGCAAGGAAAATGGTCAAATTGTATCTTTTCTACCAATATACAATCCCTAACGGGATTAATTACTAGCTTGCCCATCTGTGTCGGTACCGTAGCACTCCAGTGCTGGAAAGACTAAATCAATTCAAAATAAAGTCTATTATAAGCCCTTATGAAAAGTAAAAGTATACATCAAACCACCTTTCTTTCTTTTGTGTTAGCCCTGTTAATTTTAGGTTGTAAATCTGATGATGCTACCAATGTAGTTACTACTGAAACACCTCCAACTACAGAATCAGAGATGTCCCCACAACCTAGTGGAGAGGAACAATATCTCAATGAAAAGTCCAGCTATATTTTCGACCAAAAGCAGCTCCATACCTTTGAATTGAATTTACCCGAAAGTGAATTAGCTAAAATTGATGCAGATCCATCAGCGGAAGAATATGTAGAAGGCAGTCTGACTTTTGAAGGGGAAACGATTAGCCCTGTTGGAATTCGGTACAAAGGGTCTATTGGTGCTTATGTGGGTTGTCTGTCAGGCACCGATTGGGCGAATCCATCAGGTAGGAAAACTTGCCCTAAATTATCCATGAAAATCAAAATTAATTGGGAAGATTCAGAGGCTAGATTTTATGGTTTAAAGAAACTACAGTTTCATTCTCAAAACAATGATGAAAGTCAAATGAGAGATCGTTTGGGCTATTGGTTTTTTAGAAAAATGGATGTACCTGCTCCTAGATCGGTACATGCCAAATTGATGATAAATGGCAAATATTCAGGTATTTATGCTTTGGTAGAACAGATTGATGGCAGATTTACTAGACAGAATTTTGAGGATGGAACGGGTAATTTATATAAAGAGATCTGGCCACTAAGAGCCAACGGTCAACCTTTTCCAGATAAAAATTATTTAGAAAATTTGAAGACTAATGAAGATGAAAATCCAAGTGCAAAAATGATTCGAACTTTTGCAACGGAAGTAAGAGATGCACCCGATCAGGACCTACAAACGGTCATCAAAAAATGGATGAATATTGACGAAATCATATCCTATGCCGTAGTTGATAGAACTATTCGAAACGATGATGGTGCTTTCCATTGGTATTGCAATAGTGGGGCTTGTTCCCCACATAATTTTTATTGGTACGAAGAACCAACGACTAAAACGATGCACCTTATTCCATGGGATTTAGACAATTCCTTTGAAAATATTATCGCCAATGCTAATCCTGTTACCCCTATTGTGGATAAATGGGGCGAAACTAGAAACAATTGTGAACCTTTTGCCAGTGGATTTTTAGGGATTCGGCAAAAGTCCGCAGCTTGTGATAAACTGACTGGTGGATGGGCTAGTTTTACCGAAGAATTTGCTGCTAAAAAAATCGAATTTCTGGAAGGGCCTTTTTCTGAAGAAAAAGTCAATGAAAAAATAGAGGAGTGGGCCACCCAAATCCGTGAAGCAACGGAAGAAGCAAAAGCTACACACCCTGATGCCTTATCCATTGCAGAATGGGAACAAGCTATGGATCAACTCAAAAGACAAATTCAGTTTGCTAGAGTAAAATAATCACTATTCATCACCAACTAGATTTACACTCATATTTTCTACCATTTAGGTATTTAAGTGCATTTAAGTCGTGTTCTAAATGAACTTAAATACCTAAATGGTAAAAATTAAGTCTAATTAGTTGTGTTGTTGAATAGTTACCTTTTCCGTATAAAATTGCATTAAATAGCATTAGATTATTCAGACACTGCCAACATACTATGCCGAATTGCGATACCCATATTTTTATAATCACAAGTATATCCTCTTTCACAATGTAGTTTCGCAGCCTCCACAGAGTCATGCTTTGCTGCACTTGGGAGTTCCGTTTTATTCGTGTTCAAAGCAAGTGCTATACTGTCTGGAAATTTGCAAGGATGAGCAGTAGCCAAACATAAGGTTTTAGTATTTGCAGCTAATTTGGCTCTAAAATGTTGACCTCCTGCTACCGCCACCGCAGCATGAGGATCTAATAAATAATTTTCTGCTTGAAATACTTGATTGATGGCACCTAAAGTCTGTGCATCCGTAATAGGAATGGATAGAAAACCTTTGCTATATTTAGTATGTGTTTCTTTATCAAAAACAACTTTTCCAGTTTTAGAAAATTCAGCAATCCAATTTTTAATTTTAGTAGAATTTTGACCTGTCGCAAAATATAAGTAACGCCAAAAATTATAAGGAATTAGAATATCAATAGCAGAGGCTTGACAGGCTATAATATCTTTTTTCAAAAAGATACCTTGAGAAAAAATACGGTGTAAACAAGCGTTTTGGTTATTAGCAACAATAAATTTCCCAACAGGCAAGCCCATTTCTCTAGCTAAAGATCCCGCACATAAATTGCCAAAAGCACCAGATGGAACTGCAAAATTTAGTGCTTCTCCTACCCTATCAACGGTTTGTAAATAGCCATAAAAATAATGGACCGTCTGCATCATTACTCGTCCCCAATTGATGGAATTTACACTTGATAAATTTAGCTGATTTTTGAATTTAGTATCTGCAAATAATTCGGCTATCAGTAAGTCTAAATCATCTGCACCATCTGGGCAATTCGTCACCCCTACTGGATGAACATTTGGTGCCATAATGGTCGTCATTTGCCGTTCTTGCTCCTCTGTAATCAGTTCTTTTGGGTATAAAACCCAAGTTTCTAGACATTCTTTGCCAATGGAGGCATGTGCTGCGGCAGGCCCTGTATCTCCTGTAGTAGCAACGATTATGGTCATTTTCTCACCTTTTCTTTTTAAAAAAAAGTTGAATAAATTAACCAGAAATCCCATAGCCACATCTTTAAATGAAAGGGTTGGACCATGAAATAGTTCCTGCACATAAAAACCATCAATCGACTTTATTTTATGATTGGGAATCAATCGTTTATCATAAAAAGGTTCAAAACTTTCTCTTAAGATTTGACGAAGCTCTGTACTTGAAATAACAGATCGGTCAATGAATAAGGACAGGACCTCAAAAGCTACTTCGGTATAGGATTTACCTTTCCAGCTTGCTAGCTGAGACAAAGAAATTTTTGGCAATTCTGTTGGAACATAGAGTCCTCCATCCGAAGCAAATCCATTGAGAATTGCCGTCTCAAAATCAACTTTTTCACCGCCACCTTTATTACTTACATATTGAATCATAATCTTGGTATATTTGCTTTCGCCAAAGATAGGTAATTTGGTAATATTTGTTTGACTGCTAAAAATGACATTCTTGGCTTGGTTAATTTACATATGGTACTTCAGTTCACAACTAGACGTGGATTACCACATAGGCACATAGTAAAAGCACATAGTTCACAATAGTTTTCTTTACTAGGTGTTGACCGAGCAGTAGCTTTGACGCTTTACTTGATGTTGACCGAGCGGTAGCTTTGACAATTTCTAGGAGTAAATTTTTGCTATGTACTTGGACATAATTAAATTTAATTTTTGACCGAGGAGATTTTTGATTTAGACTAGATGAGCAAACACTGTTTGTGAACCGCTTTCGGACGGGATGCTTTCAGTAATAGCATCCCGATAGCTATCGGGATTGCTGAAAAAAATAACGACGTATAAATTAAAAAGATTCCGTCATAAAATAGAAGATAATTGTGTCCACGTACTTATGTACAATAATCTTATAAAAGTTTACAAACCACAAAGTTTTTGTCAACATTAGATAATCAGATAAAAAATGGATATTATAAAGAAGAAATATGTCAACGCTTGGATCTGTTGTCCTTCATTAATCCGTTGTATAATAAAAATATACAACGGATTAATGAAGGACAACAGATTTAGATGTTGACAAAACTAGTCTTAATAATATTAATCTTTTACCTGACGATCTAATCTTGCTTAGCAAAATGCTACCGCTCGGTCAACATCTAATAAAGCAAACTATGTGCTCTATGTGAAAAAGCTATGTGACCTATGTGGTAAAAAGTCAACATCTAGCACAGAAAATTAAAAATTATGCGAGTATCAATTATAGGAAGTGGTTTTATTGCTCATACCCATGCTCAGGCGATTCG
>CALDTJ010000379.1 GCA_937924145.1 uncultured Saprospiraceae bacterium
CAAAATCGAACAATAGTTCTAGATTTTACCGAAAAGATGTATTCTTCCTTTATGGAAGATAATGAAATAGCTCATGAAACGATAAGGCATCATTATACTGAATATCCAGAATTGTTTCCAAAAGCAATGGAAAATGGGTATATGTTAAATGGTAGCACAAGAGTCTCTAAAAAGTTAGGACTCAAAATGCGTAAGATAAAAATAGCAAATATCAGTTATCGGATACGTCCAAGTTTCATATTACCCTATTGTAGAGCAAAAACTTCAGATGTATCTAATGCCTTATTTCTGTTGAAATTTGGTGTTCCATTCTGGGCATTAGCTCATGTTTTTGGTAAAAATGCAATGTGGTGGTATCGACTTTACTTATGCTTGCATGAATACAGTATTGTTGGAACGACTATTCGGAAAAAAGAATTGATACCAACAGATTTACTAGCTGATGAACACCATATAAGAGTTCAGGGAGAAAAAGCTTACGTAGCTACTACTGCTGGAGCTAATTGTTTTTTAGGCATGAGCGTGTGTCCAAAGGCAGATGAAAAGTCTTTAACAATCGGGTATACCAATTTTAAAGAAGAGGCAAAAGATTTAAGTGTTGATTATCAGCCAAATACCGTAAATACAGACGGTTGGTGGGCTACTCAAAATACTTGGCAATGCCTTTATCCAACAATTAAAGTCATTGAATGCTTTTTACATGCTTTTTTAAAAGTTCGAGATAGGGCCACTAAAAAGTTAGCTAGTTATTTCGACCTTGCGGCAGATAAAATATGGGATTGCTATAGAGCAGAATCAAAATCAAGTTTAGCCCAACAAATCAGGCGGTTGAAAGAGTGGACAACCAATAAGTTACCAGACTGCCCGATGAAACAAAATATCTTAAAGCTTTGCAAAAAGAAAAAAAGGTGGATGGACCATTTAGATTTTCCCAATGCTCATAAAACATCCAATATGATGGACCGATTAATGAGAGCGATGAATCGACATGCTTTTAATTCGCAGATGTTTCACTCGACTATTTCTAATACATCAAAGAACTTTAGGGCTTTTGCCCTGCTGTATAATTTTGCTCCATCATGTCCTGCTGCTTGGGATGAGTCTAAAAAATTAACCAGCCCCGCAGCTAGATTGAATGGATTTACATATAACGATGACTGGTTACAAAATTTGCTTATTTCTGCCTCTTTGGGCGGTTTTCGCAATCACCGCAATCCGTTATAATCAGATATTTTGAATTAATAAAGCCGCCTCTAGGTCTAAAATAAAAGCCATTTCTAGACTATTCTGATAGTCCGATATTGGATACCCCTTTGCTTTTCTAATTTTCCCGAAATCGTATAAATCCATATCATTTTGATGTAAAGCTGCAGCTATGTTATTTTCCATATTTCTCAATTTTTGATTTAGGAATACTAAATTCTGTAATAATTACGAATACTGGAAAGTTGCCACTTGGTAATTTTTTTTGTAATTTTTTGAGTTTAATGCCTACCCTATCTTTTGGTTTATTCGTTGGGGTTTGTTTCCAAATTCCTGACACTTCCAATTGTCCTTTAAATTTCGGAGAATCGCTTGTCCTTAGAGAGAAATCAGCTACATCATCTTGCGGCAAACGTTCTCTAATTACCAATTTTTCTAGTATAAATATCAACAAAATACCAATTGCAGATGCTCCATATTCTGTTGCCTCGTTTTTATCTTTCCAAGTATTTATTATTTGCCCATCAATTTTATCTCCCCAAACTAATTTGAATTCTTCTTCAACTTCACCCTCTACTTTCAAAATAACTCCACTTTTATGTCCATTTAAAACTAAACATATAATTGCAGCCTCTACCATTACCTCTGCCATTTTTACAGATAGATCCAGGTTGCCCTAATTTTAAATCGTCTAAGTTGAGTTTTCTCATTTGTTCTAATCAAACCAAAATTGTAAGCTAAAAATACAGATAATTTTTAAATTAAGTAGCAAAAAATATACTTTGGACACAAAAACGCCTTCCCCCAATAAATGGAAAAAGGCGTTTCATAAACTTATATGTCTAGTCCAAATTAGGACAAAAGAATTATTCAACTAATAATCAATCAACTAACGACTAAGCAGTCTTATCAGACCCCAAAGTAGCCGCAATATACTCCCGATTCATCAAAGCAATATTATCAACTGAAATCTCCTTCGGACATTCCGCCTCACAAGCAGTAATGTTAGAACACATGCCAAATCCTTCCTCATCCATTTGATTCACCATGCTCAATACTCGCTGAGACGCCTCTACTTTACCTTGTGGTAACAAGTTCAAGTGCGCTACTTTTGCAGACGTAAACAACATCGCAGAGGCATTTGGACAAGCTGCTACACAAGCTCCACAACCAATACAAGTCGCTGCATCAAATGCTTGACCTGATAAGTCTTTTTCGATTGGAATCGCATTTCCGTCCATTGCTCCACCTGTATTCACAGAGATATAACCACCCGCTTGGATAATTCTATCAAAAGCGGAACGGTCTACCACTAAATCCTTGATAACTGGAAAAGCTGCTGCTCTCCAAGGTTCTACCACAATCGTATCTCCATCTTTGAATTGACGCATGTGCAATTGACACGTCGTTGTTCCTTTTTGAGGACCGTGCGGCATACCGTTAATCACCATATTACAAGACCCACAAATACCTTCTCGGCAATCGTGCTCAAAAGCAACAGGTTGTTTTCTTTCTTGAATCAATTTTTCGTTTAACACATCCATCATTTCTAAGAAACTCATGTGCTCATTCGCCTCTACCTTATGTGTTTCAAACGAACCTTTATGTTGACCGCTTTTTTGTCTCCAAACTTTTAGGGTCAAATTCATATTACCGTGACTCATTTTTTTTAATTTTCAATTTTAAAATAAAACACCTTTTCTTTCCTGCTACTCTCCTATCTAATCTAAACGGTGTATCTTCTTCAAGAATCTATTATTTGTCAAGAGTGGTCTTGACTCATCACTACTTATAAGATCTCGTTTTCAATTCTACATTTTCAAAAACCAATTCTTCTTTATGTAAAACTGGATCTTGCGTCGTATCTGTCCATTCCCAAGCAGCGGCATAAGTATACTTATCATCTACTCTCATCGCCTCTCCTTCTGCTGATGCATACTCTTCACGGAAGTGACCACCGCAACTTTCGTTTCTATCCAAAGCATCTACTGCAAACAATTCACCCAATTCTAAGAAATCCGCAACTCTAGCTGCTTTTTCTAATTCAGGGTTAAACTCATCTTGCTTACCAGGGATAAATACATCTTTGTAGAATTCTGCTCGCAATTCTTGAATTAACTTACGTGCTTTGGTCAAACCATCTGCATTTCTTGCCATGCCGCAGTATTCCCACATGATCTTACCTAATCGACGGTGGAAACTTTCTACCGACTGATTACCTTGCACATCCAATAGACCCTGTAAACGAGTTCTAACATCGTTTTCTGCTGCTACGAATTCCGCATCATCTGGAGAAATCTTTGGTGTTCTAATTTCCTTCGCTAAGAAAGTACCAATTGTGTAAGGAATCACAAAATACCCATCTGCCAAACCTTGCATCAAAGCAGAGGCTCCTAAACGGTTCGCTCCGTGATCGCTAAAGTTAGCCTCACCCAATGCGAATAATCCAGGGACATTCGTTTCTAAGTGATAGTCTACCCATAATCCACCCATTGTGTAGTGAACCGCAGGGTAAATTTTCATTGGGAAAACATAAGGATTTTCACCAGAAATCTTTTCGTACATTTCGAAAAGGTTTCCGTATTTTTCAGAAACTACTTTTGTACCAAGTTTAGTAATAATTTCTTTGCCTGGGTTACTAATGCCTTGCGTATGTGCCGCCGACTTACCATATCTTTCAATCGCCGAAGAGAAATCTAAGTAAACCCCTTTTCCAGTTCCTACAATACCGTGTCCTTCATCACAAACAACTTTTGCCGCTCTAGACGCCACATCTCTTGGTACTAAGTTACCGAATGCAGGATATCTTCTTTCTAAATAATAATCTCTATCTCCTTCTGGAATATCTAATCCAGTTTTTTGTCCTTTTCTAATTGCCTCGGCATCGTCCAAATTCTTGGGTACCCAAACTCGACCATCATTTCTCAAACTCTCAGACATCAAAGTCAGCTTAGACTGATATTCGCCTGATTGCGGAATACATGTTGGGTGAATTTGTGTATAACAAGGATTCGCAAAGTAAGCTCCTCTTTTCACAGTTCTCCATGCAGCACTTACGTTACTGCCCATGGCATTGGTAGATAAGTAGAAAACGTTTCCGTATCCACCCGTTGCTAATACGACACAGTGAGCAGCGTGCCGCTCTAATTCTCCCGTTAATAAATTCCTTGCGATAATCCCTCTAGCTTTACCGTCTTTGATTACTACATCCAACATCTCATGTCGGTTGTACATCTGCACACTTCCTTTCGCAATTTGACGAGATAATGCTTGATAAGCACCTATTAATAACTGCTGGCCCGTTTGACCTCTAGCATAAAAAGTTCTACTTACTTGTACCCCTCCGAAAGAACGGTTGGCTAATAATCCGCCGTATTCTCTTGCCAATGGTACGCCTTGGGCAACCGCTTGGTCAATGATTTCCACACTTGCCTCTGCCAATCGGTGTACATTCGCCTCTCTACTTCTATAATCACCACCTTTGATCGTATCATAAAACAAACGCCAAACAGAATCCCCATCATTTTGATAGTTCTTAGCTGCGTTGATTCCACCCTGTGCAGCAATCGAGTGCGCTCTTCGTGGACTGTCATGGAAAGTAAATGCCTTCACATTATATCCCAATTCGCCCATAGTCGCTGCCGCCGATGCGCCTGCTAAGCCTGTTCCAACCACAATCACCTCCAATCTACGCTTATTATTTGGTGCAACTAAAGGCATTGCACCTCTATAGCTTATCCATTTTTCAGCTAAAGGACCCTCTGGGACGTTATTCTTAAGTGCCATATATTACAGTTTTATAAATTTAAATATTGAACGCTAAAGTACTCACTATCAACAATTGCTGTATCACCTGTTTGTCACAAAAAATACAATAGGGATAATCGCAAAACCAAGTGGAATTAATATCGAGTAAGCATTACCTAAAAACTTAATAAAAGGGGTATATTTCTTATGGTTCAATCCTAATGTTTGGAAAGAGGACTGGAAACCGTGCATTAGGTGCATACCAATGAAAATCATAGACACCACATAAAATATAACATATCCAATGTTGGTAAATGCCGCTTTTACGGGCGCATACAAGTCATTCACTTCTACTCCATCGTACATTTGGGTAGGTAAATCCCCCATTTTCATTTTGAACCAAAATTGCCCCATGTGGATAATTAGGAAAATAAAAATAATTGTACCTAAAGCCCCCATATTTTTTGCCAAACTTCCATTCGTACCAACAGCACGAACTGATTGAACCGCATATCTCTCTGCCCCTCTCGACTTTCTATTCTTTGCCCACAACAACCACCCTTGGACAGCGTGTAGCAAGATGAAAGCATACAGCCCATAAGAGGTAAACTTAATAATAGGATTGGTAGTCATAAACTTAGCATAGATATTAAATGCCTCGCCCCCATCAGGGATCAATAATTGAAAATTCCCTATTAAATGCACCAATAAAAAGACAATCAAAAATAATCCCGTTAAACTCATGATGAGTTTACGACCGATAGATGATGTTAAAAAATTAGTAAACCAATTCATGTTTTGCAGTATATTTTAATTTTAAAAGCACGAAACGTAAAAATTGTTCGTCGTTTTTTTGTCAAATTTCAGGTAGCCAAAACAAATATTGGGTTGACTACCTATCCGCAAATGTATTTATTAAAGTGTAAAATCACCCATAATGTTAAAATTTCAAGCGTTTTGCAATCTTATTTAGAATTAATCTAGACAAATTTTAACGTTTTTCAAATGATTGTTTTGAATTATTTGTCATGGTTGTGTTGATTTTTTGTTTCGGGTTGCGGGTTTCGGGTTGCGAGTTTCGGGTTTCGGGTTTCGGGTTAGGGACAGCTCACAGCTCGCTTACCCCAAAATCTTGTAACTTTGCATTTTTCAAAGACAACAGCATTTAAGCAATGAGCAAAAGAGTCAAAAAGGTTAGTTTTTCTACCTACTTAAAAAAATTTCCTCCAATAGAATTACCTGTTACATTAGGAGCAGATACTCACATAGAATTTAGTCGAACTAATTCGCCGCTTGATCCTTTGGAAATAGAGGATTATATTATTCCATTAGAAGGGGAACCTGACGAATTCACAGAATTTATTCCTTGTTTTTGCATACCTGATACAGATCAGTTTATAGGCATTGTCTACTTCAAAGCAGGATTAATGGATTATCAATATCGCCTTGTGACCTATGATAAAAATGCGGAAATTGTAGGCAATGAAGTTATTGCAGGTATGTTTTCAAATGGTACTATGTTGGCACAGTCTTTTGCCACCATTGACCATACTTGGACCATTCATATTATTTCTGGTCAAGGCAAAGCAGATTCGACGACTTACGATCCAACAGAAAGTACTTCGAAGGAATTAGAAATATTTAAAGATGGAGTGATTGGAATATTAAAGTAGACGAGAGAATAGAGATCATCCGTATGGATTGAGAGAATAGAGACTAATGACTTCCTATTTCAAATAATGACTATACAACGTTTTGATAATGCTTATTTTTTGACGCTGAGTCCCGATAGCTATCGTGGACTGACTATTATGACCTGCCCGACTGCGTCATGCGGGCGGGCTTTTTTATGTTTTTCTACTCTAGCCTTGAACACGTTTAAAGAAGAAAACATAAAAAATCATAACTTCAAACAGCGCCTGCCCGAATGCTCAGGCGGGCGGGTCTCTCAGCGTCAAAAAAACTTCGTACACGTCTTATTCCAAATAATAAAAGTAGCTCATTCTCAGCAAAGCAGTCTCTAATCTCTACTCTCTGTTCTCTACTCTTAAAAATTTAAACCTTCCCCCACCAAATCTGTTAGCTTAAGCATGGAAATAATGACAGCACAATCAATTAGAACAAGAACGAAATCTTTACTGGCAGGCCTTTCGGAAGGAATTTTTGAAAGAGAAACGGCTATTCAATTGTCTTTTTTAACTACCATCGCAGGGGAAAGTATCTTTTTATTAGGGCCTCCTGGGGTCGGTAAAAGTTTGATTGCCAGACGGTTAAAACATGCCTTTTCAGATGGTACTTCTTTTGAATATTTGATGAGTAAGTTTAGCACGCCCGATGAAATTTTTGGGCCTATTTCCATCAAAAAATTAAAAGAAGAAGATAAGTACGAACGTTTGACCGATAGCTATTTACCAGGAGCAAATATTGTATTCTTAGACGAAATTTGGAAAGCAGGCCCTGCCATTCAAAATGCCTTATTGACTATTTTGAATGAAAAAATATATCGAAACGGAGATAAAGACATAGAAGTCAATATACGTGGGATTATCACTGCCTCCAACGAATTACCTCCTAAAAACAAAAGTCTAGAACCAATCTGGGATCGTTTTTTAGTTAGACTGGAAATTGGCAAAATCAAAAGTTTTCAGAATTTGGTCGATATGATTGTCAGCACAGATGATGTTTATGTAGATACCATTCCTGCTGACCAAAAATTGAAAGAATCAGAACTGGATCATTGGACCAAACAAATCAATGATACAGAAGTGCCTGCGGAAGTATTAAATACTCTACAATTGGTGATGTATAAAATTGAAGAATTCAATGCGCAGCCCAATAATGCAGATCGACAAATCAAGATATACGATCGACGGTGGAAAAAAATCGTTCGCTTATTACGAACTTCCGCCTTTTTGAATGGTCGAAAAAAAGTAGACTTGATGGACTGTTTCCTAATGGAACACTGTCTTTGGAATCGCCCAGAACATCGAGAAATTATTCGAGAAATGGTCATCGAATCCATTCGTAAACACGGTTATTCGATGGCGATTAATCTCAATGCTTTGAAAAAAGAAGTCGCAGATTTTGAATCGGATGTAGAGAAAGAAACACAGATCAAAAATAAAGTCGTCGAAGATCAATTATTACCTGTTCATGAAGAATACTACCGATTGAAGAAGGTGAAAACTGAATTTAAAGGCGAACTAATTACCATTGAACAGTTTAGAGAAATGTCTTTAGACGAAGATAAGGTAGTGAATTTTTATGATGAAAATAAGAACTTATTACACCGCATAAAAGCGAAGAAAGGTGGAGAAGAAAATACGATAGTCGTTAATTTCAATGGCGCCTTACAAACTTTTAATTTAGAAACCCGTCAAAATGAACGGATTGAAGTGATTTCTAAAAAAGCACACGAAGTAGTCGTCAAGTTTTGGGAAGATCGTTTCAAAAGATTAAGCCACTATATCGAACAGCAACAAACTCGAATTGACCAAGAAGGACCAAGTGAATTGGATCATACCAATAATAATTTATTTGTGTCCAAAGAATGGGGCGAAGTCGTTAGTGCAAACTTAGAAGAAGTGAAAATTGCTTTGCAAAATTTACAACTGAGGTTGGAGAAATTGCAATTTAGTTATGCGAAAGTGGGATAATAGGGTTGCGAGTTGCGGGTTACGAGTTGCGGGTTGCGAGACCTACACGTAACCCGCAACCCGCAACTCGCAACTCAAACACATGAAAGAAATCAGTCAAATAATAGAAGAAGAATACGAACGGTTCATTGAATTTGGGAACTTGCTAGATCGAAAGTCTAGGAAATATCTAGTAGAGTATTTTCGACATAAATTGGAAAATACTGCCTACGAATCGCCTGATCTCAACGATCAATATTTCAAGTATTTTCAAAAGGCATTGGAAAATATTTTGTCCATTAATAAATTGCTCCCCTTATTACAAGAAAATCAGCGGATTAGCCAGCATGTAGTACTCGATACCTTCCAATGGATACGCAAGACTTTTGCGAAAGTCAGAGCCCAAAATCCTTATCAAAAAGAAGAAGATTTATTGAAAGGTTGGGCAGTTACACCGCTCAAAATATTTACCGACCGATACCCATTTTTGTTGACTTTCTTAAACAATACTTATAATCGTCAAGAGATTGATACGGAGTTTTATGCAGATCGATTTAAAGCCTTTTTCAAAAAAGAAGTTAGCGAGCGAACAGAAACGGAAAAGCAAAAATTTGAACTTATTTTCACCGACCTGCTTTCCCAATGGGATGCTTTATTACAAAGTAAAATTCTAGCTTATCAACTAACAAAATTTGAAGAGGAAGAAGATAACTATGCGGAATTATTGGAGGCAAAAGTAGAAGGCTATGACCGAATGGAGTCGCTTTTTAATCCAGTTACAAAATACCTCGGCTGGGATTTATCCAAAGAATTATGGAAAGATACTTCCTTTGAAGTTTTGGAGCAATATGAAGAATTGTTGAAAGATGAGGCATCAATCCAAGAATTGGCAGATTTGTTAGGCGAGATGAAAGAGGCGGAAATAGTGATGGAAGAAGAGACGTTCGAGAAAACTATCGTGCGTCGAGAATGGGTGGTAGATGAATTAGCTAAAAGCGAAATTGTAGGGGTACACGAGAGTCAAGATTTGAGTAATTTAGTCAGTTCAGAAGTTGGTTTACTAAGTGACGCTACGACAGAATCTTTATTTTTGAAAAAATATGTCGATAAGCAGTTACTGACTTTCCGTTACGAAGATCGAAAGTTGGTGAACAGTCGGGATAATATCATGGAGGTACACTCACGAGTCAAGCAAAAGGAAAAAGGGCCTTTTATTGTTTTGGTAGACACCAGTGAATCTATGGTCGGTCGGCCTGAGCAAATCGCAAAAGTGCTTTGTTTAGGAATATTAAAAATGGCGATCAAAGATAATCGACGTGCTTTTCTAATCAACTTTTCTATAGGCATTCAGACTTTGGATTTATACGATATTTACAATTCATTGGAAGATGTTGCTGCTTTTTTAAGAATGTCTTTTAATGGTGGAACAGATGCGTCTCTAGCTTTAAACGAGGCTTTGCGCCAACTTCGAAATAATGATTATCAAGATGCGGATGTACTAATGATTTCGGATTTTATCATGTATAGTATTGATAAAGACGTTTTAGCAGATATTCGCTATTTTCAACAAAATAAAGGCACAGAATTTCATAGTTTAACACTTTCTAAAGAGGCAAATAGCGAAATCTTGCAACGCTTTGATACCAATTGGATTTATGATCCTCGGCAAAAGGGGATTATTAAGGAGTTGACTCGAGGGTTGGGGACGATTGGGGAAAGGTAGGGTTGCTAGGTTACTAAGTTGCTAGGTTACGAGCGTATCACAGCAACATAGTAACTTAGTAACACAGCAACAAAAAAATCAATAATCTACAATCAAATAAAATGTCGAACAAACACTTAAAAACAATCCTAGCATTCCTTTTAATGCTTTCCATTTCAATGACTTATGCACAAGATCGTTTTGCTAAGGTCGAAATTAAAACAGAAAAATTAACGGATAATATGTACGTGCTTTTCGGAGCAGGAGGGAATATTGGTGTACTTGTTGGTGAAGATGGCGTTATCATGATTGACGACCAATTTGCGCCATTGAGTGAAAAGATTTCTGCTGCTATTGCCAAAATATCCAATCAACCTATCAAGTATTTATTGAATACCCATTGGCATGGAGATCACTCTGGTGGTAATGAAAATTTTGCTAAGAAAGGAGCAATGATTTTAGCGCATCAAAACGTACGTAAACGGATGTCTGAAGGCATGACTCGTTCACCAGAAAGAGTAACGC
Organism: uncultured Saprospiraceae bacterium; assembly: GCA_937924145.1. Classification (GTDB taxonomy): domain Bacteria; phylum Bacteroidota; class Bacteroidia; order Chitinophagales; family Saprospiraceae; genus JAFMDF01. The sequence goes on from CALDTJ010000379.1 coordinate 10,813, forward strand.
CGCCTGCACCAGAAATTGCATTGCCAGTAATTACTTTTTCGGATGATTTGTCTTTGCATTTAAATGGGGAAGATATTCTAGCTATTCATGTACATAATGCCCATACGGACGGTGATGCTCAGATGTATTTCCCTAAAAGCAATGTTTTGCATACGGGAGATACCTATTTCAAAGGGCGTTGGCCTTTTATAGATATTCAGTCGGGCGGTTCGATTGATGGCTATATCAAAGCGGTCAATCACGCTTTATTCTTGGTTGATGATGAAACACAGATTATTCCAGGGCATGGCTCTATGTCTAATCGAGCAGAATTATCGGCATGGAGAGATGTTTTAGCCACCGTTCGTACTCGAATCAAAATGGCAATGTCGAAAGGTCAATCTTTAGCCGACATTAAGGGAAGTGACGTATTGAAGGAGTGGGAAGATTATGGTGGCGGATTTATTAATAATGAGACTTTTATTGAGACGGTTTATAAGAGTTTGAGTGGAGAATAGGTGTGTTTTAGTCCTTCCAGCACTTGGAGTGCTGGAAGGACTTTATTATCGATTTAAGACTTTTCAGCTACAGAAGTGCCCATCACAATCACCAATTTAGGCAACTTATTTTTCAGCCCCTCTGCCCCTTCTGTCGTCACCTTTGTTTGCCACAAAAATAATTTTTTCAAGTTGGGTAATTTTTCGATAGAGGCTAAAGCAGCATCCGTTATGTCTGTCCCGTAAAGATTTAAAGTTTCTAAGTTAGTTAGCCCTTCTAAACTAGTAATTCCTTTATCAGAAATAGGATTTTGTTGAATTTGCAAACGGGTTAGGTTGGATAATTGACCAATCGTCATTAGCATCTCATCGGTTATATTCTTATTCGCTAAATTCAACCAAGTAATCTGTTCTTTTGCGCCTAATAATTTTTGTAAATCTGCATTTGAGGGTGTTTCCCCTAATTTATTATAACGAATATCTAAGAAATTATTTCCACTCGCTAAGGGAGAACCCGTAAAACCTATATCAGTTAAACCAGTCATTATTTCCGTAGCAACTGGAGTCACATTTGCAGTTTCTACGAAAGATTTTTTGACCAAACTTACTTTCCAATTTTCTTCTAAAATCTGCTTAATATCCTTCGGGATATCAACATCAGAAATGGCTTTGTCAAAATCTCCACCTTCATCAATCCACCAACCTATTAATTTCACTTCTTCATAGCCCAAGTGTATTTTTCCACCAGTAGGCATAAATTTCTTACTCGTCGGATCTTTGGTAATTCGTCTAAACAACTCGCTATCAATCGCCTTTCCACTGACCAAAACAGGGCCACCATCTCCTCCTTTGGCTAATAATTCAGTTGTATGCATTTGTAAACCGCCATTCGATTTATCTTCATTATGACATTCAAAGCAGCGCTTTTCTAACATCGGTTGGATAATATCTTGGTAGACAAAAACCGAATCAGGGTTATTAAAAGCCTTCTTTTCTACTATTTGCTCGCTGTTGCCAAATGGTAAGTATTCCGTTAAATAACTAGCACCATGTGTCATATTCCCCCCTAAGTGTCCCGTAATCATTAACATACTAACCATTCCAAACAACAAAATTTTATAGATAAAATCTGGTATAGCTAAAACTCCTCCTTTTATAAACATAGCCGCCAATGCCACTAAGCCAACAGTAATCCCTAACCATTTATGCCAAAAAAGATGGCTTTCATTATAACCACCCTCCCCTGCTAATAACCAGCCCATAAATGCTGCTAAAAAAGCACTCAGCGCACCTAATCTAAAAGAAAATAGAATAGCTGCATCCATATTTTTACTACGCACTTTAGAATTAAAAAATTCCATCAATGCACCTAATAGTAGAAAACCAATTGGTAAGTGGACGATTACTGGATGAAATCGACCGATGAATAAGGAAAAGGAACTTTCTAATAAAAGCATATTTATAGGAATTGGTGGTTTTTTAGTTATTATTCAGGAGACATTTATTTTAAGGGTTAGGTAAAGAAATAAGCAAGAAAATAAGTGTTTTCTGAATAGTTGATCGCCCAAATTTTGAGAAAACACCTCTTTTATTAGCCATACATAATTTCCATCCCTCAAAAGAGATGTCTCCTCAAAATTATGCTGAACAGTATCGTTCTTCTAAAATCTCAGCCCCAATTTAACTTTTTAGTTCTATTTTCAATAAAAACGATTCAAAAAAATCATTTGAGGTAAAGATAAAGTAAAGGGAATTAGTTAACTAACATGAAACAAAGAGGTTGTAGAAAACAACCTCCTTGTTGCTATAATGCAAAAAGGAGGTAGCTACCTAAGTAACTAACTCCTCGAAATGCTGATAATGAAAATGATCGATTTTTCTGAACGAATCATCGCTATTGGTTCTGCAACCAATAAAAACAGCTTGGACAGATGCCCAAGCCATCATCATTTTCTTTTATATATTTTGATTTCACAACTATTCAAGAGTCTACCTAACTAGTGCTTTGTAAACAAAATTTAGGTGGTTAATTTTTCCTATAAACCACGAAGTGGTTGAACACGAATAGCCCCGAATGAAATTCGGGGATAAGAAATAATTAAGTCCTCTTCACAACCACGAAGTGGTTGAATAAGAGGAAGTTAAGTTCAACCACTCCTTGGTTGTAGGGGGCGTAAAATGTTTCATGACCCCGAATTTCATTCGGGGCTATTCATATTAAATCCCTTCAGGATTTTCTATCGTAACTATGTTTACATAGTCATGTATCATTTTACTGCAAAAGTAGTCAACACTTTTTTCCACCACAAAAGGCCTCGCTAAATTTGTTTTTGTGACCTTTTATGCCTTTTGCCGATAAAAATATGGGACAAGTAGTGGTAAAAGAAAAAATTCTAAAGTGTAAACTAAATTTTGATACATCTTAACACATTCTACAGTGAATCTAGCTAGTGAATAGTTATTTTTCCTAACCTCTCACCCACTTAAATAAAGAAAGACTACGCTGCTTTACGTTTTTTAGAAGGCGTAACACTTCGTTTCTCTTGTTGCTCAATCCATTTTTCAATTTCAGCTACGACTCTTTCCCTTTTGTTCAAAACTTCCCATTCGGTAAATCTCAGAATCGTAAAACCGATAGCTGTCAAATCTTCAGCACGTTGAGGGTCAATCGGTTGCGCAAAAGCATCGTATGAAGAAATCCCATCTATCTCAACAATCAACAACAACTCTCGACAAATAAAATCAGCGATGTAGTGCAAAACAGGTCTACATAACCTGAATTGATAGCCTTTCATTTGCCGATTATGCAGTACATTTTTCCACAACAATCGTTCGCCTTCAGTCAAGCATTGTTTTAATTCATTGGCATAAGGTTGCAGTTCTTTGTTGTAGTGATAACTGTTGTTTTTGGATGCTTTTTTCATAAAATGGTCGGTTTACGGTACACGGCATACGGTGTACGGTTATCGTCTATCCAATTCGGCTAAGCCATATTCTTCGATGATAGACACTAAATTTTTCGCTAAATTGTCTAGGTCTTTATTATATCCTAATTGTTCTAAACCACTTGCCCACGATTTATAATCTGTACTTTCAAGAGTGGTTAACTGAGCGAATTTTCCGCTTGTTAAATAGGCACTGTGATCTCTGAAACTCGTCCATGCATTTTCGTAATGTCGGTAACAATCACCTCCGTAAGATCCAGATTCACCATTCCATCCTACACTACATTTCAAACCAAAATGGTTATTTCCACCTTTGGCAATATCTCGCTGACCAGCTTGACTTTGCATTAGGCCACAAGCCAAAATAATCGAAGAAGGAATACCATATTTATGGCGTTCGTTGATGACTACTCTTGCAAATCTTTTAAGGTAATCATGTTTCAATTTGTCGTCCAATCGTTCTAAATCAACCATTGGATTGTGTTTTGCGGAACTCCCGAAAATAGAAGGCATTTCAAATTTGTCTAAAATTTTCTTCTTTTCTTTCTTTCTTTCCGTAAATATTTCTTTTTTTGGGGCGGCTTGAAGTAGGTTATCATTTTGCGGCATTTCCATGTATTCGCTCTCTGTGGGGGAATTCATATTAATGCTAAATCTAAAATCCTTTTGGATAAATAGATAAAGGACAAGTGATACACATGCTACTTTAAACCAATGTTGTTGGAGGTAAGCCAAAATGTTTGGCCCTTTGGCATTTTTCTTCATCGCTCTCTTTTGTTTTTCTAACTTTTTTGTTTGAAATTATTTTCATTAGCAAAAATTAGAATTAGGAGTTCTAAAACACTAACTATCAGATTTTTACGCACAAAAACCTGAATTATCAAATTAAAAAGTTGTCAAGTTTACTTATTATCAATTCTCAGATGACACAAATTTAAAACAAAAAGTTTTATTATTCAAACAATTTGCAATTAATTTAAAACATATTTTTTTAGTTAATTAATAGTGGACACAAAATGTTATTTATTTGATAATATCGAGTGATTCTATAAACTAAAAAGTTACTTTTATTTGTGTTTGATTTTATCTCACTACTTCAAACTAACAGATATGAATAGGTTGTACGGATTAGGCGGATTGAGCGGATCAAACAGATTTTCAAATTAAGATTTTAAAAATTATTAATACTTGTCTAAACTTGTTCTATCAGTAGGCTTTTTAGACGAAAATAAAACACCCAAAAATGTATTTTATAGGTTATGACTTAGGTAGTTCCTCCTTTAAAGCAGCCTTATTAGACGGCAAAACGGGCAAAACAATTACCTCTGCCCAATACCCAGATCAAGAAATGTCAATGCTGGCACATCAGGCTGGTTGGGCAGAACAAGACCCTCAAAAATGGTGGGATGCTTGCAAAAAGGCAACGGCTCGTTTATTAAAAAAGGCAAATATTGACCCTAAAAAAATAAAAGGTATTGGCATTTCCTATCAGATGCATGGTTTGGTAGTATTGGATAAAAAGGGGAAAGTATTACGACCTTCTATTATCTGGTGTGATAGTCGTGCGGTGCCAATTGGCAATCAAGCTTTTGACGAGTTGGGTGGCGAAAAGTGTTTGTCGCATTTATTGAATTCGCCAGGGAATTTTACTGCCTCTAAGTTGAAGTGGGTCAAAGAAAATGAACCTGACTTATTTGCTCAGATTGATAAATTTATGTTGCCTGGGGATTATTTGAATTATAAATTATCAGGCGATACCAATACGACTATTTCAGGTTTGTCAGAAGGTATGTTTTGGGATTTCAAAAAGGGGCAAATTGCTGATTTTTTGATGGAGCATTATGGTTTTAGTGAGGACTTAGTACCTGATATTGTTCCTACCTTTTCGATCCAAAGTAGTTTAAATGCTGCTGCTGCAAAAGAAATCGGTTTGCCAAAAGGCATAAAAATCTGTTATCGAGCAGGCGACCAACCTAATAATGCTTTGTCGCTCAATGTTTTGAATGCGGGGGAAGTTGCAGCTACCGCAGGGACTTCTGGCGTTGTATATGGAGTTAGCGATCAAGTAAAATATGATCCGCAGTCGAGAGTTAACACATTTGCACACGTCAATCATACCACTGAATTGGATCGTTTGGGCATCTTATTATGCATCAATGGGACAGGAATATCTAATGCTTGGCTTAAACGAACTTTAGGTAAATACGACTATCCCCAAATGAACGAATTAGCAGCTAAAGTCCCTGTTGGTTCGGATGGTTTGGTGATGTTACCTTTTGGAAATGGGGCGGAAAGGGTATTAGGTAACGCAGATCCAGGCGCACAATTAATCAATCTCAATTTTAACATTCATGACGAGGGGCATCTATGTCGAGCAGTACAAGAAGGCATTGTTTTTTCTTTCCAATATGGTTTAGAAATTATGGGCAAAATGGGGTTAAAACCTAAAGTGATGCGAGCTGGTCATGCCAATATGTTTTTAAGTCCTTTATTTCGACAGTTACTGGCAAATACCTCTGGTATTCCGATTGAATTGTATAATACGGATGGGGCAACTGGTGCAGCTATTGGAGCAGCTATTGGCTATGGTGCAACTGATTTTGAAAATGCCTTTGATGGCTTGGAGGTTATTGGAACGACAGAACCTGAGAAAGGGAGTGATGCTTATTGTGCCGCTTATGGAAAGTGGTTGGATGCTTTGAAAGCGTTTTTTTAACAAAGCTGTACATCACTATTTTTTTACTTTTTTTAACCAAAAACATACCATTTGTCCTAATTATAGATAAAAAACTAGAAAAGACTTACCGTTCACCGAATTTATCAAATAAATCTTGGATGCAAGCATATATTGTTGTAAGCTTGTGTTGTTCTACTCAATTTTCTCTTATTTGAATTCATTTCTAATACCTTTCCAACCGATTAGAAGAAACACCAAGAATAGATTTTTTTAATAAAAAAAAATTTACACTATAATAGATTAATGCATTAGGTGCTTAATCTAAACAATTACCTTTTGCCTTTTCAATTCTTCTAAGACAATTAGTTACTAATTTTTAGATGCTAGAGGTTAATCAACTTAAAAAATTGAGATGATTTAGGAGCTGAACTTAACCTTGAAATTAAATCTAGATAATTTTCGTGCATCAATTTCTATTGTTACAAACACTCACCGATTTAAGTATCAAAAACAATTTTTTAACCACCTCAAAGTAGGTAGGCCTAATAGCTATTCTTTTGCATAGTAGGTCCGTAAATTAACAACAATTAAGTATGAAATCCTTTTTGAACCATTTATTTTTAATTTTTCTTTCCATCCTAAGCTTTCAAACAATTGGTCACACTCAAACAGTTGGTGTTCTAGGTACTACTGCTGCGCAATTTTCAAATGCTACAGGAGTTACTTCTAATACCCTATCCAACTTTTCTGTTCCTTGTGGTACGAATAGAATTTTAGTGGTGAGAACTAGTGGAACCCTGCCTACCTCTGTAACCTTTGCTGAAACCGCCTTAACTTTTATACGTAGAGATGAAATAGATACTAATTTTGGTGTTAACTTTTTTTATTTGCCATTAGGTAGTGACTGTGCCACTTGTACTAGTAAAGGCACATCAGGAGCTACCAAAGGTGATATAGTGATGATGCATCCATTTGCTGGCTCCATAAGTATAATTGCTACAGTACTTGAAAATGTGGACCAAACGAATCCTATTCGTGCCCAAGTGGGCTCTGGAGGATCAACTGGCTTTTCGCCAGCTACAGCTACCCCTTTTACCATAGCTGCTTTAACTGGATTACAAGCTGGTGATGGAATACTGGATCATGCTGGGATGAATTTTACAGGTAATGCAGGTACGCATGGTGCTGCAAATTACAATTATTCGGGTATGACTTCAGGTGCAACTGATGTTATAAGCAGTACGACGGGTGATGAGAAGGTTGCTGCTTTTTTTCCTGTGACAGGAAATGGTTCGGTTACGCCTTCTTGGAACCAGACTCCTGGAAATTTTGAGTTTCACTATGTTGGCGCTGTTGCTTTTGCTCATGCGGCTAGTAATTGTCCAGATGGATTGGCAAGTTTGACCGCTCCAGCAGTAGTAGTTACCAATAATGTTTGTCCTAGTACAACTGGCACCATTGCTGTGCCGACCACTTGTTGTCCAGACGGTTCTACTATTGAATATTCTACTGACGGAGGTACTTCTTTTAGCACCACTTTGCCAACTTATGATGCAAGTACGACTCAGACCATCTTATCAAGATGCAAATGTGATGCGGATGCTACGGTAGTGAGTCAACAAGGAATGGTCGATACGTCACCTAGTTCCTGTACAAATATTGGTGCTAGTACCTCGATTCCCATGTGTGACGGTGCAAATGCAACTTTTGAAGTGACTTTCACGGGTAATGGCTCGGGTACGGTTGAAGTAATAGAACAAGGAGGAGGAGTATACAATGCATTTGCTACAACGGTCTTGGGGTCTGGCACTACCAGTCCAATAACTGTAACCATCCCTGGCCCAGTTAGTGCAGCCAGCAAAACCTATATAGTACGTTATGCAGATAATAGCGCAAGCGCGCTGATAGCTGTGGATTTACCTGAGTGTCGCCCTGAATTAACCATTGAATCAGGAAATGAATTAATGTTCGGTGACCCTTGTTTTTGTGATAATCCTAGAAACTGTAATGTAGGAGGGATTGATTATTTTCATGATACTTTAACCGTAACCACAGGAGGTGCAACAGGTTTAATCATCACTGCCGCTACTGGAGCGACAGGTTTCTTTACGAGTGTAGATTGTTTTGGAGGTAGCAGCAACGTAATAGCAGCAGGAACAGTTATTCCAGAAACCCCAATAGGCTCAGGTGAATATAAGTTAGAATTTTGGCGACCTTCAGGGGTCACTCCAACCTTGTCAGTGATGGAAGGAGGCGCAACAACAGCCGTACCACCAGCTACCTTCCAGCCTGTTTGTTCAACGGAGGCTTGTAATCCTGTTGATCCAATCCCTACCATGAGTCAATGGGGCTTGATGATCTTTGGTTTGTTAGTGCTGAATTTAGGAGTTTTCTTTGTACAACGGCAAGTATTGGCTTAAAATTACTAGTATATCAGACTATTGTTTGTAACTAACACATTTTGTTATTGCTATACAATCAACAGAAAAGGCAGCTAACTAAAATTAGCTGTCTTTTTTGATTTTAGGATTTCTATTGCTTAGCAAAATCTGAGATAGCATTAAAATTCATATTGCCTTACAAATAAGCCAAACGTCCTTCTTGTCTTATACCTTCCCCTCCTGCACCCCTTTGGCTGCAAGACGAAATCAACTTATTTAATTTACAAAGCACCAGGTCATTAGAACTAAAAAACGCTTATCAAAAGCCACCTCTAATTTTATCCTAACTAAATCAATTAGGACTTAAAAATTACCCCTAGGTTCAAATATAAAAAAGGTAATTTAGAACAAAATGATGGTAATCAAGAAGCAAAACAAATCAATTACGATACTATTAAGCTAACAACAAATACTATTATGAAATTTTTATTTTTATTAAACCTTTCCCTTTATCTTCGTTTCGCAAATTAATTCATCACTCACTATTACATTAAACAACTAAAAATGAACCTTACCTACGGACCAAAACAATACTTCCCGAATATTGGTAAAATTGAATTTGAAGGTCCAAAAACAAAAAATCCATTAGCATTTCGCTACTATGACGAAAATAAAATGGTTGGAGGCAAAACGATGAAAGACCACCTTCGATTTGCAGCAGCTTACTGGCACTCCTTCAATGGCGGTGGTAGTGATCCTTTTGGGTCAGATACTCGGCCGATGCCTTGGATGACTGCACCTGATGCCGTGACTTCTGCTAAGCAAAAAATGGATGCTGCTTTTGAGTTCATTACCAAAATGAGTATTCCATATTACTGTTTTCATGATGTGGACTTAGTGGATGAGGCAGATTCGATTATTGAGACGGAAAAGCGGTTGCAAACCATCGTTGATTATGCGGCTGAAAAGCAGATGGATTCTGGTGTGAAATTACTTTGGGGAACAGCTAATCTGTTTTCTCACCCAAGATATATGAACGGGGCATCTACCAATCCTGATTTTCAGGTGGTGGCTTATGCGGCTACACAGGTAAAAAATGCGATTGATGCGACGATTGCGCTTGGTGGTGAAAACTACGTGTTCTGGGGTGGTCGAGAAGGATACATGTCCTTGTTGAATACGGACATGAAACGAGAAGTCGAACACATGGCTCGTTTTATGACAATGGCAAGAGATTATGGTCGAGCCAATGGTTTTAAAGGTACGTTCTTAATTGAACCTAAACCGATGGAGCCATCTAAGCATCAATACGATTTTGATTGTGCGACGGTATTAAATTTCCTACGGGAGTTTGATTTATTAGGTGATTTTCAGATTAATATTGAGGTAAATCATGCGACCTTGGCTAGTCATACTTTCCAGCATGAAATTCAAGTAGCAGCAGATGCAGGCGCATTGGGAAGTTTGGATGCCAATCGTGGAGATTACCAAAATGGATGGGATACGGATCAATTTCCGATGAATTTATATGAACTAACGCAAGCTATGTTGGTTTTCTTAGAGGCTGGTGGATTGAAAACTGGTGGAATCAATTTTGATGCTAAGGTTAGACGGAATTCTACCGACTTAGAGGATTTGTTTATTGCACATATTGGAGGGATGGATGCTTTCGCTCGCTCTCTTTTGATTGCCAATAATATTCTAACCGATTCTCCTTATAATAAACTACGGACTGATCGTTACGCTAGTTTTGATCGTGGTGCTGGTAAAGATTTCGAAAAAGGAGCATTGAGTCTAGCGGATTTGAGAGCTATTGCTTTAAAAGAGGGAGAACCTAAACAAATTAGCGGTAAGCAGGAATACTACGAAATGATTATCAATCAATATATTTAGTAACGAACACTTTCGGAACTAACTTTTCTACGCTGAAAAGATGTTCATATATATAACCAAAAATGAAGTTGTGGTCGTGGCTGTAAAGTCACACCACAGCTTACTTTGCAATTGCATTGCATCCATTTCTCCCCTACTTTTGTTGTCAAACTCCATTAAATATCATCAGTAAGAATTTTAGAAGTAGCCCTATTTTTTACACGGCAGGATTAAACTGTCCAAAGTGCCAAAGAATACCACTCGGATCATGCAAAAAACATTCTCTCCCCCAATCCCAATCTTTTATTGGGCTAAGTTTAGCCGTTTTATATTTACTAGGTAAGTTTTTACTGGCTAGTTCGGCATAACATTTATCGACATCATCGACTTCTAAAAAGACCATAGAATTATGTGCCCATACTTTTACATAATAATCTTGTAGGTAAAAAGCTAGTGTATCGTTGACTTTGAAAAGGCACATATTAGGAGCTATCACAACCTCGGTAAAACCTAAGTCTCTATAAAAGGCTCTGGATTCTTCGTAGTTTTTGGCACCGATGAAGGTTCGGATGTTTTTTGCTTGGTAGTTCATATTGATAAGGATTTATTTTCATAAAAGATACAGTCGTCGCTCAATTTAAAATAGATATTCTAAATATTTTTCTTGGAAAATCCGTGTGGATACTTAAATCTGCGTGGAAATAGACCAAGCAAAATATTTCCACACGGATTTTAATTCCACACGGATTTTGATATTTTTCCTTTCATCTTCTTTCTAATTGTCTACAAGGTTATTAACTGCACATCATCAAAACTCTCGACCACCAAATTCACTCTTGATCAACTTCACGTTTTTAGAAGGTTGGTTCAATTGATAGGTAATACTCAGTTGCAATATATCCACTTCATAGACATAATTGGTAGTCGTATAAAAATTATTTCGCACCGTAGTAATTCTTTGTTCATTGGAATTTAATAGACCTAAGTCCATATTAATCCATTGAAAAGTGAGAGCTAACTTTTTGTCTAAAAAGGTTTTTCGTAGGGTCAGATTGGGATTGTAAAATCTGGAGTCTCGACCCTGTGCCGTCACTCTTTCCGATAGGTAATTAAATCCTAGTTGTAAGTTTAAAGTAGGAGAAAAAGTAAAATTAGTATTCGCATTGATGGAATAAATGGTATTTGAAGTTTCAATCGCATCTCCGAACAAATCTCCCTCTATTCTGTAATTATAAGCATTTCCACCAAGGTATAATTTCCACCACTTGGTAGGATAAACCGTAGTCCCTAGTTCCAATCCGTAGACTGTGGCTCGACCTGCATTGGTATAAATACGATTTAAAATAGTATCATTAAAAACGGTATTGACTCGGTTGATCACATCATTAATATTTCTAAAATAGGCATTAACAAAAACGGAGTTATCCCCCATATTTTTCACTAAACCAACTTCCACCAAATCAATATATTCTGGTTGTAATTCAGCGTCACCCTGTTCTAAAGTTTCGGAGTGTTCTCGTTCGGGGAAAGGAGTTAGTTTGAAGGTCGTCGTTCGTTCAATTCGGCGGCTATAGCCCGCTTTAGCAGCCAATCCATTTCCTAGATCATATTTCAAATTGACCGAAGGAAATAAGTTAAATCTAGTCAAATCAAAGGTCTCGTCGGGTTGTGCGATATCGACTGTTCTATCAAAATATTCTACTCTCAAACCAGCGGTATAGGCTAATTTCCCACTTTCGCCCGTCACCTGACTGTACAAAGAATGAATTTGTCTTTTTAAAATAATACTGTTGGTAAACAAAGGATTTTCTACCCAAGTATTGGTCGTAAAATCTCGATCTTGGTAAAGAAAATCACCAGGATGTTTTAAATATCGAAATTGATAACCACTTTCCCAATTCGTAGTTCCGACCTTTCTAGCATAATCCAATTGAAATCTAAAACCATCTAAAGGATTGTCATTATCATTAAATTGCTGTTGTAAAACTTCGTTGGTATTGGGCCACGCCAAACTCACATTATCCGTCGGGCCACCTAAAATCGTTCGTTCATATAAGCCAGAAATTTTTAAGGCAGCATCGTCCTCAAATTTAATGGTATAATCCAAAGCACCAATTAAAAAATCCCCTCTTCTAACCCTTAAATTTTCATTGAAAAAAGTGTTTCTAGAGATCAAATTTTCAGCACTGCTATTAATGACATCTTGGTTTTGTTGGTACAAATCCCAATATGCCTCCGTTCCTAAAAATTCGCTAGATGGTATGTTAGTTCTTTGTTGATTTAAATATAAAATATCCGCCGTTCGATATTTTGTTCTTTTGCCAGTATAAAAACTAGCACCAATAGATTGGCGATTATCGGGTGTATAAATGGCAGAAAATCTTCCAGAATAGTTTTCATTGTCAAAACTTCGTTCTCCATTTGAAGGAAACTCTGTCAAGACTTCGTCGAGATAAGTATTCACATAGCCTACTCTACGCCCCGTCAAATCGTTCCGTTTATAGTCTAACCCTGCCGACCATTCTAGTTTATCTTTTTTATAATTGATGGTAATATCTCCGCCAAATCTCTGGGCTTTTTCTTTAGCATCATAGCGTTCCACACTCGGTAAACCGACCAAGACATTAGCAATGACATATAAGCCATCCGTCGCACCTTGTTTGGTTTTGATATTGATAATTCCTGCATTTCCATCAGGGTCATATTTGGCAGAAGGGGCAGTAATAATTTCGATGTCTTCGATAGCATTGGCAGGTATTTGTGCTAGAATAACAGCTGGATCTGTTTGCACAGGTTTTCCATTAATCATCACTAAAAAACCAGTGGCTCCTCTGACCGAAATCTCCCCTAAGGAATTGATACTAATGGAAGGTAAATTGCTCAAAATATCCGTAGCCGTCCCACCCTGTGCATTCTGAAATTGACCAGCATCGTAGACTTGTTTATCCAATTTTTGTAAAGAGGTAATTGCCCTACCCGTTATTTCGACTTCTTCCAAAACTCCTGCACTAGTTCCTAATAAAATATCCCCTAAATCTGTATTTTTATTAGTAAAAAAATTGGTAGAACTATGATTTTCATAGCCTAGAAATCTCGCTGATAAATACACTTCTGATGGACTAACTTTCACAAATTCAAATACTCCTTTTTCGTCAGTCACTACACCATAAAGCATAGTAGAATCCAAAGTTGAACTTAAAGTTACACTAGCATACTCTATAGGTTCATTAGTCGTTTGATCGAGAATCCTACCTTTGATAGTTGCCTTATTTTGGGCAGACAAATTTCCAAGAATAAGAAAAAAGAATAGGAAAGTACTTCGAAGTTTATAAAGCATTGATCTTTGCAGTTGGTTATCAGCAGTATTTGCAAAGACAAAGGTAACATATATAAAAAACACACCTATTACTTGAGGCAAATAGTTACCTGATCAATCCACCCACCACGCAGGTTTCTCTGTCGTACTTTCTTCCAATTGCAAGCAATCACAACAAAATTCCGCCAAATCACCAGACATCGACAATATTGGACAT
>CALDTJ010000380.1 GCA_937924145.1 uncultured Saprospiraceae bacterium
CAACCCCAATTTAATTCGTTCATATTGGGGTTGTGTAAAAAGTCAAAATTAGAAACAATTATTCATTTTTTAATTTTGTAAATTATTCATTATCAAATATTATTAAATAATGAAAAGTTTTAATAATATTCAAAAATTGACTTTCTACACAACCCCTGGGAAAGAAGAGATTATTTTCTATCCCGAGTTGCACTCGGGGCTATTTATGTTCAACCACTCCGTGGTTAGCAATCAAAACTTTTGAAACATAGCACTAGTTCTTCTGCCTCTAACTTAGAATAAAATCTATATCCTCTTCCGATAAAGCCTTTAGCGACGCTCCATCTGACGATATCACATTATCAAAAAGCTCCTTTTTAACTTGTTGCAATTGCAGAATTTTTTCCTCGATGGTTCCTTCTGTAATCAGTTTATAAGCCAAGACTTTATTCTTTTGACCGATTCTGTGCGCTCGGTCGATGGCCTGGTTTTCAGCAGCAACATTCCACCATGGATCAAAGATGAAAATGGTGTCGGCAGAGGTTAGATTTAGCCCCGTTCCACCTGTTTTCAAGGTCATTACAAATACTTTGCAATTGGGGTCATTTTGGAATTTATTCACTAAGGACTGTCGATCTCTGGTTGCGCCCGTCATACTCACAAAATCTATCCCCATTTCATCGAGTTGGTCTGCAATTAACTCTATGGTCGCTAAAAAGTTGACGAAAACCAAGGCTTTATGACCATTGGCAACCGAATCCAATAATTGCTCTTGTAATAATTCTCTTTTTGGGGAGACTATTTTCCCTTCACTAAATTTCTCTGGGGTAGAGGCAATTTGGCGCAATTCATTCAAGGCTTGGAAGATGAAAAATCGAGATTGCTGCATGCCTTTTGTAGCAATAGAAGTTTCAATTGCAGCTTTGTAAAAACTACGTCTGGAATCGTATAGTTTTTGTTGCTTTTCGGACATCTCAATGAACAAAGTTTGCTCAATTTTATCTGGCAAATCTTCTAATACATCTTTCTTTAATCGACGTAAAATAAAAGGGAAGATTTTCGTTCTTAATTGTCGAATCGCATTCTTATCATTGTCTTTTTGAATCGGTGCAAGGTAGTTATTATTAAACTGATGCACCGTCCCAAACATGGCTGGATTTAAAAATCTAAATAGGGAATATAACTCTCCTAAATTATTCTCAATCGGCGTTCCACTTAATGCCAAACGATGTTTTCCATTGAGTAGCATCGCGGCTTTGGTAGTCTGTGCTTGGAGGTTTTTAATATTTTGAGATTCATCTAAAATCAGGTAGAAAAAATCTTCTTCTTGGAACAATTCAATGTCGTTCCGCATCAAGGCATAAGTCGTAAAAATTAGGTTGTTTTTTCTAGCTTCTACGATACTTCGATTATTGCCATAATAGGTGTAAGAGCTTAAATGTGGCGCAAATTTTTCTACTTCTGACCGCCAGTTAAACAACAAACTTCGGGGCATCACAATCAAACTAGGCAATTTTTCTTTTGGGTAGGCTTTCGCCAAAATTGCGATGGTTTGCAAGGTTTTACCTAAGCCCATATCATCCGCTAAACAACCTCCTAAATTATTGTCTTGCAGATACTTAAGCCATTTGTAGCCATCTTTTTGATAAGGTCGTAAGGTGGCGTTTAACTTTGGTAATTGATATTTTTTGCTACCAATCTCATTGAATCCCTCGAATATTGCACGAGATTTTTCAAACTGTTTACCCGTTACTTTTTCCTCTAATAACTCTTCGACTAATGGCAAATCAAAAAAGGATAATTCTACCTTTCCCTCTTCTTTCTTTTTGAAAATTCGCTCTAACTTTTTGACATAAGCATCATTCATTAAAGCGTGTGTTCCATCACTTAATTTGATGTAATTATTCTTTCGAAGTTGAGCGATGGCATCAAATAAGTCAATCTTTTCTTCTCCAAAAGCTAAGTCTACACTTCCTTCCAAAAAGTCAATAGAATGATTCAAATTCATATTGACTTTCGGAGGATTGGTGGATATTTTATAAGACTTTAATTTCTCGGCTCCGAATACCTGAAATTGCGTCAATAACTCAACCAATTCATTATAAATAAACCCACCTGCGACCTCTCTTGGAATAATAAAAAGGCCATCTTCAAAAACGACTTCTGCCCGTTCTTCTTTTTTCTTTCTAGGCGTATGTTTTTTTAATAATTTACTAACCAAAGCAATGACTTCTTCCAAAGGATCTTGCTCAATATATTTGACAATAATTTGTTTTTCTAATTCATTGATTTCTGCATATTTTACCAAATCAAATTGCTCCAAAACATCGACCGACAAATCAGGCAAAGATTGCCCAACCCGCATGAATAAAGAGTCATCCACGTCCACTTTTTCAAAAACTAAACTTGGACGAGCATAAATTTTTTCCTCACTATGCACGACGGTGTAGTCCTGAAAAACTAAATCAATATTTTCTAAATAAGAGAAAAGTAAGGAGAAAAATACGGTTGTATCGGTTTCTTTTATTTCGGTTTGAAAGTAAGTTAAATTTTTAAAGCCACCTCCAAGTGGTTGAACCTCATAGAGTTGCTGTTCGAATAAAGCAGTCTCTTCATTGAGCAGTTGGAAGTTATCATGTCGTTCATTATCGACAACCAATTGGACTTCACTTTTCCAAAAAGGAGCAGTAGTGGCCAACTTTTCGATATTTTCTTCCCTAGACAACCGAATCGCTAAATGCCCTACGGATTCATGAACCCTAAGCGGTTCTAATTTTCTATTGACTAAATTTTGACTTCTTTTTAATAAATCAATGAGGTGATCGTGTTCGGCAAGATAAATTCGTTCGGCAGGTTTTTCCCAATCAATGACAAAGCTATTTTTCTCTGAAATTTGCTCAATTGACCGCAATAAATTTCTGGTAGTGCCGCTATACCCTAGATAACTCACCTCTACTTTTTTTCCTTTGCCATCCACCACAGAAAGATAGGCACCATAGTCATCAAAATCTACTTGAAAATAGATTTTAGGATGCGTTTTAGCCTTGCTATCCGATGACTTTTGACGACGGAAATGTTCGAAGATTGAGTTGTTTTCCATAACTTGTAAAAGTAGGAAAAATTATGCTTTTTGAGACTGAAAAAATATACTTTGTGGAAAAATAATTTAATGGGAGCATTATTTGATTAGGTGCTGAGTACATATCGATTTCTCAATATTTTTGGTACTAAGTAACGAGTAAATAATAACTCAGTCATTTCCTAGCTATTCTTTTGCACAATAACGTCGTTATTTTTATCAGCCATAGCGATGCTATTACCTCAAAAAATGCCTAGTTCTTGCACAAAACCCGCTCGACTGCGCAGCGGGCGAGTAATTAGCTCTAAACGACCGACTTATTTTTTGCTCGTTACTAAGTAATTGGACAGATTTATTTTCACATTCCTATAGCTATCGGAATGTGAAAATAAATTTGTCTAAGAACTTACGGTAAAAAAGGGTGAGTTATTGTTTTTTGGCGTAAAGAAAGAGGTGCTTACAAAGGACCGCTTTCTATAGTGCTTGCAAAAAGCGGTGCTTTGTAAGCACCTCTTTCTTTTAGCTAGGGTACGCCTGTACAAAAATAATTGTCCTACAAAAAGATACCCATAGTTTTAACCGTAGTGCCATTTTTTTAATATATAAATCACTTAAGTATATGAGCAGATTTATATTAAAATTTCCCACTACGCCTCAACGACACAACGAATTAGAAACCAGTACTTTAAATCGTTGTGTCTTAGTGCTTCCGATAGCTATCGGAATGTGAAATTAAATTTGCCTATGTATTTATTGTAAAATTTTTATATATATTTGATGTTAATTTGAATCTGAATACCCAATCAAATCTAATAAACAAATGAAACAGCATTTCTTCTTTGCACTTTTTTTATTCCTTATAGTCAAACTTGATGCCCAAACTTTGACGGTAGGTTCAACCAATGCCGATTACCTTACAGATGGAGTTAGTGATGAAATAGAAATTCAAGCTGCCATCGATGCACTAGCAGGGAGTAATGGTGGAATCGTATTTCTAAATGCCCAAACTTTCAATCTGGGCGACAAAATTGTTCCAAAATCTAATGTACAGTTAATCGGTATGGGAATAAATCAGACCATTCTAAAGAGTACGCATACTCATGGTCACGTACTTTTTAACAATCATGTACCTATTGACAATTTTCATTTAAAACAACTCACCATTGACCCATCTAGTGCGCAAAATGCTAGTGGCGTTCGTTTAGAATATGCGACCAATTGCTCCGTTACTTACACCAAATTTGTTAATGTGACTTGTGATGGTTGGCACTTAGTTTTTGGGATTCAGGGCGGCTACCCTGAAGTTACAGAACTAGATTTTAGTCGAAATAATTTAGTAGACCATTGTGAGTTTGATGGGCATCAAGGTTCTTTAGAAATGCTCTTGGTGTTTAATTCTAAAAATACGACTATCAGCAATTCCATTTTTAAAAATAAAACAAGAGGTTGCCCTACGGATGGAAATGCGCCAGTAGTAGGTTTGTGGCAGCGAACAGATTCTATTTTGATTGAAAATTGCCAATTTATCAACAACGAAAGTTCTGAGGCATTCTATTACAGTAGTTCTAGTTTTAATACCATCATCAAAAATTGCCAATTCAATAATACAGGTTCTATTCGAGGGACGAATGATTCAGATTGGGAGGAGGTTAACGAACTGTATGACTATGCAGAAAACCTAAAAATCGAGCGTTGTGACTTTACTGGTGGAATGAATGACCGTACAAAAATGGCGATTCAATTGGGTGGTATCAAAAATGTATTGGTCAAGGACTGTAATATCACTGCTTACGAAGAAGGGATTACTTTTCAAGGAGGATCTACTTCAGAAGGCAATGGTCATCAAGCTCCTAAACATTGGGCGATTATCAATACTGTTATTAAAAATAGTAATCCGAATGATGACGTACATGGTTTACACGGTGGCTGCTTATTTACAGAAGGCACCAATCTCAACGGCTTTTTTATTTGTGGGCGAATCTTTGACGATCAAGCAATGCCAACGATGCGCTATCCAATAATTTTTGAGTACTTAAATCCAGCGATTTATCCTACTCAGACTTACGATAGTATTTTTATTTTAGGAACAGAATTATCGCCAATTTCTCCTTACAATCAAATTCAGTTTAACCACCAAGTTGTTAGAGGGGATGATTTAATTTTTGAGGATTGTGCGATTACGCCTTCCCCTAGTTTTTGTGATCTATGCGATACTCCCCAAAGTATGGCTACCTACGCTGACTTGATGGACGATTACGATGCAATTACCGCCCAAAAGATGGTAGACTTAGCTAATTTGTCACTTTCTGCCAATCCTAATTCGGTTTGCTCTTTTGATAATGCTAATTTAATTATTGATAATCAGTCTATTGCAGGAACGTATCTCGGAACATCTATTACTACTCAAAATACGGTCACTACTGATGGTTCGACTATTCTGAAAGCTAAAAATAGCATAGTCTTGTCTACTGGTTTTCATGCTCAGTCGGGAAGTCAATTCCAAGCAACGATAGCCGATTGTTCTACCGCTCAAGCAATGACCAAACAAGGTTTATCGAACATTCAGCATACAAACCTAACTACTTCTAAAACGCTCGAACAGCCCAAGCTGACTGTTTTTCCAAATCCATTTTTTGATCAACTTACCTTGGATTACTTTTTGCCCACAACTGGTACAACTTCTATTCTTATGACGAATACCTTAGGTGAAAGTATAAGGGTCTATAATCAAGGAATACAAGAAAAAGGATTTCATCAGATGATTTTCTCAACGGCTAGTTTACCAAAAGGAACCTACTTTGTACTGCTAAGAAATGAGGGAGCAACTAAGGTTCAAAAAATAATTAGGTTATAAGGGAGTAGGTAGGGCATCGTAAAATTATCAAAAACACCTACCAATTTTCCTTACTTTTGTTTTTTTCATTCAATTAACTTTCTAATTTGAGCAAATTATACCTAATCCGTCACGCACAAGCCTCTTTCCTTTCCAAAGACTACGACAACCTTTCCGACCACGGACATAAACAATCTACCCAGTTGGGCGAATATTACGCAAAAAAAGGTTTATTATTCGATAAAGTATACGTCGGCCCACTAAAGCGACATCATCAGACTTACCAAAGAGTCAAAGATGCCTATGAGTCAGCAGGTTTACCTTTTCCAACTGCCATAGAATTTGAAGAATTAAAGGAATATGAAGGGATGGATGTGATGGGAGCCGTCCGTAAAGAATTAGAAATTCACCAACCCCGATTTAAAGCATGGTTTGAAGAGATGGATACCCATCCGAATCATAAAACCAAGATGAAAATGGTCGTTACCTACCTCAATTTGTGGGCGACTAATCAACTAGGCTTTGATTTGCCAGCAGGTGCCCAAACTTTTGCAGGGTTTCGAAAAACGGCAGAGACAGGCTTAGCAAAAGTCATGAAAGGTAATGAAAAGGGTAAAACGATTGCTGTCTTTTCTTCTGGTGGATGTATAGCGGCTATACTCGGTAAAGTTTTGGATTTGAATAATGCAGAAAAGGTGATGGGGTTTAACTTAGTGATGCGAAATACGGCTATTTCTGAGGTGCTTTTTTCTGGAAGTCGTTTGAGTTTAATGACCTTTAATGATTTGATGCATTTGTCTGAGGAGATGGTTACGACTATGTAAATCAACGAGTAGTTTTGAACTCCAGTTCCATTTTTCCTTCCTCTACCTTAAACTCAGATAAATGCCCAAAATTTTCCCTAAAGGGAAAAAAAAGACCTACTTTTTGTTCTCAAAAACAAAACTATATACCTATATTTGGCATTAATAACTCCAAAAAGGACGTTTGATTATTTTATTCAAACAAATCCATCTTTTACTTTCTAACCATAGATTTATGCAAGTACTCCATTCAAAAATTAATACAAAAGGTCAACAGTATAAAGCGAACTTAGAAGGCATGAAAAAAGTGCTTGAAAAGTATAACATAGCTATGGAGGCAAGTCGATTCCAAGGAAAAGAAAAATCTATTGCCAGAGCAAGAAAAAGAGGAAAGTTACTAGCAAGAGAACGGCTAGAATTGCTGTTGGATAAAGACAGTCCTTTTATAGAATTATTGCCCTTAGCGGGAATGGAGCGCAAAGGTGGTTTTGGTGCAGGTGGAACCAATGTAGCAGGTATTGGTTTAGTTTGTGGCAAAATGTGTATGATTTCCTCCAATGTAGGGACTCGAAAGGGCGGTTCTGTAGATTATCACACGACTTTTAAGAGTTTACGAATTGGACAAATTACTAGAGAAAATAGATTGCCTGCTATTTCATTAGTAGAAAGTGGGGGAGCGAATCTTCCTGACCAAGCTAAGATATTTAATTACGGTGGGGAGTCTTTTCGAGAGATTACCCGTCGATCTAAAATGGGGATACCTTCTATTGCCGTTGTATTTGGAAATGCTACCGCTGGGGGTGCTTATGTGCCTGGGATGTCTGATTTTGCCGTTTTCCAAAAAAATAAAGCTAAGGTATTTTTAGCAGGACCTCCATTAGTAAAAATGGCTACGAACGAAATTGCAACAGACGAAGAACTAGGAGGCGCAGAAATGCACAGTAGAGTATCGGGTGTCACGGATTATATGGCAGAGGATGAGTTAGATGGGATTCGAATTGCTAGGGAAATCATGGAAATCATTGATGTAGGCACTCCACATTTTACGCCTACTGAAAAAATTGAATCACCAGTTTATGATACCGAAGAGATACTAGGTGTTGTGTCTCACGATCCAAAGATACCTTTTGATTGTAGAGAGCTGATTACCAGAGTAGTAGATGGTTCTAAATTTTCGGAATTTAAGCCAGAATATGGAAATAC
Organism: uncultured Saprospiraceae bacterium; assembly: GCA_937924145.1. Lineage (GTDB taxonomy): Bacteria > Bacteroidota > Bacteroidia > Chitinophagales > Saprospiraceae > JAFMDF01. Next base: position 7,898 of record CALDTJ010000380.1, read on the forward strand.
CATGATTACTGGTTGGGCGAAAATTCACGGCTACCCAGTTGGTATAATTGGTAATAATGGGGTGATTTTCTCAGAGTCGGCAAATAAAGCTGCGCAGTTTATACAGTTGTCTAATAAAAATAATATTCCCTTATTGTTTTTGCAAAATACAACGGGGTATATGGTCGGCAAGGCTTATGAAGAAGGAGGAATTATCAAAAATGGAGCGAAGTTAATCAATGCCGTTTCAAACAGTGAGGTACCTTCTATTACTCTAATGATTGGTAACTCTTACGGTGCAGGAAACTATGGAATGAACGGTCGATCTTATGATCCAAGATTTTTGTTTTCTTATCCCAATGCTAAAATTGGAGTGATGGGGGCAGAGCAATTAGCGGGTGTCATGGAAATCGTACAGCGCGCCTCTGCTAAGTCGCTAGGAAAGCCCTATGATGAAAAGCAAGGGGCGATGATTAAACAAATGTTGATGCAAGAGGCAGAGAGTAAGGCATCCGCTTGGTATTCGACTTCTGAGCTTTGGGATGATGGTTTATTAGACCCTAGAGATACTCGAAATTATTTAGGTTTTACT
>CALDTJ010000381.1 GCA_937924145.1 uncultured Saprospiraceae bacterium
CTGATGTTATTAATTAGACTTGAACAAAATCTAATGTTAGAGAACAAGAAAAATATAAACTACCCATCTAGTAGATTTATTTCCTACTCCCTTATAAAAAAAGCTTCTCCACGGTTGGAAAAGCTGTATTGATTTACATATTTACGAACCATTGACAATCGCCTTTCCCTAAAGGATAAAGCAACAACAACAGTTTTTATTTTTTGTATTTAAAAAAAATGATTTCATAATATATAGAAATAGTTACCGATTACCTTTTAAAAAGGTTTCAACAGTAGGAATAGTTTAGAAAAAATTGACTTTTTTCGTTGATTTTCCTATCTTTTTTACATTAGACTACAAAATTAGTCTTTTTCTATATTTATAAAAAACGATGCAAAAATATATGTAAATTTGTCCATTTATGAGTTTAAGTAACGACGAAATAATAAGTCCGTCAAATTGGGCGAGACTATTTTGTTCTCAGTTTTCGCTAAAAATTCTTTGCATAGCTGGGCTACGGAAATAATTGTTAGTGGACATTCAAGTGAATGAACCGCAAGCGGATAGGATGCTCAAATGCCGTCCAAACCAGCCCGCTGACGCAGTCGGGCGGGTGGCGGAGTTATTGTTTTGCCGTTAATAAGCGTGTAGAAAAAAAGATGATTCTTGTAAAAGGATCATCTTTTTTTCTTTGGTGTTAGCTGTAATTTTCTTTGGTAATTCTATTAAAAAGAAAGCAATGTTTTGCTAAAATACCTATTTCTAAACATCGTTAAACAAAATCTAAATCTTAACCAAATAAAAATATATTGAACTAAAAATAATATCAAAAAAAATATCGTTAACCTGACAAATAATCAATCCATTTTCTTTGTTATGTACTATTATTAGTGTATTTTCGTTTTAATAAAGACAAAAAACACACCTTTTCATTGGTTTTGAACAAAAACTACTTACCTTAAACAAAACACATTGAACAATTTTATATGCACAAGTGTATATAAATTATTTTACATCTTATCTTAATAAACCAAAAAGAGTTAATCATGAATCAAGAAGATTTCATTAAGTTACACGGTCTGCTCGCAAAACTAGATGTAGCTGCTAAAAAAGCAGCAACAACTGACAACACCTTCAGAAAATACCACAATACTTCTATTGAGGTATTAAAGCAATTACCTGTTCATCTTAGACAAATTGAACAAGGATTGAAAACTGCTAGAATAGTACAAGTATAAGCACTGAAAGAGTCTACCCGATGAAGAAAAGAAAAAGGTGATTTGTTGTATTGCAAATCACCTTTTTCATTTTAACCACCAATTGGATGTTGTTGAAAATGCTGGACAGTAAACCATAGTTTTTCCACACTCCCCTTCCCTATTTCTACAAAAGCAGCTAGTCCTATTTTAAAACTCAAAAAGATAATACTAATAAAAAGTAGTTGAAAAAGAACAATAAAGGCGTAAGAGGTAAAATAGGGGTATTTCCTAATATCTGTTTGTCTATTGCTAGTCTGAAGCCAGTTATTATGAAGATGAAAGCCGTAGGAAAAACCAATTGCCCCTTCGATATATGGCATAAATTGGGCTTGAAGAAGTGGTTTAGCTAGTAATAAGGCAACGGTAAAAATTGGGATACAATAAGGTGATAGCAAAATCAACATATTTCCACCACCGACTACATGGATCTCGCCTCCCTTATGACTCGTCGCTTCAAAATGTCGAACTGATTTGAAAGATAAAAAAGTAAAAATAGTATGCGTTAACTCATGCGTAAAGGTTCTTAAAAATTTAAAATTGTTTTCATAAATGGAATTAGATACACCAGTGATTGCCAAATAAATCACTGCACCAATAGCAAACCATTTAAGGATACTCCAATCTTCTCCTATAATGGGTAGAATAGCTAAAAATTGCAAGAATGCCCCTAAGGCTAGTAGCGCAAATAAAACACCCCATATATAACGTTGTACAACCATTGTCTTATTTATAAATCACTATCTAATAGGTCAGCTTGAGGTTGTCTACTATTTATTTTTTCACCTTGAAAATCATTAAAATAGGGAATCCAGAAAGCTAAAATAATTCCTGGTAAACCATATCGCATAACAGCATCAAAAAAACTATCGGTGAAATGAATAAAGTCACCATCTATTATAGAAGTGTATTTCCATTTCATATATCCTCCTACAATTCCAAAAATAAGCACAATAATTAGCGTAATTCTCAAACCTACTAGTAAGCCAGTCGTGTATTTATAGCCACTCTCTCCCAATTCATTATTGATATATGCCTTTATACCAAATAAGATACTAAACGACATCACAAGGCAAATCATTAGGTTATCCATACCAACAAACTGACTAATAATGCGAATATCTGGAACAAAATTCACTAAACCTAAAATCATAAAGGTGAGGATTCCAAACTTTACAATTGTTTTCATAGACGGTTAAATTTAAAAAATAGCTAAGTAACGACGAAATAATAAGTTGGTCATCTGGACGAGAAGATTTTGTTCTCAGTTTTTCTTAAAAAATCCTTGCATAGCCTAGCTACGGAAGTATTTTTTAAGGAAGAATGAGGGCAAAAGATTCCGTCCTAGATGTTCAAGTTATTGTTTTGTCGTTACTAAACGTATTCTTCATTAGAATGACCGTGTAATAAGCAATCCAATAAGTCTAAAACATATTCATAATTATCAACCAATTGATCTGTGGGTACTTCCTTATTTTTAAAATAAAACAAAATAAAATTACCATTCGCCTCTACCCAAATTCGTTGTTGATCCGCCAATAGGTCTAAAAATTCTTCATTCAATTCATAAGTCAAATGTTCCAAATTCTTAGCATCAATCCGATATTTTTTATGAAATTCTTTTAAATCTTGGAATATAAGTTTTCCTTTTCCAAAGAGTTCTTTCATTTTGTGTAGACTATTCTTTGGTCGAATCAGCATTTTACTAAAATTCCACTGAGGCAAATAAAACTCTACTACTGTACTAGACCTATTCTTGGAATCTCCAAAATAGACATAATCATAAATACGGGTTTTTAAAGAAGTATTTCGGTCAATTTTATATAATATATTTTTTAATCGCTTCCCTCGCTTCCCCTTAAATAACTGAAAACGCTTTAAGGCATTGGCTTGTGGCCCAAAACGCTCTCGTTCTTTGAGTTGAAATTTTTCCTCATTGGCAATTTGGCGCATACCATACAATCGATCATCTTTCCAAATTGAGCTTTTAAAATCATCAAATATTTCTTTCATATTAATTCGTGTAGTCTAATTTGAAACAGCATCAACAATAATAATTAAACAGGTCCTGCAAGAATGTCTATACAACATTTTTGATAACCAATCATTTTTGGCATATTTGCACTCGTTTTGTAAATATTAGTAGTTTTCAAAATTCAAATTAAAATAAAACTACGGTAATCATAAGAATTTAACTACAAACTATGGCAAATAATCTATTAGCAGGTAAGAAAGGAATCATTTTTGGCGCATTAGATGACCAATCTATCGCATGGAAGGTAGCAGAAAGATGTGTGGCAGAAGGCGCTCAAATTACTTTGACCAACGCACCTGTAGCGCTACGTTTTGGAAAATTACAAGAATTAGGCAAAAAATTAAATGCAGAGGTAATTGGTGCAGATGCGACTAGTATGGAAGATCTAGAAAACTTATTCACCAAATCAATGGAGATTTTAGGTGGGAAAGTTGACTTTGTACTACATTCAATTGGTATGTCCTTAAATGTTCGAAAAAAGAAAGAATATACCAATCTAAAGCATGAGTGGATGTTAAAGACCTTCGATATTTCGGCTATGTCTTTTCATAGAATGATGCAGGTAATGTGGAAATTGGATGCGATCAAAGATTGGGGGTCTATCTTAGGACTTACTTATATCGCTGCTCAAAGAACTTTTCCTGATTACAGCGAAATGGCGGAATCCAAAGCATTATTAGAATCTTATGCAAGAAGTTTCGGATATCATTTTGGAACCGCAAAGAAAGTAAGAGTTAACACAATATCTCAGTCCCCTACTTGGACGACAGCGGGAAGTGGTGTAAAAGGGTTTGATAAATTCTTCGGATATGCGGATAAGATGTCGCCACTAGGAAATGCTTCGGCAGAATCTTGTGCCGATTACTGTATCAGTATGTTCTCGGATTATACGAAAATGGTGACCATGCAAAATTTATTTCATGATGGCGGATTCTCCTCAATGGGTATGAATCCAGCTGTTTTTGACGAAGATTAGATAAAGCTAAAGATAGCAAGTATCTGATAAATTACTAAAGGAACAATAAAAGGCCTGGAAATGAATAATTTTCAGGCTTTTTTATTTTTTAAATAACTGATCTTTTTCATAAAAATTACGTGTCTCACATCAAGTAAAAAATACCGTCAGTTTTAAAGCAGTAAATGATAAAAATAGACTGTCACATTAAATCTGTTTAACGAGCGTAAAAAACGAGGCAAAAAAAGTGTATATTTTGTTTATTTTTTTAGTAAATTCTTACTAACATTAAACAAAATGCTGTTTGTCTCCCAGATAAATCTGTTTATCACCTTAAAATAAAACTTAAAACTACATTTATTCCTTGTCACAAATAACTAAATATAGATTTACAAAAAAAAAGTTGGCAAGCGTTTTGTTATAGATATAATGGCCTTTAATGATTCTCTCTATTGCGGTAAAGTCCTCTCTTTGAGAGGCTTTACTTTTTTTTTGCCCCAACCTTATCATTCTTTGCATCTTTTCCTTCCTGTTGTTTTTTATCCTTTTCTTTTTTCTTTTTCAGTTTCAATTCACTTAATCGTTTTGTTACGGTCTGATAAACAACTTTCAGTTTAGCAGGATCTTTTTTTATTCGCTCATATTCTTTTTCAAAAATAGCTTTAGGCACTTCGTGAATTTCAAGGATTTGATCTAAATACAAAACAACCATACTATCTCTAAGAGAAAGGGAGAGGTGCTGCGTCGCAGATTCAGAAATGTGGATATCAGCAAGTATATGCGCCCATTTTTCATTTGACAACTCGTATGGTGCTTCTACTTTTTGGCAAGCCATTCCCAAAAATAATACACTAGCAAAAAAAATAGATTTCAAATTCATCAAAACACAATTTTCAAATATATAATTAATTGGGCGAAAATAAATTGAGCCATTTTGAAAATGGCTCAATTTATTTTTATCACCTGACTAAGAAAAAAATAAAAATAGGCTAATTCTAAATTATTCCTATTAAATTTGGCAAATATTAACCTCTTTAAGTCTTCGTTTATATTAATCAACTAAGTTTTTATGAATCACACCTACTCCATTACACAGAACTACATTGGTGGTCAATTGGTAAACGGTCAATCCAATAAGTTAGATGTAATCAGTCCTGTTGATGGACAATTAATATCCAAGGTCGTTTTATCGGATAAACAGGATTTAGATCAGGCTGTTATCAAGGCAAAAAAAGCTTTTCCTATTTGGTCTCAAAAAACGATAAAAGAAAGAGTACAAGTATTTTATAAATTTAGACAATTATTAATTGATAATTTAGAAGAACTAGGCAGGTTGGTTCATTTAGAAAATGGGAAAACTGTTGGCGAGGCAAAAGCCGAAGTCATGAAGGGCATCGAATTAACAGAATTTGCCTGTTCCCTACCCCAGTTTATCAATGATGAAATCCAAATAGTCAGTCAAGGCATCGAGTGTCGAACGACCCACGTACCAGTAGGCGTGGTAGCCTCTATCACCCCTTTCAATTTCCCTGCGATGGTGCCATTATGGACTATACCAAATGCATTGGCATTAGGAAATTGTATGATTCTAAAACCATCGGAAAAGACCCCAATGGCAGCCATAAAAATTGCTGAACTATTAACCAAAGCTGGACTTCCAGATGGTGTTTTTAATGTGGTCAATGGAGATAAGGAAATCGTAGAAGCCATTTGCGATCATCCAGATATTGAAGCACTATCATTTGTAGGATCAACGACCGTAGCTAAAATCGTATACAAAAGAGCCACCAGTAATTTAAAAAGATGCATGGCAATGGGTGGTGCAAAAAATCACCTCATTGTCTTACCTGATGCCCACTTAGATATGGCAGAAAATATCGTAGCTTCTATGGCAGGTTGTGCCGGTCAACGCTGTATGGCGGCATCTGCGATGGTTGCCGTAGGAAATATAGACAAGATGATTGCTAAAATTTGTCAAGCTGCCAAAAATTGGGAAGCTGGCAATAATCTAGGGGCCGTAATCTCACAGGAGGCAAAAGAAAGAATAGAAAGTTATATTACAGAGGCAGCAGCACTCGGCGCCAAAATATTGGTGGATGGCAGAAATACGCATCCCAAAGGCAAAGAAAATGGGTCTTATGTTGGTGTAACGATTTTGGACAATGTGACTCCAGATATGAAAATTGCCACAGCCGAAGTTTTCGGTCCAGTATTGGTCATTCTGAGGACAGATGATATTGATGAAGCCATCAGAATAGAAAATGCCTCCAATTACGGAAACGCAGCTTCTGTATTTACTCAAAATGGAAGTTTAGCCAATTATATCATGGATAGAGTCAGTGCAGGTATGGTCGGTGTCAATGTTGGCGTTCCTGTACCAAGAGAACCATTTTCCTTTGGTGGTTGGAACGAAAGCCGTTTTGGCGTCAACGATATCACTGGCAAAAGCTCTATTTCCTTTTGGACAAAAATCAAAAAACGCACGACGAAATGGAATGCGGAAGATTGGAAAGATTGGATGTCGTAGGCAGTTTTCAGTAGGCAGTTGGCAGTAAGCAGTCGTTCATCATTTAAAATCCTAGATCTATGCAAATAAAAGGTTTATTAACCGTCAAAGAACTCGCCAAAATGGTCAAAGCAGAGACCATTGAAACCATCATCGTTGCCTTTACCGATCACTACGGTCGAATGGTAGGCAAACGCTTTGATGCAGAGTTTTTTTTAGAATCTGCAGTAAAAGACGGCACGCATAGTTGCGATTATTTATTGACCACCGATATGGAAATGGAGCCGATTGAAGGCTATGATTTTGCCAATTGGGAATTGGGCTACGGTGACTTTCATTTAGTCCCAGATTTGCAGACTTTACGAATTGCGGATTGGTTAGACAAAACTGCTTTGGTGATTTGTGATGTGAAGGATGAAAAGACGCATGGTTGGATAGACATTGCACCTCGATCTATTTTACAAAAACAATTACAAGTAGCGCAAAAATCTGGTTATCAATGCTTTGCCGCTTCTGAATTGGAATATTATCTTTTTGAAAATAATTATCGACAAGCGCATGAACAGCATTACCATGACCTAAAACCAGTCGGTTGGTACTTGGAAGATTACCACATTTTACAGGGTACTCGGACTGAACATTTCACCGCAGCAGCAAGAAGACACCTAAAAAATTCGGGCGTTCCTGTAGAGAATTCGAAAGGAGAATGGGGATTGGGACAACACGAATTAAATGTTAGATATGCCGAAATATTAGACATGGCAGATCGCCATACGGTGTATAAACAATGCTTGAAAGAATTGGCGGATAAGATGGGTTTGTCGGTTACTTTTATGGCAAAATACCATGAAGATAGAGCAGGTTCTAGTTGTCATATTCACATCAGTTTGTGGAAAGATGGAAAAAATGCTTTTGCAGGTAAAAAAGCCTTTGGTCCTGTTCAAGGGTCTGATCTTTTCCAGTACTTTTTAGGAGGCTGGATTGCTAATGCCGCAGATGTTATGCCGTTCTATGCACCGACGGTCAATTCTTACAAAAGATATGTAGATGCTTCTTGGGCACCTACCAAGTTAGCATGGAGTTATGATAATCGAACAGCAGGATTTAGAGTAGTTGGATCTGGCAAGAGTCTGAGAATTGAATGTCGAATTCCTGGGGCGGATTGCAATCCTTATTTAGCATTTGCGGCCTCTTTGGCTTGTGGCTTGGATGGGATCAAAAACAAAATCAAACCACCAAAAATTTTCAAAGGAGATGTCTACGCAGCCAGCGATCTACCGAGTGTTCCCCACTCTTTAGCAGAAGCTACTGAAAAGTTTGCCAATAGTGATTTTACGAAACGAGTTTTTGGAGAACACGTAGTAAAACACTATACCCATCACTTCCAGATGGAGCAAAATGCGTATAATAAAGCCGTGACCGATTGGGAACGGAAAAGATATTTTGAACAAATTTAAGACGGTACACGGTCAACGGTTCATGGTACACGGTTTCCTCCGTAATGCTAGCAACCGTGTACCGTGTACCGTAAACCGTAAACCGTCTTATTCATGCGTTTAAAAAACAAAATTGCCCTCATTACAGGAGGAGGAAATGGAATTGGCAGAGAAACATGCCTATTATTTGCCCAAGAAGGCGCAAAAGTAATTGTCTCAGATATTGATAAAAAAGCAGGACGAGCTACTGTAACGGACATCAAGAAAGCAGGTGGCGAAGCTGCCTTCGTAAAAGCGGATGTTTCAAAAGCCAGACATTGCCAAAAAATGGTGGCTTTTGCCGAAAAAACCTATGGTGGTTTGCACATCCTTTTTAATAATGCGGGTATCATGCATAGTGATGATGGAGATGCCGAATCGACCGAGGAAAGTGTATGGGATTTGACGATGAATATTAATGTCAAAGGGGTATTTTTTGGTTGTAAATATGGCATTCCTTTGATTAAAAAATCTGGTGGAGGGTCTATTATTAATACAGCTTCTTTTGTGGCTCATTTAGGGGCGGCGACTTCTCAACTGGCTTATACTTCTAGTAAAGGCGCTGTGCTGGCAATGTCTCGCGAATTGGCGATTATTCATGCTAGAGAAGGTATTCGAGTGAATGCACTAAGTCCAGGCCCTTTAAGAACGGAATTATTGATGAAGTTTTTGAATACTGATGAGAAAAAACAAAGGCGTTTGGTACATGTGCCTATGGGGCGATTTGGGGAGGCTAAGGAAATGGCTTATGCTGCATTGTACTTAGGTTCGGATGAGTCTTCTTATACTACTGGAACGGAGTTTTTAGTAGATGGAGGGATTACGGCTGCTTATGTGACACCTGAATAGCTGTTCTAATTCAATACGGAGTTAGGCGTTGACTTTTCCCCGCGGATAGATAAATTTACGGACCCGCCCGCATGCGCAGTCGTGCTGGTTTAGACGTTGACCTTTTCAGTATAATTAGACTTTGACTTTTTTAACTCGGATTTTTATAACACGGAACTAGGTGTTGACACGTATATTAATCGAAAAATCGTGTTTTTTGTCAACATCTAATTCCGTGTTCCTTATTTCCGTGTTAAATTGAAGCTGTCAAGGAAATATACCTAGTGGTTCAAGTCATAAATCCTTCACAAGTTAAATCGGCGTCTTTTTCCGTTATGCTTCGTTATTTTTTTATCAAAGAGCTACGGCTATTCTCTAAAAAAATGCCTAGCCTAACGAAAAAATACACTCGATTAAACTATCAATTACTTATGATTTGAACCACTAG
>CALDTJ010000382.1 GCA_937924145.1 uncultured Saprospiraceae bacterium
ACTCGTTCTTTTTCCTTTAGGCATCCCATCCGCAAGCGGTTCACAAACTCCGTTTGCTCATGTTGAAAATACTCGCCAGAGCAAAGGCTCTGTCTGTAAGCCTCCCGTCCCTTCGGGTTCAAAGCTTACGCTTTTCATGCCTTGTCTAAAGAAAAAATAACTTCCTAAAACCCGCCTGCTCCGCTTGCGGGCAGGTTTGGGTACATTATTTATTTCCAACTCCCTTAATGTAAAAATTAACCCAATTGGAAGTAATTAAGCCTCAATCTTTATTATTTCGAAATAATTTATTTATTCTTTTCGTATATTTGAAAAATATATTACAAAATATAAGTGAATTTAATACATCTTGCCATGATTTTTGTAGGTACAAGAAATGTATTGCTGCTTAAATGTAATATTTACCACCTCTAACATACTAGCGCTGCAATCGCTAAAGACTTCTCAACTTTACTATTCAAAACACTAGGTAATACTGAATACCTTGTCTCTTTTGTGTAATCATAAGATCAAATTTTATCCCCTTTGATATTTCACCTTTGACTAATTTTTAAATCAAGATAATTGTACGTTGTTCATTTTATGGACTTTGAAATATTGTCAATTGTACAATCCTAATAAATAGCTAAATCGGGCGATACAAATGACTCATTTTACCTTCGCCCAATTACTAAACTCTGTTTATGAATATACGATTTACTTTTCTAATCATTTTTTCTACCTGTTTTACCCAATTTATTTTTGGTCAAAATGGCCCTATTACGATTGGGGCAGGGAAATTTAGTGATGTGGTGGTGACGAGCAGCAGCGAATCTAATGCCACTGTAGATGAAAATACAATTGCTGATAACGGATTTTTACCGAACCCAATCGCTACTTCTAGATTCTTAGGACAAGCTACGCTTGGGGCCGATTATGATTTGATCCATGCGGTAGCAACTAAGGGCGAAGAACAATGGTTGGAGGAACAATTTGCGATGGCTCCTAACTTAACCATTCAAGATTTTGTCAAAGATTTAACTCGATTAGCAGCAGATTCGTTGTTGACACTAGGTGGGGATATTACTCGAATTGAACCACAGTTGCGGTATTGGCATTTTGGTTGGTGGCAATATGTGATGGATTCTCCTGATTTATTGAGGAGTAGGGTCGCTTTAGCATTGAGTGAAATTTTTGTAATTTCAGAGTTGCCTCAACTACGTAATGAGCCTTTAGCATTAGCGAATTACTATGATATGCTGATAGATAATGCTTTTGGAAACTTTCGAGACCTATTAGAAGATGTTTCTTTTCATCCTGCTATGGGTGTCTACCTAACGCACATGAATAACCCAAAAGCAGATCCTAATTTTAATCGCTTTCCCGATGAAAATTATGCGAGAGAAGTCATGCAATTATTTACGATAGGATTGTACGAGTTAAATGCAGACGGTAGTAGAAAAGTAGATGGAGCAGGCGATTTTATTCCAACTTATGATAACGAAGATATTCAAGAGTTTGCTAAGATATTTACAGGGATGACTTGGGGCGACAACTTCTTATTTGGTCGAAATCCGACTAGAGAAGAGAGTTACACCGTTCCTATGCAAATGTTCGATTTTTGGCATGAGCCAGGTACTAAAACTTTATTGAATGGTATGGTAGTGCCAGATAGAAATCCAGTAGATGGTTTAGCAGATGTTAAAGATGCTTTAGATAATCTATTCAATCATCCCAATGTAGGCCCGTTCATCGGTCGATTATTGATTCAACGATTGGTGAAATCTAATCCTTCTCCTGAATATATTGCCAGAGTAACAGCGGCTTTCGATGATAATGGTCAAGGAGTCAGAGGGGACATGAAAGCATTTATTAAAGCAATTTTAATGGACTCAGAGGCTAGGGCTTGCCCAAATGCTGAAGATGCTTTTGGCGGGATGTTGAGAGAGCCGATGGTACGATATACCAACGTTTCTCGAATTTTTAATGCTGGAAGTGTAGAAGGGACTTATCGAAATCAGATGATTGATTTTTATAATTTAACTTTCCAAAGACCTTTAGGATCGCCTTCCGTTTTTAATTTTTTCCAATCCAATTATCAACCTATTGGTGGAGTAGAAGAAAATGGCTTAGTAGCTCCCGAATTTCAAATCACCAACTCTGTTTCTATCATGGGCTATGGTAATGAACTACATGATTGGGTGATGAGAGATTATGATGTGATGCAATATGGTTCTCTTTTTAGTGGGGAACAATGGACTTATGATAAAAGAGTCAATTTAGATTTAGCCTATGAGATTCAACTCGGAGAAGAAGGTAAAATTGATGAACTTTTAGAACGATTAGATTTGATCCTTACCCACGGTCAAATGACAGATATGACTAGATCCTTAATAAAAAATTCCATAGAAAATATACCAGCTCATAGAGCTTATTTAAAGGGACGAACTGCGATCTTTTTAACCATGATTTCCCCTGATTATTTAATTTTTAGATAATAAAAAAGGTATCAGGTATTAGGTTTTAGGTGCTAGGTTAGATGTTGACTACGTTACGCTGTCAACGTCTGACCTAGCACCTGAAACCTGAAACCTGATACCAAAATTCCCATCAATATGAATCGACGAAAATTTTTAGGACAAGCGAGTTGTGCAGCTATCGGATCTATTACCTCCATGAATACCTTGTACAACTTGATGGCTACGAACCGACTTTCTGTTGCCTCAGCTACCCCTCCTGACGATTATAAAGCATTGGTGTGTATTCTGCTGGCAGGTGGAAACGACTCTTTTAATATGCTGATGCCCAAAGGAGATGCAGAACATGCAAAGTATGCCGTGACGCGCTCGAATTTGGCTATTCCTAAGGATCAGATAATTGGTTTGTCGGGCACGAATAGTGGATATACCTTAGGGCTTCACCCATCTATGACGCATGCCGCAAGTATGTACGAGGCGGGCAATTTAGCTTTTGTGGCGAATACGGGAACATTGGTAGAACCATTGTCGAATTATACAGATTACCGCAATAGTCAAAAGAAAAAGCCTTTGGGATTATTTTCTCACTCTGACCAAATTGAACAATGGCAAACCTCTATTCCCGATCAGCGACAAGCAATTGGATGGGGTGGAAGAATGGCGGACTTGTTAAACGCAACCAATAGTTCTAGTGGCATTTCTATGAATATTTCTCTTTCTGGTAGAAATGTTTTTCAATCGGGACAGAACGTGCTAGAATACTCAATTAGCAACAGAGGAAATGGAGCAACAGGGATTGAGCAATTAGGAACTAGTGATGCAGGTATCTTAAATCGACTGAGAAATACAGCGGTCGATAGTTTGATGGGAGATATCTATGGCAATGTTTTCAAAGAAACTTTTGCCAATTTGACTACTAAAACTATTGCTTCTCAAAAGATATTTGAAGCGGCAATGATGCAAACAGGGACGTTTCCGACAGTGTTTGAAGATGATGATCATTATCTATCTCAAAACCTGAGAATGATGGCTCGGGTTATCTCTTCTGCCCAAGTTTTAGATCAAAAAAGACAAATTTTCTTTACCACCTTTGGCGGTTGGGATCATCACGACGAAGTATTGAATAACCAAGAATATATGCTTGGAGTTGTCAGTAAAGCAATAAGTCAGTTTTACGAAGCATTGGGCGAGACAGATCCTACGCTGAAAGATAAAGTCAGTCTATTTACGATCTCTGATTTTGCTAGGACATTGACTTCCAATGGTAATGGCTCAGATCATGCTTGGGGAGGGAATATGATGGTCGCAGGAGGCGCAGTGAAGGGAGGTAAGGTTTATGGAAATTATCCTGATTTAGATTTAGCAAATGACTTGATGGTTTCTCAAAGAGGAAATTTATTGCCGACTACTGCATCTGATCAAGTTTTTGCTGAATTGGCAAAGTGGTTCGGAGTTTCTGATACAGATTTGAATGATTATGTATTGCCTAATTATAGCCGATTTGACCAGAATCCACTGGGTTTTTTGATATAGTGAGGTTGAGAGTTGCCAAGTTAACGCCCGAAACCCGAAACCCGAAACCCGAAACTCGCAACCCGCAACCCGCAACCCGCAACCCGCAACCCGAAACCCGAAACTCGCAACCCGAAACCCGAAACTCGCAACCCGAAACCCGAAACCCGTTCTAACTAATTTGATAAAAAATAAAAAGGTTTTATGAACCGAATAACCTACATATTTACACTCTTTATTCTTCTGATAAGTACGAATAATCTTTGGGCGCAACCTGCTTGTTTAGGGGATCAAGGTCAACTCAAATGGTTGCTTTGGGAAAATGTCAGAGATGATGAATTAGACGATTTAACGCATTTGCATGTCTTTCCAAATAATCCTGATGCGCACGAAATTATTACGGGATTAACATCTCCTGGCACCGTTACTTCGGTAGAGGTAGATGGTGCTTTTTATGAGAGTGTTCAGTATGGAACTTACTACGGTTCTATGATTAGAGGATATTTGAAAGTACCGACTACTGGTACTTATTCTTTTAATATCACAGGGGACGACGAGGTGAAGTTTTTATTGAGTACCGATGAGACTAGAGCAAATTTGGTTACACATGCTTTTGTCAACACATGGACTTACAGAAAACAATTTGCCAAAGTAGAGGAAGGAACCAATCAAACCTCAGATGCAATTACTTTGAATAGTAGCAATTATTACTATTTCGAAGTTTGGCAAAAAGAGAACGGTGGTGGTGATCACGTTGAAGTAATGTGGAAAACACCGAGTAATACGACCGAATGGCAAGATATTCCAAGCGAGAGCCTTTTTGATTATGCTTGTTCTCTAGACTGCCCAAAAAGTGGAACGCCTTGTGATGATGGAAATGCAAATACGGTGAATGATATCCAAGATGGTTTTTGTAATTGTACGGGAACACCAACGAATGCCTCTAGCTGTGTAGGAGACAGAGGAGAGATCAAAGCGCTGTACTACCTAGAAATATCGGGAAATAGCATGAGTAGCTTTTTAGAAGCCGATAAATACCCTTTGGCACCTGATACTGCCGAAGTTTTAGAATTATTGAAAGGGCCACTCGTCAATCGAGATACTTATGGCACTAGGATTTCTGGTTTGATTAAAGTGCCTGTCACGGGGGCTTATCAGTTTGCGGTGACTTGTGATGATCGGAATTCTTTTAAATTGAGTACAGATGAAAACCCGGATAATGCCGTAGAAATATCTTATTCTAATTGGTCTGCTGAACACGATCAATATGATGAAGTTACGCAAATCCAATCACCTGTTACATTGAATAAAGATAATTTCTATTACTATGAAATGAACCATAGAGAAGGGACTGGTGGGGATAGATTTAGTGTGTTTTGGCGAACACCTTTCTCGCAAGATACTTTATGGAGGTACATCGATAAAAATTACCTTTATGGCTACGCTTGTGAGATGGCTTGTGTACCTGAAGGTACGCCTTGTAATGATGGTAATAATTTTACTAAAGATGATAAATACGATGATGCTTGTAATTGTGTAGGAACACCTTGTCAGTCAGGTGATTGTGAGGACTCGGCGGGGGTAGATGCACCTCCAAGTTACCCCCAGAATGAAGCCTGTGGAGTTACTGATAAAATGGAGAATTCGGCAGCAAATGCGTGGGAATCTTGTACCCCCAAAGCAAACCCTAATGCTGGCAGAGGCATGAGTCATTGGATTCAGTATGATCTTGGTAAAGTGTACTTAATCAATGAATCACATATTTGGAATTATAATGCTGCTGGGAGTACTGGCAAAGGTTTTAAAGATGTAGTCATTGATTATTCTCAAGATGGGACTTCATGGACTCAGTTAGGTGGTATGTACACTTGGGATCAAGCAACGGGAGCAGTTGGATATGAAGGTTTTGAAGGGCCTAATTTTAATGGAATCAATGCAAGATATGTTTTAATTACCGCATTGAATAACTGGGATAATGGAGCTTGTAGTGGATTTAGTAAGATTACCATTAATGCGACAGATTGTTTATTGATGGGACAGACGTGTGACGATGGAGACGCTAATTCGATAAACGATCATTATGATGAAAATTGTAACTGTGTGGGTGAAGGTGTTGGGTTTAGTCAAAGTCTATGTGGTGAAATGGAATTAGTTCAACCAAATATCATGCTTACCTCAAAGGATTATCGAGCCGTCAACCGAATTACTTCACAAGGTATGGTTGCAGCAGGAAGTGATGTAAAGTTAATTGCAGGCGAATCGGTTAATTTAATGGATGGTTTCCATGCCACAGCAGGAAGTGAATTCTTAGCAATGATTGCAGCTTGTGAAGATCCAGCAAGTATAGAGGAGGAGGAAGCAGAACTGCTAGGTTTCAGTAAAGTGGCTGACGAAGCAACGGAACTATCTGAAAATGAGGAATTGACACAATCAACGCCTACTAACTTTGCTATCGAGGACTTGGGCGCAGCTAATTTAAGAGTTTGGCCTAATCCGACTAGTAGTTGGACTTCTTTGTATTTTAATTTGCCCACTTCGACTACTGCATCTCTATGTATTTACGCTGCCGATGGTAAGCAAGTAATTTGTTTGGCAAATGATAATAAATTTACAAAAGGCACTTATACGAAAGAATTCCCTGCTCAAAGATTGGCAGCAGGTATGTATTATGTCGTTTTAAAAACGGAGTCGGAAGTGCTGACTAAACCTTTGGCGGTGATTGAGTAATTATAGCGTAGTTTTCTAGTGGTCTTGTGAGCAACGATTACGTTTAAAGTTGCATTTTCAAAAAAGCCTGAGGCTGTTTTAAAAGACTAGTTTTGAAAAACTCTACCAATAAAAGTTTTGAATTTCAAATTCACACAGAACTTTTCCCCCTTTGGAGGCAGGGCTGTTAAGTTCTTTTTCGCAAGAGGTAAAATGTTAATAATTATTCCAAAAGTTTTTAATTTGTAGGGGCTAATTCCCCCTTTGAAGGAGGTTAGGGGGATGTAAGGTGCTGATTTGCAGTAAATTGCACTAAAACATCCCCCCGACCCCCTTCAAAGGGGGAAAAGCATTAGACAATCTTCATTTTTAATAAAAACTTTAACACTTCAAAATTTGTAAATCAGAACTTAACAGCCCTGCCTTTGGAGGGGGTAAGGGGGAGGATTTCGATACTTTATTCTGCTGAAAAAGAATAGTTATATGTTTTGAGACAACCTTTTTCAAAAAAGCCCATCTAGTTCTACATGTACTAAATGGGCTTTTTTGAATCATTCATCAGGTGTAGCCATAAAAAAAGTCGTCCGTATGGACGACTCGAAACAACAAATTATAATCCCATGAACATAAATCGTATATTAAATCAGCGTTTTTAAAACGCCTAATAATAATCTGTCTTTTAGTTAAGTTACTTTCCTTTTCTCACTTTTCCATGTCACTTTTATTCTGCTTTCACAATAATAGTGATTTCTATAAAAAGGTACAAGGAAGAATCTATAATTTTGTCACTTTAGACAAAAAAAATACTAATGTGCTGATTTTTAGTAAATTGTACTTATTGATTTAGCGTAATTTATTGCAGAGCTGGAATGTTAGAAATGTCTGAGGTAAGATCTTTTGATTGCGGTTTGCCAACTATTAAATAGTAAGAGGAGTAGGATGCTAATATAGACATCCTACTTCCTGCCACTAAATAGAGAGAATCATAATGGATAGCGCGTTTAGAAGAAAAACTAGTCCGTTACTGATACTAGATTTCTTAGCAAATATAATTTTTTTTGTAATTATTTTTTTTATCAGTAAAGTTATTTTTTGTAAACTAAGTTTAATCTGATTTTAAATATAAAATTAGTTTAATAAATTGATTATTAATTAATTATATTGATTTAAGTCTTTTAATATTTGTAATAACTTTTTTGTGCCTTTTTAGCTAGGAAACGAATTAAATATTGAGAGTTGTTGGTAGGCTATTTATTAATTCTAACCCGCCCGCTTTTCGGGCAGATTTCAGCTAAGCATTTTTTCAAGAGCAATAAGTTTGATTAATAAATATCTCGTTTTTGTAACTGATGTTACGCAACAAAGGACTACGAAGTAGTCAAATCATGAATAGCCCAGTATGAAATGCTGGGTTTGATAAGTAATAGCCTCTAGAACTACGGTGACTTGCTCCTTACTTTTTCCGTAGATTTACATCTACGGCTATTCACCTTTAAATCCTTCGGATTTACTGCGTAACATCAGTTTGTAAGATATTTTGAGTAGCTTTTATTAATTTGTGGAGTTGGAAAGGACTACCTAAAATTGGTAGATTCTTTTTTGCTAGTTAATCATCATATTTTTAAAATGAATTTAAATCAAGTTACAGTACCCTCCATAGATGTTGAAGCCGCTACTGAATTTTATCGAAAATTAGGCTTAAAGTTGATTGTCAAGGCTTTTCCTCATTACACTCGTTTTGAGTGCCCAAATGGGGACGCAACCTTTTCTATTCATTTGGTAGAAAAACTGCCTCAAGGCGATGGTGTTTATGTTTATTTTGAGTGTGAAAATTTAGATGAACAGGTTAAAAAATTACAAGCTGACGGTATCGAGTTTGATCAATTGCCTAAAGATCAATCATGGTTGTGGAGAGAGGCGAGATTAAAAGATCCTGATGGCAATCAGTTGATTCTTTATTATGCTGGCGAAAATAGAAAAAATCCACCTTGGAGAGTTTAG
This sequence comes from uncultured Saprospiraceae bacterium, assembly GCA_937924145.1. Lineage (GTDB taxonomy): Bacteria > Bacteroidota > Bacteroidia > Chitinophagales > Saprospiraceae > JAFMDF01. The sequence continues at coordinate 8,676 of CALDTJ010000382.1, forward strand.
GGACGAAGCAATAAAGAATCGGTCAGGCTGATAGATTATTATTTTCCTCGTCCTTTAGCAAAGTTATTCTAGCCCAAACCTTAATAACCTTAGTATCTGCTTCTTTTTCGAGTTAAATTTTTATTAAAGTCATTTAACTAAAGCATATATTTCTTATTTTTTTTATTACTTAGTAATGTAATTGAGCAGGTAGACAGACTTGGAGTAAAATTTGAATGGTAATACGAATATAGCAAACGCCCATATTTAATAAATGCAAGGAACAAATTTTTAAAAAAATGAAAAAGTATAGTTTAGTAATCGGGCTATTTTTTCTAGTTTTGGGAGCGGTTAATCCACTTGCAGCTCAACAAATTGAGTGGATGAGTTTGGAAGAGGCAGTCAAGAAATCAGAGGCAGCGCCAAGAAAGATTTTCATTGATATCTACACAGAGTTTTGTTCTTACTGTAAAAAGATGGACAAAGAAACTTTTGCCAACCAATATATCGCTAAATACCTCAACGAAAACTTCTATCCAGTTAAATTGGATGCCCAACAGCGCAATGATATTACTTTCAAAGACAAGATTTATAAATACGTTAATCGTGGTGGACAGAACTCTTATCACGAATTAGCAGCAGCCATTATGAAAGGCCGCCTAAGTTACCCTACCATTGTTTTCTTAGACGAAGAACAAGATATTATTCAGTCTATTCCAGGTTATAGAGATCCATTTGAGTTCGAATTATTTATTCAATATTTTGGAGAAAATTTACATAAAGAAACCCCTTGGTCTAGTTTCCGAAGAAAAAATCCACGTAAAAACGAGCAAAGTGCACCACAAGTTAATGTGAAAGGGAATGAGTAGGAAGTGAAGCTGACTCATTGTTAACAAATAACCTTCATTCCTTTTAAGATTTTTGGGGTGATTGTATGATTGAGTCGCTACGCTGATTGTCCATACGGACACGCCTGTGTGTGATTGTTGTACTTCTCTCACATCTCACTCTCTCGCCTTCTCACTTTCTCACCGCTCTCACCTTCTCACATCTAGACTACTGCAATCCACTCCAATAAGCCGCTGGCACTTGTGTGCCAAATTGTTGTGCCAGACGCAAATCATCTGCTGCCTGTGCTTTATTACCCATATTTTTATAAGCTAAAGCCCGTTGCATAAGGAAAATGCCTCGCTGACGATCTAATTTCAAAGCTTGATTAAAGTCCGTAATAGCGGCTTGATGCTGTCCTAATTGACTTTTTGCCAGCCCTCTTTCATACCAAACTTCTGCATCATAAGGATCTAGGCCTAGATAAGCCGTATGATCTTTGATCGCCAGTTCATGGTTGCCCAATTGCATGTGTAAAAGCGACCGATTCGCATAACCACCAATTTTATGAGGTTCTAGTTCTACTGCTTTATTAAGATCGGCTAAGGCTGCTTGCATTTTTCCTTGATACCCTAAAGCTGCACCTCTATTGGCGTATAATTCCCCTAATTTTGGACTCAATTCGATACCCTTTGTGTAATCTGCAATTGCTTGTTGAATCAACGTTTGGTCGCCTTTTGGACCACCTATATCGAAATACGTTTTGCCTCGACTATTATAAGTACTGCCCTTACTAGGTTTTACCTCGATTGCTTTTGTGTAGTCGGCTAATGCTTGCTGCATATTCCCTTGATCTCGATAAAATTGTGCTCGATTACTATAAGGTGTATCAATATTGTTATAATATTTTAGGACATGAGTCCAAAGCGTACCTCCATTTTTCCATATCTTGTTTTGCTGCCAAGTCATCACTCCAAAGACTAATAAATAAGTGCCAAGACCAATACTTGCTATTTTATTCCAAGTCGGCTTTTGCACCCTGATTTGTTGAAAATAATAGCCAATGATAAAGAACAACCCGAAGTAAGGCACATAAGTAAATCTGTCTGCAATAAACCCTTGCCCTGCGCCAACTACTTGCAGCATAAACATCACATTGAAGGTGAAGAAAGCAAAGCCAAATAGAATGGCACTTTGCTCTTTTTTATACGCATAATATAGACCTCCGATTATCGGTAAAAGCATAGCCGCTCCGATATAGAAACTACTGTTCAACGTAGAAGGGTAGGGGTAAAGTGGTGACATTTCGTAAGGAAAAATGAACTTCGCTAAATAGATAACATAGGAATAGCCGCCAACTAAAAGTCTTTCCAAGAAATTGTAGTCAGTAGCTTGTTCTAATGACCCTTCTTTTGATAAAAATAAAATACCTGCTAGCCCAAAGAAAAGAGAACCAACGAAATAAGGTATTTTTTCTAAAACTAATTGAATTGTTAACTCCCGTTTTAGCCAAAAATCAATGGCAAGTAAGGATAAAGGAAGGGCGACTGCCTGTATTTTTGATAACAAGGATAGTAAGAATAATAGGAGGGTTAGCCCTACAAAAATCGTTCTTTTTTTGTCGGAAAATATATATTTGATATAAGTAAAAATAGCTGCAAAATAGAATGTCCCATAAAGCACATCTTTCCGTTCTGTCACCCAAGCTACAGACTCGACCCGCATAGGATGAATGCCAAATAAGAGGGCAACAACCCCTGCTGCAATAGGCGATAACTTTAATTGTCTACCTATTTTATACACAAAAAAGACACAAATCAAATGAAGTATTAGATTGTTTACATGGATCACCGTAGCATTTAAACCAAAGATTGCTTTTTCTACAGCTAAACTAAAAATTGCGAGTGGATTATAATTTCCGATAACGGTATCTGTAAAAATTCCTTTGATACTGCGCCAATCGAAGACTTGTAGATTAGGGTTTTTTAAAATATTCACATCATCATCCCAAGTAACAAAATCGTTTTGTAAAGAAGGGATAAAAGCGATAATCGTGGCTATGATCGCAAAGATTAGAGGTATCGGAATATTAGGGGAATTTGTCCCTTGATGTTCCATTTTGGGTGCTTTTTTTAGCTTTCTTTTAGGTGTATTTTTCTTTGCCATGAGCTTTGAGATCTACTGTGTTTTAGGTCGTAAAATAAATTTACTCAGATGAAATTTTCTGATTAAATATTTACTAACTTGATATACTTATTATAAAGGTTTGTAGCCAAAAACCTCACCAAAAGCAACATTATTTACTACTATTAGTGCCCATTAAAACCAAAAACAGAAATATTTAGCCCATATCAGATAAATGCTGGGTTTCTAAATCAAAGAAGCCTTATTTTCGTAATCTTTAGACCTTAAGTACGTAGACACAATTATCTTCTATTTTATGACGGGATCTTTTTAATTTATACGTCGTTATTTTTTTCAGCAATCCCGATAGCTATCGAATTGGCGTCAAGGAAAAAATATATAATATTTAAAATGTTGATTATCAGTACTATTAGTGCTCTTTTTTGAAAATTCCAAGTAAATTTGGAATGCGAAAATCGGTAGCACAGGCTTTAGCCTGTCCTGTTCAGCGACCTTTAGGTCGGCTACGTCTAGTTTT
>CALDTJ010000383.1 GCA_937924145.1 uncultured Saprospiraceae bacterium
CCCAATTTTAATATCGTTGGTGAAGAATGGTTTGAAGAGCAACCAGCAATTGTTGCCTATTGGCAAAAAGATAAAATGAATCCAATAATTACAGTTAAAGAATTGCGGAAAACCTACATCATGGGGGTGGAAGAAATTCATGCCTTGAAGAATGTTTCCGTTGATATTAGAAAAAATGAATACGTTGCTTTAATGGGACCATCTGGTTCTGGTAAATCAACTTTGATGAACCTACTAGGCTGTTTAGATACACCTACAGCGGGCGAATATGTTTTAAATGACGCCAACGTAAGTACCTTAGATGATGGCGAATTAGCCGAAGTTAGAAATAAAGAAATAGGGTTCGTTTTCCAAACCTTTAACCTCCTTCCGAGACTTTCCTCTTTAGAAAATGTCGCTTTACCTTTAGTTTATGCGGGAATCAGTAAAAGTAATCGCTTAGATAAGGCTGAACAAACCCTTGCAAATGTAGGACTAGGAGATCGGGTGGAACACAAACCGAATGAGTTATCAGGTGGACAGCGTCAAAGGGTTGCCATAGCTAGAGCCTTGGTTAATGATCCTGCTATCATTTTAGCCGATGAGCCTACTGGTAACTTAGATACCAAAACTTCCATTGAAATTATGGAAATTTTCGAAAAATTACATGAGGCAGGAAATACCATTATTGTCGTGACTCACGAACCTGATATTGCAGCACATGCCCACCGAATTATCCGTTTGAGAGATGGATTGATCGAAAAGGATGAACTTAACGAAAATATTATTAGTGCCTTTGATGCGAACCACCGTTACTTGAGTGGAGATCATGTCGTTGAATAATAGCTTTTAACCATTTTTTACTAAAAAGAACTAGTTAAAGTATAGCTTTCGAAGTTCTAAAAAAATCCTGTCCGTCTTAAAATGGGCAGGATTTTTTTGTTGATTTACATATATATTTAACTAATATAAATTGTCAAATTGCATACATAATTCTATTTTCCAGAACCATTTCCTTTCTTTATTCTAAAAATGAAATAATTTTGTGTACTCATGCAATTTTATACTTTAAAATATTGTTTAAGCAATCTATACTGCTTAGCATTCAAAATTGTCAGCTAGTAGTTTCTCTCTGCAATCAATAATACAATAATACCTTAAAACACTTCCCCTAGATTTAACAAACCCGCAATCAATTTTGACTTACTGGTATACTGACTGCCAAGTAACAACAAATTTATTCACAAATGTGGTTTTTATTTAGGCCATGTTATCTTTTGATCCTTCAACTGATAGCACGCCTATTCTCCTTTAAACCGACCTACACTAATTTGATGGCTACTGCTGTCAGGTAAGGTAGAAACTAATCTCCAAAGCATGATTAAGTATTTCCCATTACTTAACCTTTTATTCGTTTTCTTTTTGGTAAAAAACGAAGGTCTCGCCCAAGATTTAATTGAAAGAACTCAACAGGGCATTCCAAAGTCTCATCTTCAACAAACACCAAACGAACTTGCTAAACTAGTAACTGCTAATCAAACTAGCAGTGCCCGATTTTCTGAATTCGATCCTTTCGAAGTAAGTACTACCGCTAATGCTCAAGCTGAGAGCTACATTACAAGTGGAGTTAATTTGACTATTAAAAGCGAACAATTAGCAGCTTTTATAGAAAATAAACCCGAAAATACAACCTTAAAAATTCCTGTAGATCAAAAATCTACTTTTGAACTAGAGTTATTTAAAGTAGATATTTTTTCTGAAGATTTTATTTACCGAGCAAGTGACGGTAGAAATCTAACTGCTCTTTCCAATGGTGTTTATTACCGTGGTATAGTAAAAGGAGACCCGAATTCAATCGCCTCCGCAAGTATCTTCGGAGACGAAATTAGAATTATGATTGGCGATGATGATGGAAATTACGTGATCGGAAAAAGAAAGGACAACCAAGACCATGTCCTTTATAATGATAGAAATCTATTGCTGACTGAACCCGAAACCTGTGTAGCAGGAGAAACCCAAAACCTCGGCAAAGACGGATTGAGCACACAAGTGGAAAGTAAGGCTAGAAATGCCATGAATAAATGTATACCAATATATGTGGAATGTGACTACGATATGTTTAAAAAACAAGGTAACTCCGAAGCAAATGTCATAGCTTTTGTCGGTGCGCTAATCAATGAAGTAGCGACTATTTACGCTAATGAACAGATTAGTATCTCCCTTTCGGATGTCAAAGTTTGGACGACAACTGATCCTTATGCTAGTTTAAATAGCACCAGTGCGATCCTACAAGAATTTGGTAGACTCACCCAAAATAATTACGATGGGCGTTTGGCACATTTTATTTCTACTCGTTCCTTAGGTGGTGGTATTGCATGGGTGGATGTGCTTTGTTCTAGTTATTTTACTTTTAGTGGTCAGCACGCTGGTCCCTATGCGGTCAGTGCGAGTATGGGTACTTCTATTACGACCTTTCCTACTTATTCTTGGAATGTAGAAGTTTTTGCTCACGAAATGGGGCATAATATGGGATCTCCACACACGCAAAATTGTAGTTGGAATGGTAATAATACGGCAATTGATGCTTGTGCCTCTACTGAAGGTGGTTGTGCGAGTACAGGTGGCGCTTGTCCTCCAGGTGGTGGTACAATTATGAGTTATTGCCATATTACCAATTGTGGAATTGATTTTAACAATGGATTTGGGCAACAGCCTGGAGATTTGATTAGAAACCGATTCAATAATGCCTCCTGTACCCTAACTTGTGCGGCTCCTACCTGTGATGATGGTATCCAAAACGGAGACGAAGAAGGCGTAGACTGTGGGGGTACTAGTTGTACACCTTGCCCATGCTATGGTAGTACGGTTAATTTATCATTGCAACTAGACCAGTATGCGACAGAAACTAGTTGGACCCTTAAAAATGCTGCTGGAACTACTTTATATTCTGGTAGTGGCTACAACCAATCTTTTGCAAATATCGCTCAAACATTTTCTTTGCCTGCGGCCTCTGGTTATCAATTTACCATCAATGATAGTTATGGCGACGGGATTTGTTGCTCCTATGGCAATGGTTCTTTTGCTTTGACTGACAATAATAATGAAGTTATTTTTAGCGGAGATGCTTTTGGTGCAAATGCTTCGATTACTTTCTGTACAGAAGGTGAAAATGGCACAACTGATAATTGCCCGAATGATCCGAATAAGACCGAGCCAGGAGTCTGTGGATGTGGTACACCCGATACAGATAGCGACAATGACGGAACGCCTAATTGTGATGATGATTGTCCCAATGATCCTAATAAAATAGCCGCTGGTGTCTGTGGTTGTGGGACACCCGATACAGATAGCGATGAAGATGGTACACTTGACTGTAATGACAATTGTCCGACTGACAGAAATAAAACAGAACCCGGTGATTGTGGTTGTGGTGTTCCTGATACAGACGCAAATGATAATGGCACTTCCGATTGCTTAGAAAATAGTATTTGTGAAGAGAATACGACTGTAACTTCCGATATGCCTGATAATGCTATAATAATTGGCGCGCAAAAAGTTTTAACAACTTCTGGTACGGTGATTATTACTGGAAATATAATTTACAAAGCTGGTGAGGGAATCATTCTAAAAGAAGGATTTCATGCACAAGCAGGTAGTAATTTTACTACGATGATTGAGGCTTGTGAGCCTACTAATAATTTAATCGAGTCACAAAGTAGAATTTCATCAAATCCGATAACAATAGCACCGTCTACGATAGATTTAAAAGTCGCTCCTAATCCATTTCAGACCTTCACAACTGTTCAGTTTAACCTTCCCCAAGAAGAAAGAGTATTAATTCAAGTGATGGATCTAAATGGTAGAATTATTAAAATTTTGGCAGATAACGAGTTAAAATCGGCTGGCTATAATGAAGTCCAATTGGAGCGTACTCATCTACAATCAGGTATGTACTATGTATTCTTGATTACAAAAGATCAGATGATCTCTAAAAAAATCGTCTTGATTGATTAAAGACTTATTATGGTCTAGTACTAACCATAGTTTTGTGGTTTTCAAGCTTGCCAGGTTTCCGGGAATCTGGCAAGCCTTTTTTTATCCCTCCCCTTTTCGAATCCATACATCTCGTTGTGGAAATGGAATTTCTACTTTTGATTCTCTGAATTTTCGATCTATCTCAAACCGCAAATCACTTTTTACATCTTCAATTCTGATAAATTTTTTAGAAAAAAATAAGAGTTCGAAATCTAAAGAAGAATTACCAAAATCAGTGAATCGAACAAAAGGGGCTGGTCTTTTTAAAATACTGGCATGTGCCTTGGCAGTTTCTAATAATATTTCTTTGACCAAGGCGGTATCAGAACCATAAGCAACGCCCACATTAATTCTAAATCGAACTTTATCATCATAGTGACTCCAATTTATTACATTACTTACGACCAATTTAGAATTAGGAACGATGATCGTTATATTATCCCTTGACTCAATGACAGAAGTACGTAAGCCTATCTTTTTTAGACTACCAACCTCTCCATCAATCTCCAAGATTTCTCCTACTTCGATGCCTCTTTCAAATAATAGAACCAAGCCTGAAAATAGGTCGTTGAAAGTTTGCTGCAATCCCAGTCCAACACCAACCAACAAGGCTGCCAAACCTCCCCAAAAAACCGTCATGTTAATCTTGAGGAAATGAAGCGCAGTCAATGCGACCAGCACATAAATAAAATAACTAATCAACTGATTGATCGCATATTGCGTCCCTACATTTACTTCATTCTTTTTATAATAGCTTAATAAAATTAATTGGGTCAAAGCCCAAATAAATACTTGTCCTAAGGAAAGAATAATTAGAATGGTAATCAACGTACTAACTCTCAGCGCATAGGGATTTTCCGTATCTGCATAAAAGGTAAGTATGGTTGGATCAAACTGAAAATTTTGTAAAAACAAGAAAATAGTTAGTAGAAAAATAGCTACTCTGACTGAATTACTCGCTACCTTACTGGAGTTTGACTTTGTGATATCTTCTAGTCGCTCAATGTTACTTTCTTCCTCCGAAATCTGTCTTTGATAATAATTCTCAATGGCTTTTCGCAAAAAGAAGTAAATCAATCGGCCAAATTGAATAATCAACAAACCACCTAAAATCGTTTTCCAACTAAGTAGAAAATACCGATTATTAGGATATAATTCTTGATTTAAAGCTAGTATTTCAACCGTACTGATGATAAATATCAATAGCAAACAGCTCGCAATTAATCGCAATAGTTGTTGTCCTATGCCTGTATCTAGTAGATCGTTTGCTACATAATAAGCCACCGACTTTTTAACAATAATTCGCTGAAAAAGTATGCCTATTATACCAATACTAGAAACTGCTATCACCTTTCCGACGGTAATAGCAGTCTCGTTGAAGTAAAATAAAATTTGATTTAGAAATTCTTCCATGTTCGGGTTGCGAGTTGCGGGTTGCGAGTTGCGGGTTGCGAGTTGCGGGTTGCGAGTTGCGGGTTGCTGGTTGCGCTCGAAACTAGCAACCAGCAACTAGTAACTATTTTTTAATACCCAAACTTCTGAACCCAACAATTCGGCATGAAACCAACTTTTCCAATTTTGTAAGTTGCACCATATACCCAATCTTTGTTCAGTAAAGTCTTTCGGTGACCACGACTTGGGATTCCATCATCTACCAATAATAGAATAACGGCTTCTCTAACATCTGCTGGTCCACCCACTAAATTTTCGTTCCCGTCCGTCATTTGCGAACAAGCCCTTTTGACTCTATCCCAAGGCCAAGAACCATCTGAGCCATCATGACCAGTACTTCCTCTCGATTTCTGATCCAAACCATGATTTTTAGCTGCATTATACAAACATGGCGCAGGTCTCAAAATTGACAATCGAGGCGTTCTTCTTAACTCAGCAATCAATTCATCACATACTGCCAAGGAACTCCCAAAAGATTTTCCACTTTGAATATCTCTTTTATACTGCTCTACGTATGGAATATATCCTGCTGGATTAGACCGTACTAAATTAATTTCATCCAACATAGCAATCTCTTGAGCTGACATGTAAGCTGCACTTATTGTTGATGGTGCTCTTGATCCACTATTGTTATTATTCGTGTTGCTGATAATTCCACTGTTGCTATCGTAGCTACTTGGGCGACTAGAACCACGACTGTCTATTCGCTGCGCTGGTGGTGGATTAGTTGATCCTCCATAACTACCTTGTGAGTTGTTATAAAAATCATCTATTTCCGAACCTCTCGATTGGTAAACAGTATGTGTGTTAGCACTGCTAGTACCATTTCCGTAATTGGTTGTTGTGGTACTGTTTTGATAAGCTCTATTACTCAAATCTTCATAGCTGACTACCCGTTCACAAGCACAATCTGTTGACAAAATAGACGATCCCACACTTAGTTCCTCTCCTCCTTTTAACAAGTTGATGGATCTAAATCGCTTCTCGGTATAACCATATAATTCGGCTAATCCTGCGATAGTTTCCCCTGCACGAATCGTATGCTTATTGCCACTCTGTCTCACATAAGAAGATACATCGACACCGCCTCTCGACTGACTTGGTGTATCATAAATTGGCGCTGAATCATCATATATTGTTCTACCATAATTAGGATTAGAGATGTTCAATTCCTGACAAGCGTACAGCGTAGTATTGGGCGCAATGTTATTCCAATCGGCCAATTCAATCGTAGAAATATTATATTTTTTTGAAATTCGGTAAAGATTTTCACCGCTTTGAACCACATGAATTCCTGGTCGGCTGTAGTTAGAACATTGTGCAGAGAGTTGTAAAACCATACTGGAAACCAGCATAAGCATTAAACTTAATTTTTTCATAGTAGCTAAATTTTAAAGGTTTGTTTACAGATTGGGTAAAAATACCTAAATTCGCATGCTACAGTTGATATGCGAATTTGGACTTCCTACTTTATAACCAAATCTATTTAATTGGGGAGAGTAATCTTTATATTCAAATCATACAGATTAAGATTACCCTTTACTCGCCCTAAAAATAGGCTTTTTTATCTATTAACGCTAATTTTTGATTCAAGGAATGATAATGTGGGCTTTGTTATGCTTTTCATATTATCCAAAAGAAATATATCACCAAGCTTTTTTCTTAATTTTCATCTACATTAAATTATTTTTGCTCACTTTTGCAGCTCGTTTCACCCTGTTATGAGTGAATAAATATAAAGATTAGTAAAATAAACAATTGAATATGAAAGCGTACGTTTTCCCTGGTCAAGGTGCCCAATTTGAAGGCATGGGTAAAGATTTATACGAATCTTCTGAGCAAGCACATTCCCTTTTTGAACAGGCTAATAGTATTTTAGGCTATCGACTAAGTGATGTCATGTTTGAGGGTAGTGCCGAAGAATTAAAGCAAACTAAAATCACTCAGCCTGCTATCTTTTTACACTCTGTCATCTCTGCAATTTTAGCGGGCGATACGTTCCAACCAGATGTGGTAGCAGGTCATTCTTTAGGGGAGTTTTCTGCTTTGGTGGCGAATGGTGTGCTTACGATGGAAGATGGTCTAAAACTAGTCCAACAGAGAGCTATGGCCATGCAAAAAGCTTGTGAAGCAGTAGATAGTACCATGGCCGCTATTGTTGGTTTAGAAGATGAAAAAGTCGAAGCTGTTTGTGATAGTATCACCGAAGAAGTGGTGGTAGCAGCTAATTACAACTGCCCAGGACAATTAGTTATTTCAGGTTCTATTCCAGGGGTAGAATTAGCAGTAGAAAAATTAAAAGAAGCTGGTGCTAGACGGGCGATTATTCTAAATGTAGGAGGTGCTTTTCACTCCCCATTAATGGCTCCTGCTGAGGCAGAATTAAAATCAGCCATTGAGTCAACCACTTTCCATGCTCCTAAATGTCCTATTTATCAAAATGTCAATGCGCAAAAGGCAACTGATCCTGCCTTGATTCAACAAAATTTGATTGCTCAATTGACTTCTCCTGTAAAATGGACGCAGACAATGTTAAATATGATTGCTGATGGTGTGGAAGAATTTGTAGAAGTTGGTGGTACTGGAAAGGTCATTAAAGGCATGATTTTACGAGTCAATCGTCGAATGCCTGTTTCTGCGATATAAACAGTTGGCAGTTGTGCAGTTGGCAGTATTCAGTAAGCAGTTGGTTTATCTCTTTGATAATCAACTGAGTAAAAGCCAGAAAACTGTCCGTCATTTAAGATTTTAATCAGTAGTAAGATAAATTTAGATCTGACAGATTTTGAAAACCTGAACGCAAGCATTCAGGCGGATCTGTCAGATCTTTTTGCTATTTTTTAGCACGATTTGTGAGAGCCATCACAAAAGCCAAATTCATTCTTGGTTTGCTTGCATTGGCACATCCCTCTTGTCTTCGTTTCATCACAAGTAAAAACGGTTGGTGAAAATCCAGTTCCTTTGTGCGAACCATTACAAAATGGTTGATTTTCAGAAAGTCCACAAGTACAGTAAGCATACTTCTTTCCTTTTTCTAATTCTACTCTTATTGGCGACTTTGCCGCAATTTTTGGTAACTCCATTTATTTTTTATTTTGTTATTAGATTTACTTTTGAGCTGTAAATGTAATCATTCAAATGTTGAATTGTTCAGTAAAGCACCAAATTAGTCCGCTAAACAACCCCTTAAAAGGTAATTTAGAATTAGTCAAATTTAACTTTAGTAACTTGCCACTCAAAAATAGTTGGTTTTAGATTACGGGGTCACTTCCAGTGCCCCCGTAATTTAAGTTAGAAAGGCACTAAAATGACCACTTTATTAATTTATTTTGCCTTAGTGGAAATAATTAGAAGTTAGATTGGCTTGCAATTAAAGTTTCGGGGGCACTGAAAGTGACCCCGAAACACTGCTGCTAAACTTCAGACGTTAAGTTAACGACATTCCACTTAATGCGACCCTCAGATAAAAAATTCACTTTGTGAATTTCCTTTGTGGTCTTTGTTCCTTTGTGGTTCAAGAAAGAATATTAATCAGCAAGAAACTACTTCGACAATAAACTAATAGTCTCATCAAATTCTTTTATAAACTCATCATATTTACTAGTAGCTTTCCCATTATACCCCGTATGAATTTTAACGATTTGGTCATTTTTATCAATAAAAATCATCGTCGGATAAGATAGAATATGGTTCAACATTGGCAAAGATTCGGCAGCTTCTTTTTTATCAGAATATCCTGCAACTGCCATTTCGTAAGGTATGTCGAACGCTTTGATGTATCTACTTACCGCAGCATTCGCAGCCGCTTTATCTCTTCTCTTTTCAAAAGCTAATGCAATAATTTCAATATTTGGATTTGGCTTCTTTTTGAAATAATCGACTAAAAACTCTGTCTCTTCTCTACAATTAGGACACCAAGTTCCAAAAATTTGGACAATCTTAGATTTGCCTTGATATTCGGGATTATCTAAAGAAATCATTTTCCCCTCTGGATTTGGGAAGGCAAAACTTATTTTATCATACCCTTCTTTCAAAAAGGTCAATTCATTCGGATCTCTTAATTCAAAAGCATCATTACGTTTAGCGGTCCAAGTTGCTTGATAATGTTTGCCAGAACGGAAGGAGCCAATCATGGATTTATCTTCCAAAATTTTTGCCTCAAATAGAAACGCATGTGCCCCATCAAATACCGATAAATACAATTTATTATTTTGTATCGTACCTTCGAGATAGCGGTAATCTCCCGTTTCTGTTCTAAATGTTCCTGTTACATGATTGCCTTCTTGTTTGAATTCACCAATACCCGGAAACTTATCTGTTTCGTCATCAACTGCCTCAAAATGAACTTCCCACTTTCCAGATATGTCCATTACTGGTTCTTTCCTCAATTGACTAAACCGATATTTTTTACCATATTTAGCTACAAATGGGATTCGATAGTTCGCTCTATTGGTAGCAACCCACTCCCCTTCCATTACTCTACTTTCAAAAAGTCCTTTGATGTAAGATTCGTAAACTGGAAATTTGATTAAAAAAGTATCTTTTCCTACTTTTCGATCTAAACCTATGTAAATATCTTCTTTTGCCACTCGAATACGTTCTTCGCCATTAATCACATCTATATGAAACTCATTTTCATTTTCATAAATTACCTCAAAGGTAAAAGGCAATGAGCCTTCCGATGCTTCCTCAAAATTGACAGGAATATTTTTCAACGTTCCACCGTCTGCCGCTACAGAGGTCGGTCGAATGTCCAAAGTCGCTCGCCAATAACCTGGAGCTAAGCCAGTAAATTGGTTCTCAATGGTAAAACAACCAATGAAACTGATAAATAGTAAAGCACAAACAAAGCTTAGAATACGCATATTATGAATGGTTTAATTTTTTGCAAACTTCCGAAAAATAATTCACTTGATAAGGACTCATTTTTATAAAATGAGTAAATGAATAAATTAATAAATGAGAAAACAACACACTAAGTTTAGACATCAGAGCAAAATCCTTAGACTGCTGTCCACCATTTACTCATTTTAACAATAAAAAAGGAGACACTAAACCTAATTAGTATCTCCTTCTCATAAAATATGCTATTTCTTTTGTGCTTTATTTCACTAAGGCAAAATCTCCTGTCATTTGAACCGTTCGACCATCCACCATTTCTATTTCTGCTCGGTAGACAAACACAGCGGGTTTCATTCGTTGATTATCAAAAAATCCATCCCATCCTTTGCTTGGATCATTTGGAGAGAAGTTCTTATTGATGTAAACTGTTTCTCCCCAACGATTATAAATTTCTAAACTCACTATTTGATTTACCATTCCACCTTTTGCAAAAACAGTAAAGCGATCATTGCCTCCTTGACTATCAAATGGTGCAAAAACGTTCGGTACAAATATCTCTGGCGTTTGATCTACCAACAATCGTAATTCACTGCTGGCAGCACATCCATTTTGGTCAATGATTTCTACCTTATACTCAACACTTTGATATGGTTTTGCCGTTGGATTTAGACAATCATCACAACTTAAACCATTAGAAGGTGTCCACAATACTTCTGCGACCTCTGCTTCTGGGATATTTGTTAATGCTTGTAATTCGGTAGAATCTCCAAGTTTAATGTCTAACTGAAGCCCTAAATCAACGGCTAATTCTTCTGGTTGAATAATTTGTAACACTTCTTCAAGTTCACAATCATTGGCATCTTTAACCACTAAGTTATAATATCCAGCCTCTAAATAGCCAAAGCCAGCATCATTGATAAAACGATTCCCTCCATCTATTGAATAAGTATAAGGCCCTACTCCACCGACTACATTGACGATATTCGCTTGTCCCTTATCACCATAACAAAGTGGTTGATCTACTGCTAAATCTAAGGCGGTTGGCATTTCAGATATAATCACTAGAGAAGCCGTAGACTCACAACCATTTTCTCTATTTAGAATCTCTACTTGATAAGTTCCAGCTTGGCTAATGGTAGGTGAAACAACGTCTGGTTTAGATCGAATATTACCATCGGTAGTGGACCAATTGAAAGCAAAATTTGGCCCATTGCTGGATAAACTACCGTCTATTTCTACCGTTTCTGATTTACAATTAAAAACATCTGGCGCAGTAATAAAAGCAGTCGGTGCTACCGTATCTAAAGGTACTTCTATAATCTTTTTACCTTCACAACCATTGCTTTGATCTATGACAAATAAAATGTAGCGACCCTCTGATCCCATTATTGGATTAATTGGATTGGTATCATCAATGATCGTACCGTCCAATGCTTCCCATCGGTAGTTGATGCTTGGGCCTTGAGTAGAAATGGACGCATCCAAGGTCACTTCATTTCTCACACACGTAATAGCATCTGGTGCTACAACTTCTGCCTTCGGTCGATTGGTATCATCTGTGATTAATACCATGTCCATACTTTCACAACCATTCACTTCATCTTTGACAAATAATTGATATTCGCCAGCAATATCAATAGCTGGGTTTAGCGTATTTTCACCCTCAATAATATTACCATTTTGGGTTGTCCAATTAAACTCGTAAGCTCGATTATCTACGACTGAACCACTTAAATTCACTCTAGATACATCGCAATTAAAAACACTCGTTGCCCCCGCATCTACCTTCGGACTCAAAGTGTCAATCATCACATTCGCTTGAACTTCCGTTTCACAAAAGTTCTCAGCATCTTTTACCTTCAAAGTATAAGTACCTGGTTGATCTACAGATGGAGTTAGGGTACTTCTATTTTCTAGAAAATTTCCATCTATGGTTTGCCAACTTACCTCATAATCCTTACTCATATCTGCGATTTCAGTATTAATGGCAACCGCATTTCGAACACAAGTCAAACTTAGTGGCTCAATAATATTAACAGTTGGTTTTTCTTTATCTTCTGTAACGGTTACACTTTTTTCAATCGAACAACCATTGATATTATTGGTCACATTAATTTTATAAGTACCTTCTGCATCAACTTCTGGACTTAAAATATTGGTGTCGGAAATAATATTTCCATCATCCGTTGACCAAACCATATCGTAGTCAACCATCTCTTCTAGTATCGTTCCGATTATTTGCTGGCTTTCATTTTGACAATTTAAAGTTGCTGGTTCTGCTAATTCAATTTTGGGATCTTCTCTATTTTCTTTTACGAAAGTAGTGACCTCATTTTGACAACCATTTTCTTTATTAATAATTTCAAGTTTATAAGTTCCCTCTCTGTTAATCGTAACTTTTAAAGGAGTGAATTGACTAACAATATTTCCATCGTCGGTAGTCCAGTAATATTCAAAATCAGTTCCTTGACTCGACCCATTGGCGGTAATCGCCAATTGATCGTTCAGACAACTTAAAATACCATGTTCTTGTAAAATAGTAGTAGGAATCACTTGATCGTCTTTGATTTCAGCAGTTGCAGTGGTGGTACAACCATTAAAATCGGTCACTTCTACTTTATAAGTTCCTGCCCCTAAATTGTCCAAATTTTGACTACTTTCCATTCCATTATTCCAATCAAAAACATACCCCGCAGTCCCTCCTTCTATTTCTAAATTAATACTTCCACCTTTTGGATTGTAGCAATTGGCGATGCCATCTGCCTCGATTTTAGCTTCTAATCTTTCTGGTTTAGTCAAAGTAAAAGATTTAGTATCGGCACAACCTAGTTGATTGGTAACGGTCACTTTATAATCTCCTTCTACCAAATTGTCTATTCGTTTATCATCCGCTCCACTTTCCCATTCGTAGGTGTAGGTTCCTTCATCCTCATCCATCGTTATTTCTATAAAACCATCCATCGACCGATTACACTTTGGACTAGCTAATTTGTTCTCTATGTTGACATTGGTTACCGTAATTTCGCCAGTTCCTTCTCCTGTTCCAGTACATCCACTAGAGGTCATTCCGATTGCTTCATAGGTTCCTTCCTCTGTAACTGGTAAAGTAAAATTAGCATCTGGAATACCTGATATATTTTTGGGTTCCCCATTAAATTCATATTCTAAAGAATACGGGCCACTACCTGTGAAATTCACTTCAATAGCACCATCTGATTCACCGTTACAAATCACTACTTCACCTGTAAGAGTTGCTACCTGTTCATCCGTTATAACATCTACTGTTGCCATCGCCTCCGAACCACATTGATCTGTTACGGTAACGGAAAACGTTGTAGGCGCATCAACAGTAGCGGAGATAGATTGGTCGGTTTCATTGGTACTCCATTCATAACTAAAATCTCCAGCACCTCCTTCTATGTTTGGAATTATATTGACCGTACCACCAATACAAGTAGACAGTTCATCGAAAGTAACGGAGGGCTCTTCAGGTTCGGTTATCACCAGTTCTGTTAATATTCCTTCACAAGTACAGGCTGATTCTAACTCAAAAATAATAGTCTCTGGCCCTTCAATTTCTGCATCTTTAAAAATAGTCATTGGTACTTTTATGCTATCTTTTCCAGCAGGTATCGTCACAGGGGATCGAATTGCTGAGTAATCTACATTTGGTGTTGCAGTACTCAAATCTGATATTTCAAATGCTACTTTTTGTGGTCTAGTAATATCGCTGTCTTCCGTTCGTTTGAAGACAAAAAAGGATTCTTGACAAGATTCGTAAACTAAATTACTGTCTGGGAAAGTAGCATTTGGAATTTCTGTCGATAGCTCTGCTGGATCACCTAATTTGAAACTATTAGCTTTTAAAAATACCGCAGAATCAAACCCTCCATCAGACACATCTGCTATTGCTAATTTAATGTGGTAGGTTTCGCAAGGAATTACATTGGCCACAGCAGTTAGAACGTTCGTAAAACCATCGTATTCTAATACTTGTTTTGAAACAGCTGGAGCAAAAATTTCTCCTATTCTACATCCACCGCCCAATGCTGCCCCAAAGGGTGTATTATTATTATAATATTCTTCATTTTCTTTCCAGTGAATACTGTTGATCGATACGTAATCATTGGAACCAGGAACTTTAGCAATATTTTCAGCCCCATCTGCAAATGGTCCAGAAATACCAGGGCCACTAACAAAGAACCCAAAAACATCATTAAAACCTGAGCCTACATATTCACAATATTCATCAGAGGCAAAAACATACTCAAAGGTCACTTTATCTTGCGTTGGGGTAAAATCAAACTCTAAAATAGTTACATCGTGAACAGGTAGGCTTTTATTTTCAAGTATTCGAATCAATTTAGACAAATCTGGATCTCCATTTGGCCCATTTGTAAACTTAGTGGTAGTCTTGGGAGAGTTATTACTTCCCTTACAATCTCTTACATCTCCCGTCGATAAGATAACGCCCTCTTCTACATCAATAGCCTCCATTCCTTTACTGAAAAAGCCTTTTCCTCTATCGTCTCCACGATACGAAACATTGTCAACCTCATAACACCCTCCAGCAGCAAACACATCCTTAATCAATTGGTCTGCGGTATAGTCTATTTGAGCATTTATATTAGCATAGTCTCTTGGTGTAGCAAAAATTCTTGGGCAAGTTTCACATTTTGTTTCTATATAAAAATCAGCACTTTCTATTTCGGGACAAGGCGAACTTAATTGAATGGATTGTACTGCTTGAGTGGCTCTAAATTCTAGAATTATTTGAGTGGACAATTCTCGATAAGTTTCAAATGATTGATTCATCTTAAACTTAGGAATACAGGTCTCTTCATTGTTGACCAAAAAATAAACCGTATAAATTTGGCCAGGCTTTAAATCTTTTAACCAAATCTCCGATTCTGGAGCAACGTTTACTAATTTTTGGTTGAGTTGATTACCCTTTAAAGTGTCAGGATGACTTATCGACTGACCAAATAATGGGCAACTTGCAAGGATTAAAAAAAGGGAAAATACGTAGGTTGTAGTGTGTCTTACCATAATTGTAATTCGGTTGATGGTGTAAATAGCATATTTCAGTTGTGAAGATACCCGAGAAGGTGTATCTTCCACACTTTCTTTGTAGCTTTAAATGCCAGTAGTTTACATATTCGTTTTTTTTAATGTTAAACAGAATGAACACGTACTTAAATGTAAATAATGCGACTTTTTCGCATGCTCAAAAAAACTTTTTTTCTGACTTTAATTGGACCGTCAAGCATGGCGAAAACTGGATTATTACAGGGCCAATCGGTGCTGGTAAAACAAGTTTAGTACAAGCATTAGCAGGAAAGTATTTTTTGAAAAAAGGTAGTCTTACCTACCCTTATCTCGCTGCACAACACCCTGAAATAATTTCCCCATTCGCACTAAAGCGAAAATGTATTAAGGTCGTCTCTTTTAAAGATGACTCTAGGGCCTTTGACCCCCAGTCCATGTTTTATTCGCAGCGATATAATTCCTTTTCAGCGGATGGGACAATTACGGTTTGGGAGTACTTGATGGAGGAAGGATATTCGGAATACGAAAAAGCGCATGTCGAACTAATCAAACGAACGGGCGTTTTTGAATTATTGGACTTAGAACGGATTAAACTATCCAGCGGCCAATCTCGTAAACTCCTGATTACCAGTGCCATTCTACAAAAACCACAACTTCTTATCATTGACAATCCTTACATGGGATTGGATGCTAAAAGTCGAAAAGAATTCAATGATTTATTAGATAATTTGGTAGCGAAGGAAGGGATTCAACTGATTTTATCAGGGCAATATGAAGTGCTGCCAACATGTATTTCACACGAATTGGAGTTGGACAATTTAACCGTAAAATATCAAGGGGTCGTCCGTGATAAAACGGTTAATACGGTCTCTAAAAAAGTGAAATTACCTTTTGGAAAACACCCTACGCTGCTCTCCCCAAAAGAGTTAGCAACAGCAAAAGCGAACTACGAATTGGAACAACAAACCAAATTAATAGAAAAGATTAAACCGTTTTTTGAGCAACCAAATAACTTAGCAGATTGGTCGCATATTTTTAAATTAAAAGATACTTCCGTTGCCTACTATGGAAAGAAAATTTTAGACAATATCAATTGGAAAGTTAAGGTAGGCGAAAAGTGGGCTTTATTTGGTGCAAATGGTTCGGGGAAATCAACTTTATTGGCACTCTTATTTGGAGATCATCCACAGGCTTATGCTAATGAAATCCATCTTTTTGACCAGCGTAGAGGCGTCGGTCAAAATATTTGGGAAATCAAAAAAAGGACAGGATTTACTTCTTCCGAATTGCATTATTTTTTTAATGCTAAATTGACTGCTGAAAATGCCATTATTACTGGATTATTTGACCACGTTTACCTAAAAAGAGCACCTACTCTCCAGGAACAAACATTAGTCGATTTACTCATGGAGTATTTTAGTATCCTCCATTTCAAAGACCGCCTTTTCCAACAATTATCAACTGGAGAGCAACGAATTTTATTATTAATAAGGGCCTTAATCAAAAATCCACCGCTTATTTTGTTGGATGAACCCTTTCAAGGTTTCGATTTGGCGACTATCGAAAAGGCTAAACGGTTACTGGATAAAGTGTTGAGTCCTCAACATACTTTGATTTTTATTACGCATTTTGAAAGGGAGATTCCTGATAGTGTTACTCAGCGGTATGTTTTGGGATACTGATTGCGAATTAGGTATTGAAAAATTCCCCACGGATAGATAAATTCCACGGATCTACGTGTTGACGCTATTCATAATTTATATTTTAAAAAAATCGCCACGTTTTTTATTTCCATTTACTACTTCGTAATATTTGTCAACATCTAAACCAGCACGACTGCGCATGCGGGCGGGTCCGTAATTTTATCTATCCGTGGGGAAATTGTCAACGTCTCGTTTTATATTACTTAGTGATACTTATCGCATTGGAATCCAACATTACTTCAACCTTCTGCCCTACCGAATAATTACCTAATTTTTCTACTGGTATTTGTATCAAATTATTCCCAATTTTTACTTTTAAAAAAGTAGCTCCTACCTCCATCACTTCCCCTCCTAATGCTTGAAAATGATTTTTTTTATCTTTTAAATAGATAGCATCTGGTGTATCATCAGCAATAATTTTTCCATTTTTCAAAACCAAAACCCGATCTGCCATCTGCATAATTTCCTCAATGTCATGACTGACTAAAATGGTGGTAAGCTGATATTTCTGATGTATTTTTATAAGATAAGTCTGTAATTTTAAGCGCAATTCGTTATCCAAAGCGGATAAAGGCTCATCCAATAATAATACATCTGGTAGCCGAACCAATGCTCTAGCCAAAGCCACTCTTTGTTGCTGTCCACCAGAAAGTTGATGAGGATATTTTTCAGCCAAAGTATCCAACTCAATTATTTCAATTAATTCAGAGACAATTGTTTCCGATTGATTTTTTTCTAGCGCAAAGGTCAAATTTCCACGGACAGTCATATTGGGAAAAAGCGCATAGTTCTGAAAAACATACCCTATTTTTCGCTTTTGAGGAGGTAAATGTATCTTTTTGGAAGTATCCAACCAAGTTTTTTCATTAATGATAATTTCCCCTGAATCCACTTTATTTAATCCTGCAATAATCCTTAATAGGGTCGTTTTCCCACTCCCCGATGGCCCCGTTATAGCTACTAGACTTCCCTCTTCTATGACGGTGTCTATATCAAGTAAGCCTTTTCCTTCGGCAAAATTTAGTGACTTATTTATTTTTATTTTCAAGGATGAATGATTGTGTAACTTCGTTGATTGTGTCGCTGCGCTGATTGTGTCACTTTGTTGATTGTATGATTGAATGATTGTGTTGCTGCGCTGATTGAGACACTTTGTTGACTTG
>CALDTJ010000384.1 GCA_937924145.1 uncultured Saprospiraceae bacterium
CCAAAATAAACCAAATTTAAAAGCAAGATCATTTTCAACCAAAAAGGGTTTTCGGGATAATTATAAACCATTAGCGGAAGCGCAATTAAAAAAATAACGGAGGCGAAAATCGTGATGCCTTTCAATCGACTAGCTTGACTAGGATAAGCAAATTTGATCGGCACAAAATGTAAAATAGCGAAAAAGACAACCAATAAACCGTTCATCAAAGGAGAGCAAGACAAAACGAAAATTAAATAGAAGACAACCATGTTCCATAAAACAGGAAAGCCGATAAAGTAATTATCATCCGACACCATGCCTTCTTTACCATAATATAAGGCCGAAACCATTAAGATCAGGAAAGTAAGTGGTAAACGCCATTCAAGGTCTACTAATTCGGCTTCGTAGAAAAGGTACGCAGGAATAATCGCATAAGTAGCAAAGTCAATTACATAATCAATGGTTTTGCCATCCATATAAGGCAACACTTCTTTGACCTTAAACATTCTAGCAAAGGTGCCGTCTATGCCATCAATGATTAGGGCAGCCAATAACCAGAACATCGTTTCTCGCCAATCACCTTTGTTAATAGCCAATATTGCCATAAAGCCAGTCAAAAGACCCGAAGCAGTAAAGATATGGACACTCCATGCCAGAGATTTCTGTAAGAAAGTTGGTTTGGTCATTAAAAGTTGAATTTGTGCCAAAGAAACGGATTATTTTATAAACGGGTAGGTTTTCCTAAAGATAAAGTTATAAGGTTCAAGCATTACCATAAATAATTTCAGGATGAGTAGATTTATTTCTAAGCTGCTTATTAAAATATAATTAGTAAAAGCCCTACCTTTCGCCCATGCAAAAAATATCTACGAAAGCATTATATCCAACTCTTGGTTTGTTGTTACTATTAGTTGTAACAGGCCTATATCTTTACTTTTTTACAGAAAATGAAGTGTTTTGGGGCGGATATGTAGCTATGACTATATTTTATGGACTCATTTTTTATGTGGGGGCTTATTCTGGTGGTAAAAATAAATCAGCTTCGGTGACGGATGTGATGTTGGCGGGTAGGTCTTTACCAGTCGGTATAGCCATATTGACAATGGGAGCAACTTGGGTCGGTGGAGGCTTTATCAATGGTACTTCGGAGGCAGCGGCGGCCTCTGGCTTAGTGTGGGTGCAAGCACCTTGGGGCTATGCTTTGAGTTTGATAATTGGGGGATTATTCTTTGCAAGAAAAATGCGTCGGTATGAGTTCAAAACGATGCTCGACCCGTTAGAACAACGATTTGGAAAAAAAATGGCGGCTGTTTTATTTTTACCCGCATTAACGGGCGAAATATTTTGGACGGCAGCAATTCTAATGGCATTGGGAACGACTTTTGGGACCGTCTTAGGATTGGCTACAACACCAGCTATCATACTATCAGCAATAATAGCGATAGCCTATACCGCATTAGGAGGTTTATGGGCAGTAGCCTTAACGGATGTCGTGCAAATTATTTTATTAATAGGAGGATTATTTTTGGTTGTTCCATTTACATTAGATTCACTTGGAGGATGGGATTCAGTTTGGACTACTTATCAAGCCAAAAAAGGAGCAGCAGCATCCTTTTTTCCTAGCAAAGAAGCATTAGGAGTATACTATTGGAATTGGTGGGATTATGCCTTATTACTCATTTTTGGAGGATTACCGTGGCAGGTCTATTTCCAAAGAGTCTTAGCTTCAAAAGATGAAAATACGGCAGTTAAATTATCCCTCTTTGCTGGCGTATTTTGTTTGGTAGCGGCAGTACCTGCGGGTATTATCGGGATTGTTGGAGATGTAGCAGATTGGTCAGCAATGGGCTTACCTGCACCGCCTGATTCCGCCTCTACTTTGCCGCACGTTATTCGATATTTAACCAATCCTTGGGTGGCGACGATTGGCTTGGGGGCAGTAGCTGCTGCGGTTATGTCTTCGGCAGATTCTTCTATTTTATCTGCTTCCTCCATGGCAACGTGGAATGTTTACCGTCCATTGATAGATCCACAAATTTCTACCGAAAAATTAGCGAAAATATTGAAAGGTTGTATTTGGATTATTGGAGTAACTGCAACTATTCTCGCTCTGAATATTAATTCTATTTATGACCTCTGGTTTTTGTGTAGTGACTTTGTTTATTGTTTGCTTTTTCCCCCTTTGGTTTGTGCCTTATTCGATAAAAAAGCGAATACTTATGGGGCTATTGCTGGATTTACAGTGGCTTTTATCCTTCGTTTTGGTGGTGGTGACACTACTTTGGGGATGCCCATCAGAATTGATTATCCCATGATTGAGGATGGGGTAGTACTGTTTCCATTCCGAACATTGGCTATGGTTTCTGGTCTAATAAGTATTATTGTTGTGTCTCGCTTGACGCAAAAATGGGATGCGGCTAAGCAATTGGTGATGCCTGTGAAATAACCGTAGCCTAAGCTACGAGACTATTTCGTCCAAATCTATATGTTTAAAAAAAGGAGGGATTTGTTCACCAAGTAGTAACCTTCGAGCCACATTGACCAATTGATCAGCAGCAAATCTTGCCTCACTAGCCAACTGCGGATACCCACAAGTTGTCTTTCCGATAGCCGCTAAAGATTGTCGAGACCGTTCCGAAATAACGTCCCAACCACCACACCAAACTGCCAAAGTCTTTAAGAACTCCGCATCATTTTTATAGGTAGATCTAGCAGGTTGACTTTCGGTTAAAAAGCCATGAAAAATAGGAAAATCTGGATCATTTCCATAAGGCTCAACGCTTAATAAGCCTCTGTCGTCAGCACAATAGATAGTATTGATTTTCAATGATTTAACTTTTTGGCGAATAGGAATTTTTATCTCTAAACCATCACACTCTTCAATCAATAGATCTAATCCATCTAGGAACTTACCCATATTTCTTTTCGTGATGCCTTTAATTATTTTTTACTCAATAAATCTAATTCTCGTTGTAAATTTTCTTTGGCAGGAACTTCAAAGCGGTCCACATAATAAGGGGTTTTGAATAACTGTTTTCGATTTAAAAACTGTTTTAAAACCTTCTTGCGACCTCTATTATATAAGAAATTAGGAAAGATAGCATATTCCTTGCGAATAGCTTGAGTGTAAGCTAAATAATCGGACCAATTTTGACCCAAAATTGATAAATCAAAGTCAAGTAACCAAGCCGTATCTGCATCTGATTGTTCGGCTAGTTGATGTAATTTAGTCGCATTGATTTGATTGTAACAGCGCACCAATTTTTCTCTAGGGTATTTGATTGCCTCCAACCGATATTTAGCAAAAATGGCGCTTTTTTCTTCATTGTCTTTTCTCAAGCATTGATAAATAATATCATGGTACCAAATCGACAATTCGAAAGTGTCAAAGTCATCAATATAAGTCCTAAATTGATCTGCTTGAGTGAATAAATCGACCAAGTGTTGCAGGGTATGATAATGCCGGCTAGCTCCATTATAAGCAGTCGTAATCTCTCGCCAAAGTGGGACGATGTATTGGGCAGGTGCATTTTGCCTTTGCATCAATTGATGCCATCTATATTCTAGATGCTCAATTTTCATTTAGGTGACACTGTTTTTTAGTAATTGAAGATATATGGTGAGTGGCAAATATACGTAAATCTTTGGTTTTTATAGAGAGGTATCGGGTGACGGGTTTCAGGTGCTGAGTTAGATGTTGACAGCGTTTTTTTGAACTAGATGCTAAGAAATAACCGTTTAAAGGAAAGGGGAGTCTTCAATCTTTTATAATAAGGAAATAGCATAAGAAAGGTTAAATAATGATGAAAATTATAAGAAAATTAAAACTTTGTATTTTTCATGATTATGCTATAAATTGATGATAATCAATTTATTAACTTTTAAAACTAAAAAACAAACTATGGGAAATTTCAAAGATTTAAGAGTGTGGCAAGCAGGTGTGTCTTTAGCCACAGATATTTATAAAATAACGAAATCAAAATCCTTCCAAAATGATTATGGTCTAATTAATCAAATCAGAAGGGCAACTGTGTCTATACCATCTAATATAGCAGAAGGGGACGAAAGGGGAACAAATAGGCAATCTGTTTACTTCTTTTTTGTAGCGAAAGGATCAACTGCTGAAGTAATTACCCAGTTAAAAATTGCTCATAACATAGGATATATAGATCTCGAAACCTATAATAATTTAGAAAAAAGAGCCAGTCAAATTGGAGCATCTTTAAATAGTCTCATTAGAGCAAGAGGTGGATTTAACCCGCTAAACACCTTTAAGTGGTTTATTCTGTCGATTTTCTTACCAATATAAAATAGGTGTCGGGTTTCAGGTATTAGGTGCCAGGTTAGATTTTGACAACGTTAATTTGAAGGATGTATGTCCATGCGTCGGTCAACATCTAACTTAGCACCTGAAACCCAATACCTGATACCTCGTTTACTGCCTCACAATCCGACGAGAAATACTATCCCCACTATCCAACACCATCGTCAATAAATAAACCCCTTTCGGGAAATTAACAATATCGACCGTCTGTGCAAAACGCTGATTTTGAGTAGGATGTATTTGTTCATAAAGCAATTGTCCATGAATATTGGTCAGCTGTAAGTTTACCTCTTTCACAGGTTGTTTGAAGGATGCTTCTACTGTTAAAAACTGTTCTCCGATTGGATTGGGGTAAACTAAAAAGTCTTGCTCTTCCACAAATTCTTCGATGGCTACTTGCGTATCTTGAATTCTTAAATTATCAATTGCCCAACCCCAACCGACGGCAAATGGGTCAGAAAATAAACGGAAACGGACTAAAACGGTATCGCCCTCTACAAAATTTCCATTTTCTAACATATCAATTGTTCGATCTCTGTATAGCCGAGGTGAACCAGCAGCAGTTGAATTGTTTCCAGAAATGCTATTAACATAGGTACTTCTCCACGTCGGATCAGCATTTGAATCATAGCCATCTAAGAATGGTTGCCAGATGGTACTATTGGTTCTTCTACCTTCCACAATTACATAATCCCAGAACTCTGTATCTCCGAAAGTAGTCCCTGGTTCTCCTGGTTCAACTAATACAATTTCCTCAAATTCAATCAATGCCTCAGATTTTCGAACCACGATTGGAATTCTTAAATTATAAGAAAAATTCCGAGTATTATTTTCGCCAGCATTCGTATATGGATGAATCGAATGAATGGCTTGATCGTTGAAACCAGCAGGTTGAGAAATAGTATAGCCTTGACCACTAAAATCATTGTCATCTACTACAAAATCATTGACATATAAATCAACGGCATCTAAAGTTTTGGTAATGGTAACATTATAAAAATCAGTAACAGGGCTGGTAATTGTATTCCTAGAAGGGCTTTTATCATTAGCTATAATTCTATACTCCAATACATCTCCTTCCGATAATCCAGTAGCTGGTAAAGTGATGACACCAACATAAAGATCTGGTCGAAATCCATCAGATAAATCTGCTTGCATTGGAGCAGGATCTTGTGTAACTCCATTTATTTTATAATCAATTACCACCTCATCTAAACCAGTAAAAAAGTCAGTAACACTCGCCTCGATAATCAATTGAGTAGATTTATCATCTAGGGTTGTTTCTGGTTCGTGGACAATTTCTGGTTGAATATCATCTGCGGCGTAGAAATATTCAAAGAAAAATGGTGTTGGAGCCTCAGCTGGAGCCACAAAGGTTAAATCCCGATTGTCTTTTACCGAAAAATAGTATTGATAATTGGTTTCCTCATTCGGTGCTGGTAGGGTAGCAGTGAATTCATCTGTATTACCAGTTGGGGTCATCGCTACTCTTGTTTCTGTTTGAAAAGTATCTCTCGAAAAAACCATTTCCATAGTCGATGGATCATAGCCATTATCTGAAAATATTTTAGCAGTCACAGGAAATGATTGCGTAAAGTCCTCTGTTCCAACTCCTTCTTCATGGATAATACTCGTATAAATCCAGCCTAAATCGTATAACATATCCAAAGCCAATGGTCCTGGATTGTGAACAATTGCAGCTCGACTAACGGATGGTGTCATCAAAGCATTTGGTGTACCATTATAAGTTCGTTCATCTAAGTGACTGATACTAGACCCTCCTGAGTAAACAATTGGTGCGAAAATTCTTGCTCGCTGCTCACTCAATGCTAAAGAAGGAGTAACTGAAAACAAGGCATTACTTCTCAATGCAGTACCCATTGCAATGGATGGGTCATCAATCTCTTCACTCAAATTCTGTCCAGCAGCATCTTCTAAAAATTGACTGTAAGCGGCGCTGATACCATCTAGTCTTAGGGTACCAATATTTGTATCTTCATTGACATTTCCAAGAGCAGAGAAACCCATGCCGTGGATCAATTCGTGCAAAATGACCGTTACAAAATCGAATTGATTAGCTTGAACACTAGTAGAAGTATAATTCCAATTGATTTCCGAATTGTAAGTAACCTCAATATCATAAGGCGCTCTCACACTATTGAACTCCTCTCTCGCAATTTTTTCTGCCAATGCAATAGGATACCAAGCATTCGCTTTAGGAGCAGCATTAAAATTTCGTAGATAAGTCCCGGGGAAAGCTCCTGCTAAAGTATTTGCTTCTAAATCATCTCCAGCTCGCAATCTAACTGAAATAGGCATCGGGCTAGTAAACAAATCTCCCAAAATGGCAGTTGCTCGCTCAAAAGAAGTTTTTGCGATTTGTGGCACACTGGCCCCATAAGTTACCTCAAAAACAACAGGTGCGGAGTTATTATCTCTGCTTTTAGCTGGAGCAGGAATAACGAAACCCGGCATTGGTTCGCCCATACTACAAACCGTTCCGTTGTGCTGATGCGATAAAGTTGTTGGGTAAGCCTGAGTTTTTTCTTTTTGAGAAAATAGGAGTAAACTAGGTAATAAAAAAAGTAGTGTAAAAATATTTTTCATCTTAATGACTGAATATTTAATCTTCTAGTAAAGGCGATTTTAGTCGCCTTCGAATTAGTAACTGACTGAAGTCGCCTATACTGGAAGATAGATGATGGAAATTTGATATTCGACGGGGTCTATATTAGAACGCCTTATTATTAAAATAGATTGGATGATTTTAAAAATGTAATGGTAAGATTACGACATATTGACTATCAAATCATTACCTCCGATAAGACTCCTTCTTTTAAAGCAAAATTAGAAACGATAATTTCTTCAATATTCGCATTTCTTAAAATAAAGTCTATCAAAATCACTGCCACTACAATCATATCGGCCCTTGTGTCGGGAATATCTTTCATCGCAAATCGTTCTTTTTTAGTCGTGCTTAGCAATAGTTGATAGAGTGGTTCAAAATCGGCTACTTGCACAAATGCGTGATTTTCAAAGTTTTGTTCTTTAGCTAAAATGAATTCTAGTACGTCAAAAGTGCCCGATGCACCGACCAATGTGGTAGCACCAAATGCTTCCAAAGCTTGATATAAAGAGGTTAAAGTATCATTCAAATAGGCTTGTAGATCGACTACTGCCTGTGGTGAAATGGGGTCCGTTTGGTGAAATTTTTTAAATAATATGGCAACCCCAATTGGAAAACTTTGTGCCCAAAAAACCTCTTCTTTATTAGCAATAATGAATTCTACACTACCACCACCAATGTCCATTATTAAATAATTTTTTTCTTGAAAAGGAACTGCCTGTCGGACTCCTTTATAAATCAATTCTGCTTCTCGATTACCATCAATCAATTCGATTTGAATATCGTATTTCTCTTTGACATCTTTGATAAATAAAGGGCCATTGGTAGCCGTTCTTAGAGCAGCTGTTCCAATAGCTTTGATGGTTTTAACGCCCAATTGGTCCAAAGATGCTCTGAAAGATTGGAGTGCCTGAAACCCTCTAGTAATTGGAGCTTTTCCAATGGTTTCAATACCATCTTCTGCTAATTTGACAAAAAAACGTTGCCGATGAATTTCTTTAAAAGAACCATCTGTCTGTTTTTCAGCGACTAAAAGATGAAAAGTGTTCGTGCCGAGATCAATAACGGCGTATTTATTAGACATATACTTTCGAGATGATGAGGTAATGAGGTGATAAGGTAATGAGGCAGTGAGTGTTAGGACTACTTCTGCTAGTGCTTTTTCTGATGGTTTTTTTGAAACGATTACTTCATTTATACCTAATTTATACAAAGCAGTTGCAGTAGTATTACCAATTGCAATCACTTCTTGTTCACGATTGAGCGTGTATTTTTGGAAATAGGCTTGAACGTTTAAGGGGCTGGTAAAAACTAGATATTTACAATTTGGGAGCTCAAATTCTTTTTTAATAGCGTTATTATAGACCACTAAATCCATCATTTCTAATCGACCTTCTAATAATTTTTGTACAGACATTTTAGACTGTTTAGCTCTTATAAATAAGACCTTTTGAGTTGTAGCTAATTTTAAAAAAGCGGTAGCGGTAGCTTTTGGGTGTCCAGAACCTATAAAATCAATTTTAGCGA
>CALDTJ010000385.1 GCA_937924145.1 uncultured Saprospiraceae bacterium
TACTTCTTCTTGCAACCTTCCTACACAATAAACATAAAAGAAATAGAAAATTCAATCAAAATTATTAGACTTTAAATTTACCTTTACGATATGAAAAATAATACCTCCTCCATTTCTCTAGCTTTAAAAGGCATGGCAATGGGTATTGCAGAAGTAATTCCAGGTGTTTCTGGTGGCACGATTGCCTTTATCACAGGAATATATGAAAAATTGCTGAACACGATTAAAGCCTTTCATCCTTCTTTAATTGGTACATTCAAAGAAGAAGGTGTTGGAGGAGTTTGGTCAGCTATAAATGGGACTTTTTTAGTGACGCTGTTAGTTGGGATGGCGACAGGAGTAATCGTTGGTGTTTTTGGAGTTAGTCATTTATTAGAAACTTATCCAGAAATGTTGTGGGCATTTTTCTTTGGGTTGATTATTAGTTCCGCTATCTTTATTGGCAGACAGGTAGACAATTGGGCAATTACTCAGATTGTCGCCTTAATTGTCGGTACAGCAGTGGCCTATTATATTACAGTAGCTAGTCCAGCACAAGGGAATGAGGCGCTATGGTTTGTTTTCTTATCAGGAGTTATTGCCATTTCTGCTTTAATATTACCAGGTATTTCAGGAAGTTTTATTTTATTATTAATGGGCATGTATTCTTTCGTTATTCCTACGGTAAAGACCGCTTTAAAAACTTTTGATCCTGAAAGTTTGATGATTGTAGGTACATTTGCAGCAGGTTGTTTGGTAGGTTTAATGACTTTTTCTAGAGTTCTATCTTGGACTTTTAAAAATTATAAAAATCCTACTTTAGCTTTGCTCACTGGATTTATGCTAGGGTCTTTAAATAAATTATGGCCTTGGAGGAACGTTCTTTCTACGAGAATAAATAGTAAGGGCATTGAAGTACCTTTTATGACAGAAAGTGTTTTGCCAAGCAACTATGAAAGTGAACCCTTTATCGTTGCCGTCGTTATCTGTATGATTGTTGGATTTTTATCCATCTTTGTAATTGAAGGGTTGGGAGCAAAAAGTAGTAAAAATTAAATATTCTGGTTGCTAGTTACTAGTTATTAGTTGTCCATTAAGCGCAACTAGTAACCAGCAACCAGCAACTAGCAACTAAAAATATAATGTCAGTTAAGCATCAATTAGGTCTTATTGGGTATCCACTATCTCATTCGTTTTCAAAAAAATATTTCAAAGAAAAGTTTGAAGAAGAAGGTATTGCTGGATATCACTATGATTTATACCCTATTCCTCAGATTGAAGATTTACCTCAATTAATCAAAGCACATTCGAATTTATTGGGTTTGAATATCACCATTCCTTATAAACAAGCAGCTTTACCTTATTTGGATGCGATTAGTGAGGAGGCGGAGAAGGTTGGTGCGGTGAATACGATCAAATTTTCCGATGGGCAATTAAAAGGCTATAATACGGATGTTTATGGATTTGAAATATCTTTAAGAAAGTTATTAGAATCTGCGACTATACCACTTACCCAAATGAATGGTTTGATCTTAGGAACAGGAGGTGCAGCGAAAGCAGTTACCTACGTATTGGATAAATTAGGCATAACCCCTCAACTTGTATCTCGAACGGCTAAACAAGGACAAATTACCTACGATGATATAGATGCGGAGTGCATGAAAAAACACCAAGTTATCGTAAATACGACTCCGCTAGGAATGTCTCCAAAAGTAGATGCAGCACCTAATCTTCCTTATAAATATTTAAGTGATCAACATTTTTTATACGATTTGGTTTATAATCCAGAAGTGACCAAGTTTCTACAAATGGGTCTTAATAATAATGCTCAAATCATGAATGGTTTAGAAATGCTATATTTACAAGCAGAAAAATCTTGGAGCATTTGGACTGAGGAAAATGACTAATAAATCTGAGAATAATCTCCCACAACACGGACTTAATGGGAAAAAGAAGAATGGCAAAAAAAACACCTATCGATTTCACCAACACCGCTATTGCCTTTTCAGGTAAAACGGATTCGGAACTAAAAAAAGCGACTCGTTTATTTCAGTTAATGAACCAATCATGGTTGGTTAATATTGGTTCGAAGTTGGGCGTCACTGCTCTAAATTTAAACTTACCTTTTGTCGAGCAAACCATTAAATATACGATTTTTGAGCAATTTTGTAGTGGGACAACTTTGTTGAACTCTCAACCCGTTATTACTAAATTATACCAACAAAAAGCACTTTCTATCCTTGATTATGGTGCGGAGGCTAAAACAACTGAATTAGATTTCAATGGTACGATGAACGAGGCAATCCGAGCAATTGACTTTGCAGAGCAAAATGAAAGTGTCCCTATTGTGACCATAAAAATTTCAGGACTGGCGAGAAATGAGTTGTTGGAAAAAATACAAAGAGGAGAGGCATTGACGGAGGAAGAAAAGAATGAATTTAAAAATGTCAATAAACGAGTAGATGCTATATGTTATGCAGCGCATAACAAAAAGGTAGGCGTCTTTTTTGATGCGGAAGAAAGTTGGATTCAGGATACGATCGACTTCTTAGCCAAAAAGATGATGAAGCGATATAACGAAGAAATTGTTATTGTTTACAATACCTTCCAAATGTATCGGCATGATAGATTACAGTATTTAATAGATAGTTATGAAGAGGCAAGAAAAGAGGGGTATTTGCTTGGTGCAAAATTGGTGAGAGGAGCCTACATGGAAAAAGAAAGAGCTAGAGCTGCGGAATTAAATTATCCTTCTCCTATCCAACCTAATAAAAAAGCGACAGACAACGATTATAATACAGCTATTCAGTTTTGTGTAGATAATTACGCATACATTGGTTCTTGCAATGCCACCCATAATGCATATAGTGTTGCGCTACAAGCTAGTTTAATCGAACAAAAGAATATCCAAAAAAACCATCCTCATCTAAATTTCTGCCAATTATACGGCATGAGCGATCACTTGACTTTTAATCTTGCAGATGCAGGATATAATGTTGCTAAATATCTACCTTATGGGCCGATCAAAGATGTCGTTCCTTATTTGATCAGAAGAGCACAGGAAAATTCTGCAGTGTCGGGAGATATGAATCGAGAATACGAATTGCTCGTACGAGAGATGAAACGGAGGGGATTGAAGTAAAAATAGTAGCGAGCTACAGAAAAAAGTAACTCGCTACTACCAGTAATTTATGATTTGAATTGTTAGTCTATTCATCTGTATTTTCCACAGTTTCTTCTTCGGCTGCTTTTTCTTCTTCTAAAGTAATCAAGTTGCGATCATTTAAAAATCGGAACCACTTAACCATTTTTTTCATATCTCCAATAAAGACCCTATCTCGGTCGTAGTTTGGGATAATCTTACCAAAGTACTCTTTCAAGGCATCATTCGATACATTGTTTTCTACCACAGGTACTTCTTCTAATTTGGTAAACATAGTTTGAAAAACCTTAGATAATTCTAAAGTTTCTTCATCGTCATCTGTATAGATGGTGATAGACTCTAATGGGGTAAACTGATGTTTTCGAGAAGGCGCAAACCTTTTTTTACCCGTATCTAAATTTTCGATAATTAAACCATTACTTCGATTAGCAGCGACTTTATGTACACCTGCAATTCCGCCAACTACTACTAATTTTTCTAAACTCATTTTGTATTTTTTCTAAAGAAAGAATTTTTCTATTAATTATTTGCTATAACGTTTGGAAAATGCCTTTTGTGTGAATAGCGGCGCAAAATTATAAAAGAAAATCCAATCAAGACCTGATTATGCTATTGTTTTATCTTGATTTCGATAAAATTACCTTTCTGAGCCGTAGTTTAAGGGGATGAAAAATAAATGTTTAAATTTAATTTTATAATAAATCACCAAATAACTGACTACCAAGGACGTTTTGGGCATTTTAAGGTAAAATCTTAAAAAAAATAAACATTTATTTTTGCCCCACTACTTGATGCCTTTAGCTTTTAGTAACTTCGCACTTTAATTCGAGAACATTAAAAAATTGTGTACTCCAATATGAATCAGCATACTATAGAAAAAACGGTCTCTATTAAAGGAATCGGTTTACATACGGGAAAAGAATCCACTTTAACTTTTCACCCAGCTCCAGTTAATCACGGCTTTAAATTTAAACGGACGGACCTGGAGAAGCCTAAAGTGATTCCTGTAGATCCTGCAAAAGTGATAGATACCAACAGAAGTACGACTTTAGCTAGTGGAGAGATCAAAGTACAAACGGTAGAGCACGTGCTATCGGCTCTAGTAGGACTCTCTTTAGATAATGTTTTATTGGAAATTGATGGACCAGAAGTGCCTATTTTAGATGGAAGTGCTGCCAAAATTGTCAGTGTTTTGGAAAAAGCGGGAAGGGTTGAGCAGGAAATGGCAAGAGATTATGTGATTATTGAGGAGCCAACAACTTTTAAGGATGAGGCAACAAATGCCGAGTATATCCTTTTGCCATCGGAAGGTTTTGAGGTGAAAACGATGTTGGATTTC
Source organism: uncultured Saprospiraceae bacterium (assembly GCA_937924145.1). Classification (GTDB taxonomy): domain Bacteria; phylum Bacteroidota; class Bacteroidia; order Chitinophagales; family Saprospiraceae; genus JAFMDF01. The sequence goes on from CALDTJ010000385.1 coordinate 4,482, forward strand.
GCATCAGATGCGTTAGATTCACAATATGCGAGTTTAGAAACTATTACAGATTATAAAAAAGAAATCGCACCTTGTCGGACTTATGTGATGGCGAGTGATTTGGAACAATTGGCTGAGCTAGATTTAATCAAAGGTGGTAGTTTGGATAATGCGATTGTCTTTGCAGATAAAAAATTATCCAAGAAAAAATTAGACGAGTTAGCCGCTAAATTAGGACAACCCAAATTAACTGCTGCACCGTCTAATGGTATATTAAACGCTAAGAAGCTAAAATTTGCAAATGAACCAAGTCGGCATAAATTGCTTGACTTAGTTGGCGATTTGGCCTTAGTTAATAAGCCAATTAAAGGCAAAATCATAGCTACCCAGCCTGGACATACAGGAAATGTAGCATTGGCAAGTATGCTAAGGGAGCTTTATAAAGAGCAACGGAAACTTAAGGGGAAACCTAAATATGATCCGAATCAAGCACCCATTTTTGATTCTGTGAAAATTGCAGAATGGTTGCCTCATCGGTATCCATTTTTGTTAGTAGATAAAATTATCGAAGTAACAGATAAGCAAGTTGTTGGGGTGAAGAACGTTACGATGAATGAACCATTTTTTACGGGACATTTTCCAAACAATCCTGTAATGCCCGCAGTTTTACAAATGGAAGCATTGGCACAGTGTGGCGGTATTTTAGCATTATCTATGATGGATGATCCAGAAGGTTGGGACACCTATTTTCTAAAAATAGATAATGCGAAATTTAAGCAAATGGTTGTTCCAGGTGATACACTTATTTTAAAAATGGAATTATTATCACCTATCCGTCGAGGAATTTGCCACATGCAAGGAACTGCTTATGTTGGTAATAAAATCGTTTCGGAAGGAGAGTTGACGGCGCAGATTGTAAAAAGAACTTAAAAGAAAGATAAATAGAGTCAAATTGGATAAACTATTTTGAGCGTTTATCCATTGAACTAATTATCTTTCACTATACAAATAAATGAGTACCACAGGACTAAAAGTTATTCACCCAAAAGCAAAGATTGGTCAGAATGTGACCATTGATGCCTTTGTGACCATAGGCGCAAATGTGGAAATCGGAGACGATTCTTGGATTGGAGCGAATGCGACGATTATGGAGGGAGTGAAGATTGGCAAGAATTGCAAGATTTTCCCAGGCGCAGTTGTTGGTGCGATTCCTCAAGATTTGAAATTTGACGGAGAATATTCTACTATAGAAATTGGGAACAATGTAACTATACGCGAATATTGTACCCTCAATCGAGGAACGAAAGCAAATCAAAAGACGATCATTAAGGATGATTGTTTATTAATGGCTTATGTTCACGTAGCACATGATTGTGTATTAAACAAAGGAGTGGTCTTAGCCAATAATGTTAACCTAGCAGGGCACATTGAAATAGGAAAATACTCTACCCTTGGAGGCTTGACTGCGGTACATCAGTTCGTTAAGATTGGTGCTTATGCTATGATCGGTGGTGGGGCTTTAGTTAGAAAAGATGTTCCTCCTTTTGTGAAAGCAGCAAGAGAACCATTGGCCTATGCTGGTATCAATTCAATTGGACTAAGGAGGAAGGACTTTACTAACGAGCAAATTAACGCAATTCAAGATATCTACCGTTACCTATTTGTCAAAGGATTCAATACGACCCAAGCTATAAAAAAAATAAAAAAGAATCTTCCTAAATCTGCTGAAAGGAAAATGATTTTACAATTTATAGCTGAATCAGATAGAGGAATTATCAGAGGATTTCGCCAGCTAAACGGAACTAAACTTAATGGAAATCATTCTAAATAATATCGCTAAGCGGTATCTCTACGATTGGATTTTTAGAAACTTTAATGCCCACTTCAAGGCGCCAACTCGATATGCAATATTAGGGGCCAATGGCTCTGGAAAATCGACCTTACTCAAAGTATTATCAGGACATCTTTCTCCTACTAAAGGGACTATTGAATATAAAAATAATGGACAGACAATAGATAAAGATGACATTTACAAACAACTAAGTTTTGCCTCGCCTTATATCGACTTAATCGAAGAATTCACACTCACAGAAACAATTCGTTTTCACCAACAATTTAAACCATTTATTAATCAGCTAAGTTTAGATGATTTTTTGGGCTTAATCCAACTCGAAAAAGCAAAAGATAAGCAAGTTCGTTTCTTTTCTTCTGGCATGAAACAACGGCTTAAATTAGGTTTAGCTATCTGTTCGGATACAGCTTTACTACTATTGGATGAACCAACGGCGACTTTAGACGAAAAAAGTGTAGAGTGGTTTAATCAGTTATTAGAGCAGTATGCTAATGATCGCTTGATTATTATTGCCTCCAACGAAGAACGTGATGTAGCCACCTGTCAAGAACGAATCAGTATTCTAGATTATAAAAAGAAGTGATTTTTAGGTAAGTCTTTCCTTTTCTTGAAACAATTTTCGCCCATTTTCATTCTACTATAAGTTATCTTTGATAACAGGCTTTCTCATTGTCACCAAAATATAAGTCCAACATAAATTATACCCATCATGTCAAAGAAAGAAGCGTTTGTTAACCCAATTGACAAAGATAAAATTGCAGAAAATCCACATTTATTACCTTATGCGCACACCGTAGGTGGAGCAGTGATCAAGCCAATTGATAAAGGTAAGATGAAAGGTTTAGCAGTTTCGGCGATGTACGAACAGTCAGAGATGCAATTAGATCAAATTCGAGAGCAAATCAATTTGTTAGCAACACAAGCACAACAAATCAAAGACAGAGTAGAAGTCTCAGAAAGTATCTATCAAGCAGAGATGAATTTTAAGCCTTTGATTGGAAAAACCTACCATTTATATCAAAGAGAAAACGGGAAATATTTAGTCTCTATGGTTGCGCCAAGTGAATGGGGAAGAAAGAATGTATTGGATTTTAAGGCGACTGTAAAGTTATTAGCAGATCACACTTGGGATATTTTAGATAAGCCAGAAAACTTTGAGATATAGTTTTAGGAAGGTCTCTTATTTTGAGATCTTCTTCCTATTTTTCCTTTTGTTAATCAATTTTCTTACCCAGTTAGGAACGATAACGACCCCCACCAGAAGGTAGGCATAATAGGTTAATCCCCTCCACATAAAAGCAATGATTAAAGAAATGCCAACAGGTACATAATCACTCAAAAATCCACCAAAAACTATCTCCGCAAACCCTGCACCACCAGGCGTTGGTGAAAATGCCATAATCACAAACATGGTTTCCAAGCGACCATATAACCTTCCTTGCGTTAAAAGATCTATAGCTGTTGTGTCTACAATTGCAATAATTAGGCAATTCAGTAGTAAAAAACGGCAGGACCATGCGGTAGCTGTAGACAGAAAAGCAGCTAAATGAAATCCCCATTTTTCACTTTTCATTTCACTAGAGGCAGTGATAATATCGGTACCTAACTTCGTGGCACCCTTTTTATATTTTTTAAGAAAACCAAAACTGGTACACCACTCAAAAAATCTTTTAAGTTGATTGGGGTTGATGAATAAGCCGTAAAAAAAGAGTACCCCATAACTTGCCATCAAAACATAGGCACCAATAAAAGTATATCCCCAACCGTCTAAGTTCCCTAAATCTGTTAGGTTTGGTCGGATAATATTGGGACCAAAGAACAAAAATAGAATAGGCAAAGTGCCTATAAAAAAAATGGTATCAAGAATAGCCGTATAAATAACAATAGCAGTAGTTTTGGCAGCAGGCAATTTTTCTTGGGCTAAAACAAATAGAGAAACGGCTGATCCTCCAACACTTGTAGGAGAGACAGCAGAACTAAATTCCCAAATAAAAATTAATTCTACACATTTCCTCCAGCTAAATTCTTTATTGGATAAGACCCGAAGTCGATTGGCATAGGCAATATGTCGGATGATCAATAAAATAACCGACATGGAGATCCAAAATAAAGTATGTTGGTTCCAATTGATTTCATTAAATGCATCTCGATCAAATTGCTGTAACAGCAAATAAATCACTACTCCTATTCCTATCAATATAGGAAGGATGATTCTAGAAACCCGAATGGATTTTAGGACTTCTTGTTGATCTGCTGAAAAATCATCTATTTGTTCGTCGCTCACTTATTCGTAAATAATAGTTTCTTTGTGATCTAATTATTTGTTACTCGTTACTTAGCTGTAAAAATAGAATTATACTTGACAAATTTTCGGTTTTATAAAATTAAATCAATTCTAATTTTTTACATCAAAAAGGAATAACACCCGTAAAAGGTTTTTGTGCAGAAAATCTATTGAAAAACTCTAAAAATATCTGATGTACGATTTAAATAGTATTTGTGAAGAAGTAAAGCATATCGCTATTGAGGCAGGAAAAGCGATTATGGAGATTTATGAAAATGAAGAAAGCTTTGGTGTGACTCATAAAAAAGATGATAGCCCGCTGACTATTGCAGATGGAAAAGCAAATCAAATTATTTGCGATCATTTAGTCAAGTTAACACCAAATATTCCTATTATTTCAGAAGAAAATAAGGAAATTGCTTATTCAGAAAGAAAAGATTTTGATTATGCTTGGTTGGTTGACCCATTGGATGGTACAAAAGAGTTTATCAAGCGGAATGGAGATTTTACGGTTAATATTGCTCTTTTACATTACGGAAAAACGGTCATGGGCATCGTTTATATTCCAGTTACTGAAGCAATCTATTCGGCCATTTATGCTAAAGGTGCTTATGAAACAGTGAATGGCAAAACGACTAAATTGAAGGCACCAAAATTTAGTATGAAAGATAAAGGAATTGGTGTTGTTTGTTCTCGTTCACATCTAAATGAAGGAACGGCTAATTTTATCGCTCAATTGAATGAGCCAGAAAAAGTTTCTAGAGGTAGTTCGTTGAAATTTTTGATTTTGGCAAAAGGCGAAGCGCATGTTTATCCAAGATTGGCTCCAACTATGGAGTGGGATACTGGAGCTGCACAAATTATTTTAGAAGAGGCAGGGGGAAAAGTAATTAGTGAAGACTCGAAGAAGCCCTTAGCTTATAATAAAGAAAATCTACTCAATCCATTTTTTATTGCTTATGGAAATGTGGACTAGGAGAAGTCCTTCCAACACTCAAAGTGTTGGAAGGACTAAAATATAGACTTTAAAACTGTAAAGCTGCCGCCTCATCCATATATCGCTGATATTCCTTAGGATAAGGGCGTTCTAATAAATCGCCTTGTTTGGTGTAAGGATAAAAGTCATCAAATCGCCGACTTTCGTGTACACTAACTCGTCTATACAAATTCCTTCTCGTTATATCTTCTGGTCGTTCTAAACCTCCTGCCGCCAATAATTCAATAAAACTTTCGATCGTATCACCGTGATAATTAGCCACTTTTTGCTCTTTATCTGAGACCACTAAACCTCTAACTAGTTCCTTATCTTGAGTAGCTATGCCAGTTGGACAACTATTAGAATTACATTCTAAAGCTTGGATACAGCCTAGTGCCAACATCATTGCTCTTGCACTAGAACAAATATCTGCTCCCAAGGCAATCGCCCTATAAACGTCGAATCCAGTTGCTATTTTACCAGAAGCATTTAGCTTTATATGCTTTTTTAAATCAAATCCAACCAAAGTATCATACACAAAAGCCATCGCACTTCTGAAAGGCATCCCTACAGAGTCAGAAAACTCTATCGGTGCAGCTCCTGTTCCACCTTCGCCGCCGTCAACAGAAATAAAATCTGGATAGATTTCTGTTTTGATCATAGCTTTACAAATACTGATAAATTCTGCCTTATGACCGATACATAACTTAAATCCTACTGGTTTGCCACCAGATAATGTTCGCATCTGTTGCAAGAATTTTAATAAGCCTACTGGAGTGTTGAATGCTTTGTGATAAGGAGGAGAAAGTACCGCAGTACCTTGTTCCACATTTCTTATTTTAGAAATTTCGAGTGTATTTTTCTTAGCAGGTAAAATGCCTCCATGACCAGGTTTTGCGCCTTGAGACAGTTTTAATTCGATCATTTTGACAGAAGGTTCGGTTGCATTTTCTTTAAATAATTCAGGGTCAAAATTGCCATCTTTAGCTCGACAACCGAAGTAGCCCGTTCCAATTTGCCAAATCACATCGCCTTGAGGTTTTAGATGATAGGGGCTTAAACCTCCTTCGCCAGTGTTATGAGCAAAGTTGCCAATTTTTGCACCACCATTCAAAGCTAAAACAGCTCGGCTACTCAGTGAACCGAAACTCATCGCTGAGACATTTAATAAACTTGCTTCATAAGGTTGGTTACATTGATGATTACCTATGGTCACTCTAGGATCATGCACTAAATCATGGGCATCTTTCGCTGCTATAGAGTGAGACATCCACTCATATCCTTCTTGATAAACATCTTTCTGAGTACCAAAGGGCGTAGTGTCTCTTCCTTTTTCTGCTCTAGCATAAATTATCTCTCGATCCAACCGATTGAAAGGTCTACCGTCTATATCTGATTCTATAAAATATTGACGAATTTTTGGTCGTAGCATTTCTGCCACTTTTCTAAATCGACCTACTATCGGATAATTTCTTCTAATAGTGTCTTTCTTCTGAAAAAAGTCATAGAACCCAATAGCCAATACTGGTAATAGCACCAGCGATAACCATAAGATAGGGTGCATTAGCCAGGCGCAAAGCCCTATACCTAAAAGTACAATTGCAGAAAAAAAGATAAATTCATTCCTCATAGTTAATGTGTTTTGTTTGGTACTTATTTTTTCGGAACTGCTTTTTATAGAAACTTTTTGACAAAATTCTTTAATGCCGATTTATCTACTTCATGTTTACCTACGAATGTATGGGTTTGGCACGTTAATGCTTTCTCTTCAATTACGTCGTGACACCATTTTACTCGCTTTTCAGTTAAAAATGGATCTTCCGTACCGTAGGCAAAGAATAATTTTTTATCATCCCAATAACCTTCTTTTTCATGATAAGGAATATCCTCTGGTATCGACCCTGACCACATAATTAAGTTGTCAAATAAAGGAAAATCTCGTAAAATCCATCGTACCTGAGTGGCACAACCTTGAGAAAAACCTAACAAATTAATAGTAACAGCTTTGTTTAATTGAGGAATAAACTCATCGTAAACTTGCTGCATATAATTAGAAAAATCTGCAATTTCATCTAACCTATCCCCTTTTGTCATCCAAGAGGAAACGACCTCACCTGTAAATCCGCCCCAATAAAACCTGGAGAGTCCTTCAGGCGCAATAATCAAAGTTGCTCCATCGTCCAATTGCTCAAACCGGTGTATAAATCGACTGGCTAATTGTCCATATCCGTGTGTTACGATCCATACCTTTTTTATGTGTGGACCAACCGTTCCAATAGTATAAACATGAGCAGTTCTTGTTGCTGAAAATTTGTGGTGTGTTGCCATTTCCTAAAGGTAAGGAACCTGTCTTAATTAAAATAAAAATTGAAATGAAAATCGAAAAGGTAGTATAAAAAGAAGGTAAGTTTTACAAAATAAAAAATACCCCAACGGAAAAACTTGTGTTTCATAGTGTATTAACACAAGAGTTTTAATAATCCGTTGAGGTATCAAGATGTCCTTAAATCGGTTATTTGTAGGTGATGGTATAGGATGAATTCACCTTACAAAGGATGGCCTTTATCTTTGGTATCATACAGTATATGAAAGCCATAATATATAAAAGATCACAGTCTTGAAAACCATGTTACTTAAATGCCCACAATGTATCTGAGATTAGAAGAATATCTTTCGTTGCAATAGAAATGTTCTAAAGGGAAAGCATGTAATTTGATATGAATAGTTTCTTTGTTGATGCGAATTTAGAAATAAAATTAGAACTCTCCATATATTTTTAAAAAAATATTAAAAATTTCTTTCATTTTTTCCGTGTCACAATACTTGAACTATTTATAATTTAAGAAAATGTAAATTTATTAAAAATGAATAATCAACTTATTGTAAATCAATTAGAAATGAAAAATAGATTTTTTTAATAATAATGAAAAGTAGATTCTTTAGTCAGTTTTTAAAGGCAAATTGATTCACAGATTTAGTGTCAACGTCATTCTTTTAGATAGATAAGGAAGAATTTATAATACTCTTCCTAAAAAAAATTATTTTTGTGATAGGGGTGATATAATGTTTATGTCATCATACATATAGTAAGACAAAAATAAAGTACAAAACGACTGATTATTCTTTATTTTCTGTTGCACTATAGAAATTGGTCATAGCTGTATGAAAGAGGAGCAAAATTTAAATAAGATCGCAAAGTATCTTTCGGACAATAGTGATTCGAAGGAAAGGGAAGAGCTGTTTGCCTGGGTGAAAGAAAATCCAGAAAATAAAGCCTTGTTAGAAGATAGTATGGAGGTGTGGGAAGTAGCAGAATCATCTGATTTGGAATTTCAACCAAATATGGATGCTGCATGGGGAAAAATGGACGAACGCTTGCAGGCTGCTAGGGATAATCAAAAACCAGAGGCCCAAGTTCATTCGATTGCTCGTTCTCGATTTTGGATGCGTTATGCGGCGGCAGCTGTCATTTTGTTAGGTATAGCTTTCTGGCAATATCCGAATTTGGGAACAAAGAGTTTGGAAAAAACGCACACGTTAGCACAAGAAAAAACGACCATTAATTTACCCGATGGGAGTAAAGTATGGTTGAATCAAAATAGTACTTTACAGTATGAAAAGCGCTTTGATAAGCGAGTGGTTTACTTGGAAGGAGAGGCATTTTTTGATGTTGCTAAAATGAATGGAAAACCTTTTGAAATTTTCGCGGGTGATTCTAAAACTAGCGTATTAGGTACTTCTTTTAATGTCCGTGCTTATCCTGATGAAAATAAGGTAGAAATAGCGGTGGAAACAGGAAAAGTGGCCTTTTCAGCAGAAAACAAACCTGTTGAAAGAACACTTTTAGCAAAAGGAGACTTTGCTACTTACACTAAAAGTAATCAAAAAGTAGAAAAGCTAGACCTAACCAAACTAAATGCCGCAGCCTGGAAAAAAGGTGCTTTACGATTTAAAAATTCTCAATTGACGGATGTAATAGAATCTTTAGAACGCTACTACGATATTGAGATTGAGGTCGATAATAATAAAATTTACAACTGTATTTGGAATAATACTAAAACTTACGAAAAACCAAAGTTGGAAGAGTTACTAAAATTAATTGAGTATACCAACGCTTTGAAAATTGAACGAGAAGGAGATCAAAAAATTAGTTTTTCTGGTCAAGGTTGTGAATAGTACAGGCGATTTCAATCGCCCTTTAAAATTAACGAGAAAAATAGTCAAACCCCGATTCAATGATAAAAATTACCCAACTGGTATTTTTATTTCTATTCCCCTTATGTGTTACTGCACAGACGGTCGATTTGAATCGTACGGTAACTTTTCGATATAAAAACCAAAGATTAGGTTATATCCTTTCAGATATCAGTCGAAAATATAGTATTCCTTTTTCCTATAGTAGCAATTTTATTCCAGTAGCGAAACGAATCACTATAAGCGAACGAAAAATTTCATTGCAAGAAGGGCTTGATAAACTTTTTGAACCGACGCAAATCGTCTATGCGGTTATTGGAAATAGCATTGCTTTAAAAGTTGATGCCTCTAAAGAAGTAATTCCAGTCATCGAAACGTCGATTGACAGAAATCAAAATATTGAAACAGAAGAAGTCCCCTACTTAAAAAGATATAGTTATCCAATCCTAGTCTGGGAGCACAAAATTCCTGCTGAGGTTTTGGCAAAAATGAAAGCAACGAAATCAATTTCAGAAGTAGATTTTTCAGAAAAAACAGAGGAGAGTTTTCTAGCGGAACAGATGATTCAAGTGACGTTAGTACCACCTATTAGTACAAACGAGGAATTAGCAGAGCAAACAACCAACACTTTTTCTTTTAATGTTTTATGGGGGAGAAATGGAGGATTAGATGGTATTGAAGTTGGTGGGTTTGTGAATGCTATTGTTTATAATATGCAAGGTTTTCAGTTGGCAGGTGTAGGGAATATCGTAGACGGAGATGCACAAGGAGGCCAATTAGCAACGATTTTTAATTATAATAAAGGTTTTACTAAAGGCGTACAAGCTAGTTTATTCAATATTGCTAATACGGCGAATGTAATTCAGCTTGCTGGTATTGCCAATATTATCCAAGAAGATTTTAAAGGCTTACAAGCTGCATTAGTTGGTAATTATGCTCGCACAAAAGCCGATGGATTTCAATTATCTGGTTTATTTAATTATACTAAGGGTTATGCTAATACGCAAATTTCTTTAGGGGTAAATAAAGCCAGTGAAGTAAAAAATCTGCAAATAGGTTTAGTCAATATCACCAACTATGCTAAAGGGAGACAAATAGGTTTGGTCAATATCGCTGAACAAACAGATCAGACACCAATCGGCTTGATAAATGTCGTCAAAGGTGGATATAACAAGATAGAAGTGAGTGCAGGAGATGCGCTTTATGCGAATGTAGGTTTGAAAATGGGAACAAGAAAATTTTATAATATTTTCCAATTTGGCAATCGTTTCACAGACGAAATATGGAGTTTGGGATATGGCATAGGAACAGC
>CALDTJ010000386.1 GCA_937924145.1 uncultured Saprospiraceae bacterium
CCAAAAAGGAGCATATCGTTGTGCTTAAAATTACGGCGAACCGTTATTTTTAGGGGCAAAACGGTTTCTATTCCCCACTTGTCGTTAAAGGTCCGATTCCATACTAGAAAAGGTAGGACTAAAGTTCTTTCAAAACTATTATTATAGGTCAAGCCCCAAGCGATTTCTTTATCAGGCCGTTTTTTTACACCATAGATAATTGCTCCTCGATAGACCCGATATCGTCTATCAAAATCTACGATACCCGAATAATTCCCGTTGAAAGAAACCTCTCCTCGGAGAGCTAGGTAATTTTTGCTGTTCATAGCAAAAAATAGTATGACGTTTGCCCTAGTCCTACGTAAAGGCACATCGTCGATTGCTTTAAATAAAAAATTATTTTCTGGTTTGATTTGGGTGAAATCGTATTTCTCATAAGTGTGAGAAAATCCCAGTAACATTCTAAACGCATCTTTATTGGCGAGTGGTATTTTTAATTTGGTTTCTATGAATTTTTTAGAATCTACATCCGTTTTTTCGCTTTCTGGTCCACCAAAATTATTATTTAAACCATACTTCGGATGTAGAAAATACTCTACACTTAAGCCTTTTCCTGGTGATGCATTCGTGACTCCTGATTTTACTAAATCATTTCCGACAATGGGCGTTGGAAAGTCTTGCGCACTAATTGCTATATTAAAGAAATATATAAAGCCTATTAGAAAGTACCATTTTTGCATGAAAGAGTTTTTGACAGGGAAATATATTTGGGTAGTAGAAAGAGAAAAGTTTAGTTTTTTCCTAAACGGACGAGGTAGGTGCTTGTTCAATTTGCTTTTTACAAAAAAAAAGGCAGCCAACTTTACGCCCTCTGCCTTTTCCTATCTTTTAACCAAAATTTACTATTTTCGTGTTGTTCGTTCGTTTATAAATAGAAAGGATGAACCCTCTATATGTTCAATAGACTTGCTACTTAATAAGTCTAGTCATAATGGAAGATGGATTCGCTAAACTATTCAATCCAATATCTCCTCGCTGAATTTCCGCCATGAAATAGTCACCCAAGTCACTTAACGTAGCATTTTCTAAGTTACCACCATTTTGAAAATGATCTTTATAGTATTCTCCTACCGTTGCCGTATATAAACCACAAATAGCCGCTCCCGAAAAATCTGGGCCATTAGTAGGCGAGTTATTTGGAACGACCGTAGAAACGAACATAGAAATGGCTTTGGTTAATACACCACCGATCACGGAATTGATTAATACAGCCGTTTGTTGTTCCTCGAACGGTACTTTGAATAGTTCGCATAATTCTTTTATCATGAATAGTTGCGCTCCAACCGTTGCCCCAACCGAGGCGACAGGGTTCGGGATCAATCCACTTCCTGTGGAAATAATGGTGAATTTTTTAATAATCTTATCTGCTTTTTTTGTCTTTTTGACCTTCCCTTGTCCATTTTTTGAAGGTGCAGGGATATTTGGTAAGGTTGCTGTATGCATGATTTTTTAAATTTTTGACCAAAAATGAGCGCTTTTTTGACGCTATATAAATGAATTTTCCCTAAAACGGCTAAGTATCAAGGATGTTCAAAAGTGGAATAGGAGCCCCCTTTGTGCTTTATCACTTTTATTAAATTTCGATTAAACAAGTAGCCAACTCATCCGTTTTAGGGACGCCTATTTTGAAATTGGTTTTTCAACTGCTACATTTCAATTAAAGCAACCTATACCCATAAATAAATTAATCCTTAAAATGCCTTCCGATGGAGCGTTTATTCTTGTTACTATTACTTTCCTTCCCTTTTGCTGGTTCAGCACAAAACTTATCTGACACTAAAATTCAAGCTTTAATCGAGTCTTATCGTTTAGATAGTCGAGGTCCGTTTAAGGATATTCGCTGGTTCTGCCCGAATGATTCGATTCAGATGCCTAGAGAACCCTGTGCAGAAAAAGGAGGAAACCAACGAGCAAGACATAAAGAGGAGATAGTGGCATTAGCCAAAAATCAACACATTTTCTTAGGTCAAATTTTAGCGACTACCGATATCGACGACTTCTGGGATGCTCGGAATTATAACTCCCGTGTTAAACAATATCAACTAGAAAAATTTCTAAAAGAAAGCGATAATGGATGGATTTTAGAAAAGGGACAATATTACCGAGGAGCTTTTCAAGTAGAAGACGAACGAGCTTGGGGCAAAGCATTTTTATTGGATATTTTAAAAAATAGTAAAACGGTTGACCATCAATTTTTTCTTTTGCGACAAGCAGCAAAGACTGTCCCACACAAAGCAGAAACCAAAGGGTCGTATAATGTACGAGTCGTTTCTAAAAATATTTCTGAGGCTTATCCCAAATTTCAAGATATTCGGGTAAAGATTCACGGGCAGCCTGATGCAACGGACATAGATAAAGTAGAGGCTTTCAAAGAAGAGTATAATAAAAAATTATCACCAAAGTTAGTTGCTCAATTCGATGAGTTGATTACAGACATGAAAGAGATGTATCAGCCCGTCGATTTGAATATTTTGAACAATAGTATAAGGGCTATTTCCAGTCGTTATCCAATTCGACAACAGTTGGAAACTTATGTACAACAACATGCCGATTTTTCGAATGAACCCTCTCGAACGATGGCAACGGCTGAAATGATTATGGCAATTCGACAAAGTATGCCAGAAGTTGGTAGTCCTAGTTCCAAGTTAGCCATGCTAGATATTTCTAATGATTTAGAAGAATTATTTTTTAAAGAAATAGCAGAATGGACACCTGAAAATACTGCCGAGGTAATGGATAAAATTTGTTATTCCGCCATGGCAACTGCTGGTGCAGGATTTATCGAAAACTGGGAATGGGAAAAAGTAGAAGGACAATTAGCGGTGCCTTTGACCGATGAAATTTTACTGACCGACTTAGATGATTTTTTAGCAACGGCTAGAGGCGTCGTCGAGTGGGGGACAGGCATGGTCAATGGCGTTTATGGAGATGTAGTTGATTTGTATGATGGCTTTGAACCAAAGGCAAAAGATTTTACAGATGATATTATTCGAGGTTCTGTTTTATTAAGATTAGGACAAAATGTAAGTGAATTGGGCGATAGAATTGCTAAAGAGGCAGGTTTGTCCAATCAATTATTCAAGATAGCTGGTCAAAGTGGGGCAAGAGGTTTAAATCCTGGTTATGCGATGGGACAATTGGTGGTAGTAGATAGCTACGAAGAAGATCCTGAGGTAGACAATGGTAAGATATATCTGTTCCGACGTCCACCGTCTAGCCTAAAACCTGTGGCAGGAATTGCGACAGTTACCGAAGGAAATATGGTGTCACACGTTCAGTTATTAGCTAGAAATTTGGGGATTCCAAATGCCGTTATTTCTAACGAAAACTTAGCGGATTTAAAACGATACCAAGGCAAAAATGTCTTTTATGCGGTATCCAACGAAGGGACCGTTATTATGAAGTTGGCGGAAGATATGTCGCAGGTAGAAAAGGATTTATTTTCTAAAAAAGAAAGAAGTGCCGAAAAAGTGACCGTACCTACCGAGAAGATTGATTTAACTCAAACGAGTGTGTTGAATATGCGGGAAGTGGATGCAACTTCTTCGGGTGTGCTATGTGGTCCGAAAGCAGCAAATCTAGGACAATTAAAAGCCTTGTTTCCAGAGAATGTAGTAGAAGGTTTAGTCATTCCGTTTGGCATTTTCCGAAAGCATTTAGACCAAAAAATGCCTGATCAATCCGTCTCTTATTGGGATTTTTTACATCAGACTTTTCTACGGGCAGAAGGTATGCAAGCCGAAGGTAAGACGGCAGCACAGCGAGAGGCATATATTTTAGAGCGACTAGCCACGCTCAAAAAAGCAATTAACAAGATCAGATTATCGACTCGTTTTATGACTGATTTGAGAGCTAGTTTTAAAGCTGCTTTTGGAACAGAAATGGGCAAGACCCCTGTATTTCTAAGGAGTGATACCAACATGGAAGATTTGGAAGAATTCACGGGTGCAGGACTAAATTTGACCAAGTTTAATGTAGTTAGTAATCGAGATATTATCAACGGGATCAAAGAAGTTTGGGCATCGCCTTACACCGAAAGAAGTTTTAAGTGGCGACAACGCTATTTGTTGAACCCCGAAAATGTTTTTCCTTCCATTCTCATTATCCCAACGGTGGATGTCGATTATTCTGGCGTAGTGATTACTAAAGGGATTACGACTAGAGATGGCAGAGATGTAACCGTTGCTTTTAGTAGAGGGGCAGGAGGTGCAGTAGACGGGCAAGCGGCAGAGACTTATTTATTAAAGCATACGCAAGAAAATGTCTTATTGTCTCCTGCTAGAGAACCAAATTACCGTCGATTGCCAGATGCTGGTGGCTCGATTATGAATAAAGCGACTTTTCAGGATAACATTTTAAACGATGATAATTTGTACCAATTAAGGAAATTGGCTTATGATATTCATCATCAATTTCCTAAAAGTCTAAGTAGCTCAAATCATGGACCTTTTGATATAGAATTGGGTTTCAAAGATGACTTTCCGTGGTTGTTTCAGGTGCGTCCTTTTGTGGAAAATAAACGGGCGAAAAGTTCTACTTATTTAGAATCTATTTCTCCAAAAATGCCAGCAGATAAAATGGTGCAAATTCGTGGACGAAAGGGATGGTTTTAGAATTACTGGATGACTCACTTGTTTGACACCTGCGAGGTGTCTGACACGTGCATCTATCATTAATCATCAAACAAGAAAACATTATGCAAAAATCAATCATACTTCTTTTTCTTTTCTTATCGACCTCAGTTGTCGAACTAGCTGCCTATCCAATAGATGGTTTTTTTAGGACAGGTATTCGCCGTTTACTCTATTTACAAAAAGTAGAAAGTGGAGCAATAAAAGGCAAAAAAGCCATTCCTGGTGCTCAAAAAACGATGGACGAAATTCAGTTGACGCTTTATGGTGATGAACGCTCAAATAGATTACATGAGTTGCCTCCAATTGATCCTGAATTACAGGCTAATTTAGAAAAAATATTTCCAAGATTAGATGCCAGTTACTCGTTGACTTTGATGGAAATAACTCCTGGTAAACCAGTCAGATATGCAGCGCATAAAGAGGATCGAGGGTATCAACCTGGGAGTGTCGGAAAATTGGCAGTCTTAACAGCTATTTTTTGCGAATTGGAAAATTTATACCCCAATGATTTTGATAAGCGAGTAGAATTATTGAAAAATAAGATGATTACAGGTGGTGAATTTGCCGTTTATGACCACCATACGGTCCCTGTTTATGATGCAGAGAAAGAACGTCAAGTTAAGCGAAAAGTCACCCAAAAAGATGTGTTTAGTTTGTACGAATGGATAGACCACATGGTCTCGGTCAGTAATAACGGGGCAGCAAGTGTGGTTTGGCGAGAGGCGATTTTAATGCGTGCTTTTAATGAAAAATATTTGACCCTTCAACCGACAGAAATTGATAGCTTTTTTAAGGAATCGAATCGAAAAGAATTGGCAGATCTAGCGGTCCACGTAGTCCACGAACCATTGCGTTCTCTTGGAATTACGGATGACGAATGGCGATTGGGGACGATGTTTACCCGTGGTGCGTCGGGCATTGTACCACCCAAAGGAGGTAGTGTGGGGACCCCAAAAGCTTTGATGAAATGGATGTTGGCATTAGAAAGAGGAAATATCAACGACCCACAGACAAGCTTGGAAATGAAACGCTTGCTTTATATGACGGATCGTAGAATACGCTATGGTGGAGAAAAAGCTTTGCGAAAATCAGGGCTTTATTTCAAGTCAGGTAGTCTCTATAAATGTAATCGAGAAAAAGACCCAAATTGTAAAAAATATGCAGGAAATGTGTATAATTACATGAATTCAGTAGCTATCGTGGAACGTCCCGACAGTACGGTGTATATGGTTGCCTTAATGACGAATGTCTTAGAGCGGAATTCTGCTTGGGATCACCGAGTTTTAGCAGGTAAGGTAGATGATTTGTTCCCACAACAGGAACACGTTTTGGCAAAATTGGCGAAAGCTGCCAGGTTGGATAGTTTGGCAGAGGTAGCTGCTTTTCGAGCAGATAGTTTGGAGTTAGCTAAAGAGGAGGGCGGAGTAGTAGAAGTTGAAACAGCACAGTAAACAAGCATAAAACAAAACGATGAAAAGAAATATGCCAAGGTACTTTTTCCTATTATTGGTATTTGTAGTTTCCCTTGCCTTTTTGGGATTAATAGGAGAATTTATACTATCCGTTTTCTGGGCGATTGTACTTACCATTTTATTCCACAAAAAATTTAAGCGCATATTAGCAAAAATGCCTGAAAGTCCAAGTCGGGCAGCGGGTTTGACTTTAGGATATGCTACTCTCATTTTGGTGATTCCACTGCTACTTGTGAGTGGAGCGGTTGTTTTTCAGTCAGGAGAAATTTTATCGGACATTCAAAAGTCAGATATTTCTATCGAAGAGAAGGTTGAAGATCTTAGAGATGCTATTCCCATAGAAAAGAAAACTTTGAAGAAATATGGTTTTTCTAAAAAGAAAATAGAGAAGAAAGTCACTAAATTTTTCGAAAACAGCATCGAATCTATTGCCAATCAAGCCATTGGTCTAAGCCAAAATATCATTGGTTTGATGGTCAATTTTTTTTTAAGCCTCTATATTTTCTACTTTTTCTTAAGAGATGGTGACCAATTAGTGCGAGAGTTGTTGTGGGTCATTCCCATGAAAGATAAAAAAGAATTGGAACTGATGAGTCGTTTTGAAAATGTAGCTCGGGCTACCGTAAAAGGTAGTTTAGTGGTCGCATTTATACAAGGACTTATGGGAGGTTTGTTGTTTTGGGCATTAGGCATCAAAGCGGCCTTTCTATGGGGTATTGTGATGATTGTTGCATCTTTGCTGCCTTTCGGAAGTGCTATAATCTGGGGCCCTTGGGCAATCGTTTTATTAGCACAGGGAGATATAGGTAAGGGATTGATTTTGATAGCCGTTGGAGCAGGTTTTATTGGTCTAATTGATAATTTTTTACATCCAAGATTGGTTGGGCAAGATGCCAAATTACCCGATTATTTGATCCTCTTATCTACTTTTGGTGGCATCTCTTGGTTCGGTATTTCTGGGTTTGTGATTGGTCCTGTTATCGCCGCTTTTTTTGTGACTTGCTGGCAAATGATGGGTCGAGAATTTGGGAGCAAGCGAAATGAATTGATGGTGCGGACAAGAGGAAAAGGTGACTAATAGCTGACAGCCCTTTAAGGGCTACCACGTACACACATTTGGGCAGAAACCCCTTTAGGGGTTTTATATCGGTAGAAATAGGTAATTGACCCAAGTTCTGACTGTGCCGTAGGTACAGTATGTTGTATATATTGTACCTACGGCACAATGAAAATCAAATAATTTATCAAATTTCTACCGAT
>CALDTJ010000387.1 GCA_937924145.1 uncultured Saprospiraceae bacterium
CGCCCATGCAAGTGTAGGCGTGATTCATGTGCGCCCAATTTTAGATTTGCGCCAAGCAAAAGATATTGAACGCTTTAAACGAATTTCAGAAGACACTTTCGATTTAGTGAAAGAATATGGTGGTTCTTGGAGTGGGGAACATGGCGACGGATTGGTGAGAAGTTATAAACTCAAAGAGTTTTTTGGAGACCATGTTTATGGTTTATTAAAAGAAGTCAAGCAATTATTTGACCCCGAAAATTTAATGAATCCAGGGAAAATTATTGATGCCCAACCGATTGACCAAAACTTGCGCTATGGTGCGGCTTATCAAGATAAACCCGTCGAAACTATTTTTAAATACAAAGAAGATGGCAGTTTTGAAAATGCGGTACACATGTGTACAGGCGTTGGGGAATGTCGAAAGATTCAAGGTGGTACGATGTGTCCAAGTTTCAAAGCAACTCGGGAAGAAGAACATTCTACTCGTGGTCGAGCGAATGCTTTACGATTGGCTATGTCCAATCAATTGAAAGATGGATTGACTAATGAAGAAGTAGTCGATGCTTTAGATTTATGTTTGTCCTGCAAAGGCTGTAAATCTGAATGTCCAAGTAATGTGGATATGGGCAAATTGAAAGGGGAGGTGTGGCAGAAAAAATATGATGAACAAGGAATACCTTTACGAGATCGATTTGTGCGAGATTCTGCTGGTATGGCGGCTAAATTTTCTGGTGCTTTATCTGGTTTCGTCAATCGAATTCAAAAAACAAAACTCTTCCGTAAAACTTTAGAGAAAACTGCTGGTATTTCACCTAAACGAATTTTGCCCGCTTATGCTGCCGAACCCTTCTACAAATGGTTTGCGAAGAATTACAAGCCAAAACAAGGTGTAGCCGAAAAGGTGGTGCTTTTTGCAGATACTTACCTAAATTTTCACGAACCAAATATCGGTATTGCTGCCACTCAGTTATTACAAACTTTGGGTTATGAAGTAATTTTAGCCAATGTCGGTTGTTGTCAACGTCCAAAAATTTCCCACGGCTTTTTAAGAGATGCCAAAAGAGAAGGGACAAAGACCGCTCAAAATCTGGATAAGTATTTCCAACAAGGTTTAACGGTGGTCGTTTGTGAGCCAAGCTGTGCCTCTGCCCTCACGGATGACCTTCCTGATTTAATTGATGATGACGGCTTGGCTAAGCGCTTGAAGGCAAATGTAAAAATGATTGATGTTTTTATTCAACAAGAAATAGCCGCAGGAAACATCAAACAAGAATTAAAAACTAAAGCCAAAAATATTTTTGTACATGGACATTGCCACCAGAAAGCGATTTATGGAACGGACGCTATGAAAAGCTTAGTGACCAATAGTAATATTTCTGAAATTCCTTCTGGTTGTTGCGGGATGGCTGGTTCTTTTGGTTATGAAAAAGAGCATTACGCCTTGTCCGAAAAAATTGGAGCAGAGATCCTTTTTCCTTTTGTCAATGACAATGTGAAAGCCGACGATGCTTTGGTGGCTTGTGGTTTTAGTTGCCGCCATCAGATCGAACATTTTACGGGGAAAAAGGCGGTGCATTGGGTGGAGTTGTTCTAGTACAGGCGACTTCAGTCGCCTAAAGTCTATTTATATTCGGATGGAGTATGGTCGTCAGGAGACGACTTTAATATGGATTTCCAGTCAGGACTGAAAATATCGGGCGTTTGAAGAAAAAACGATTCTTCGATACAAATAAAAAACTTACTTTTGCATTCTAAAATTTTCGAAAATGATAAACTTATTAGGTACACACTTCTTCATGTAGCTATTCTGCTATTTATCAATGGCAGCCCCTTGCCAGAACTAATCATTAATCTACAAATCACTAATCACCAACCATGTTAGATAAACTAGAGGCAATTCAAGAGCGATTCTATTATTTAGAAGAACGGTTATCCGATCCAAGTATCGTTTCTGATCAAAAGCTATATGCGAAAACCAATAAAGATTATTCCAATCTAAAAGAAGTGGTTGAAGTATTCAAAGCATATAAAGAGATACTTGGAAATATAGCAACTGCCGAAGAAATGCAGGCGGAGGACGATCCTGATATGAAGGAAATGGCGAAAGAGGAATTGAATGAACTTAAGCCACAAAAAGAAAAATTAGAAGAAAAATTGAAAGTTTTATTAATTCCAAAAGATCCAGAAGATGAAAAGGATGTGATTGTGGAGATTCGTTCTGGAACGGGGGGAGATGAGGCGAGTATTTTTGCTGGTGATTTATATAAAATGTATTCTCGATTTTTTGATCGACAGAAGTGGAAAGTGGATGTTTTAAGTATTACAGAAGGTTCTGTTGGTGGTTATTCTAAACTGGTTTTAGAGGTTTCCGGGAATAATGTTTATGGTAGATTGAAATTTGAATCTGGGGCGCATAGAGTTCAAAGAGTTCCTAAAACAGAATCCCAAGGTAGAGTACACACGTCAGCTGCTACGGTGGTGGTGATGCCTAAGTTGGAAATGGAAGATGTAAATATTAATAAAGCTGATTTAAGAACAGATACTTTCCGTGCAAGTGGTGCAGGTGGTCAGCACGTTAATAAAACAGAATCGGGTGTTCGTTTTACGCATATTCCAACTGGAATTGTAGCAGAGAGTACGGATGCACGATCTCAAACTCAAAATAGAGAAATTGCTATTCAACGTTTATACCAGAAAATGTATGATGTGCAGCGAGAGGCGCACAATTCAAAGGTAGCTGCGGCTCGGAAGTCCTTAATTGGTTCTGGAGATCGTTCAGGTAAGATACGCACGTATAATTACCCACAGAATAGAGTAACAGATCACCGAATTAACTTAACACTTTATAGTTTAGATAAAATTGTAGAAGGAGATATTGATGGTATTTTAGAGGCATTGCAAGTTGCAGAGAATGCAGAGAAAATGAAAGCAGGAGCAGAGGGAGAATAATTTGATAAAGTTTTTAAGGGATAATTCTATAGTTGACATTCGTCACATACTCCAGATAATACCAATTGGCTATCCTCCAATTGGTATTTTTTTGGAAGGTTCACAACTGGAATTTTTACATCATCCAAGCAGACCGTTTTTTCGCATTTTTTGCAAAAAAAGTGAGCGTGATGATCGTCGTGCTTATGGCTAGAACAATCTTCCGAACAAAGTGCATATTTCGACTTTCCACTAACATCCACCGCCTGGTGAATAATACCTGACTCTTCGAAAGTCTTCAAAGTTCTATAAAGCGTAATCCGATCTATTTTTTCTAAGCCATTATTTTCGACTTCATCTTTAAAAGTTTGTTCCAATTCATAGCTAGACAGTGCATGAGAGCCAGCTAGGATAAACTTTTCTAAGACTCTCCTTCTAGCACTCGTTGCCCGCAAGTTTCCATGTTTTAATAAATGCACGATTCTTTTTTCCATTGCTATGAATTTTGATTAATTGGTAGCACAGGCTTTAGCCTGTCCTGTTAGGCGACCTTTAGGTCGGCGAATCCTAATTATTAATACATTTAAGGAAGGTCTAAGCACTTCGAACGGAACAGGTTAATTCCGATGATTATCCGAATTAATACTGGTATACTCTGCTACTTAAATTAATTATTACAAAGATAGAAACTCCTTATCAGTCCGTAAGGTTCATACTATTCAATTAATTGCGTTCCTTTAAGGGCATTTTTTGTTAAAGCAGTTGTTCCTGCAATAAAAACATTTTTAACCCCATTTTGTAAAGCAAAAAAAGCACCTTCCATTTTGGGAACCATGCCTTCATAGATAACACCTGTTGCTTTATAGTCTTCGAATTGTTGATAAGTCAACTTTGGAATGACGGAAGTGTCATCATCGGCATCGCTTAATACCCCATCTTTTTCAAAACAAAACATTAACGTAACTTCATGTAGTTCACTCATGCCAGCTGCTACTCTTGAGGCAATACTATCGGCATTGGTGTTCAATAACTGCCCTTGTTTATCATGCGTAATCGCACAAAAAACAGGCGTAAAATCAGCATTGATTAATTTTGAAATATTCGTCGATTCGATTTGATCAATATCTCCAACATACCCATAATCTATGTCTTTTACAATTCGCTTATGAGATTGAATAGCATTCAAATCTGCCCCTGTCAGACCGATTGCATTCACCCCAATTGCTTGTAAATCCGCAATGATTTTTTTATTAATTAACCCTGCATAAACCATCGTTACCACTTCCAAAGTTGCGGCATCGGTGACTCGTCTACCTTCAATCATATTAGGTTTCATACCCATTTGACGCATCAATGCACTTGCTCGTTTTCCTCCTCCATGAATCAATATTTTATCTTCTTTTAAAGCTGCAAAATCAGCCAATACTTTTGCTAATAATGCCTCATCATTGATAACGTTTCCTCCTATTTTTATAACTGTTAGCTTTTTTTTCATGCTGATTTACTATCTAGATTTACTAAAAAATTTATTTACCATTTGGATATTTAAGTTCATTTAGGAACACCACTTAAATGAACCCGATATTTCAAGTCTCCAGACTTGAAATTAATATTTGCTGGTCTCCTGACCAGCGTATGTTGCTTGTCGTCAGGAGACGACTTGGATATTAGAATCAAGTCTGGAGACTTAATTCATCGGTTTTAAAAAGCAAGGGAACTATTTTTCAAATTCTGAACAGCCTACTTCCAAGCGTCTAATAATTGACGATACCGAATGGTTACGTTCTTCTTATAAATGAGTAGAGGCGTGAACTCGCCACACCTCTACAGAAAAGAACTCTCACTAGATTCTTGTTGGTTTATTTGATTACAGAGCCTCTAGTATATTTTTTAAAACTGCTTGAGCAGCATACGTCCGATTATTTGCTTGATTAATGACTGCCGCATATTTGCTATCTAAAACATCTCCTGCTACCACCACATTTCTACGAACAGGTAAACAGTGCATAAACTTTCCATTATTGGTCAAGTCCATTTTAGCTTTGGTAATCATCCAAGATTCATCAGTAGAAATAATTTCTCCATAATCTTTAAATGAGGACCAGTTTTTAGTATAAACGAAATCCGCCCCTTTAAATGCCTTTTCTTGATCGTATTCTATCGTCGCTCCTTTTGTAAATTTTTTAGCCAATTCATAACCCTTTGGATGCGTAATCGTCAAATCTACTCCTGCATTTAATACCCATTCTGCAAATGAATTGGAAACTGCCTGAGGCAAAGCCCTCGGATGTGGAGCCCAACTTAAAACCACTTTAGGTTTTTTCGTTTTACCTAATTCTTTCATCGTCAATAAATCTGCTAAAGATTGCAATGGATGCCGAATTGCAGATTCTAAACTAATGATCGGTACTTCCGAATGTTCGATGAATTTATTTAGAATAAAATCAGCGTAATCTTTTTTCTTATCGGTCAACGAAGGAAAAGTTCGAATACCGATAATATCGGCATATTGACTAATCACTTTTGCCGCCTCTTTGATGTGTTCTGCTTTATCAGTATTCATCGTGACGCCATCTTCAAATTCTAGATTCCACCCCTCCGTCATATTCATGACGATGACATTCATGCCTAAATTTAAAGCAGCCTTTTGAGTACTTAGCCGAGTTCTCAAACTGGGATTGAAGAATAATAAAACGAGTGTTTTATCTTGTCCTAGTTTTTTATACTTCAAAGGATTTTTTTTCAGTTTTAATCCTTCTTTGACTAAGTCTTTTATGTTTTTGACATCGTGAACGGATGTGAAGTTTTGCATAACTACGGGTTGCGAGTTACGGGTTAACACGAAACCCGCAACTCGCAACTCGCTAATCTACATGATCAATAATCTTTGCGCCTTTATCGTGATTCAATAATACTTTGGAGAATGCTTTGATGAAAACGTCTACTTCTCTTTTGGTTAGGCCTAAAGGAGGTAATAACCGCATGACATTTGGATCGGATGACGAACCTGTAAAAATTCTTCTTTGGAAAAGCATTTCTTTTCTAAGTTCTTTGATAGGATAGCCCATGTCAATACCTATCATTAAACCCATTCCTCGGACTTCTTTAACACCTTTGATCTTTTTTGCCTGTTCTATGAAATAATCACCTACTTCTTTAGCATTTTCTATTAGCTCATCTGCTTTCAGCACATCCAAAACTGCAGTAGTGGCAGCGCAGGCTAAATGATTGCCACCAAACGTAGTTCCTAACAAACCATAAGATGCCTTGAAAACCTTTGGATTAATCAGAATACCTCCGACAGGAAAACCATTTCCCATGCCTTTTGCCATAGAAATAATGTCAGGTTTAATTTTAGAGTGTTGGAAAGAAAAGAAATGTCCACTTCGCCCAAAACCAGACTGAATCTCATCTAAAATCAGAATGGCTTTATGCTTTTTACACAATTTGCTCAAGCCTTCCAAAAATGTTTTTTTAGCAACATGAATACCACCGATGCCCTGAATCCCTTCTACAATAACTGCACAAACGTCCCCTTTTTTTAGACTTTTTTCAACAGACTTTAGCTGATTGAATTTGTGAAATTCTTTTTTGAATAACTGATTGATCGGGGCTTGAATACTGGATTTATCCGTGACATTCACTGCCGCAGAAGTACGCCCGTGAAAAGCTTTTTTAAAGGAAATGACCTTTGTTTTTCCCGTTTTGAAAGAGGCTAGTTTTAAAGCATTTTCATTGGCCTCTGCTCCTGAATTACATAAAAATAATTCATATTTATTGCAGCCAGATAGAGCTCCTAACTTATCTGCCAATTCCTGTTGCATAGGATTTTGTACAGAGTTAGAATAAAAGCCAAGCATGTTTACTTGATTGGATATTTTTTCCACATAATGTGGATGCCCATGCCCAATCGAAATCACTGCATGACCACCGTATAAATCTAAATATTTATTGCCCGCTTTATCAAAGACGTAGTTGCCTGTTCCTTTGACAGGTTCTATATCGAAAAG
>CALDTJ010000388.1 GCA_937924145.1 uncultured Saprospiraceae bacterium
CATTTGAGCTTGTCTTTTTTACCTCATACTGCGTTAAAAATACTCGCCAATGCCCTGCATTGTCTGCGTTTTTTGCCTTGTCTGAGATAAAAAATCCTGCGTCAAATTTGCGTAGCTTATTTATTTCTAACTCCCTTAGTCAAAGCGTCCCCGTAATTTTTTGTCAAGATGATAAATGCTCATATTGTACCCTACCATTTTTTAAATTGTCAAAATGAGTACATGACTAAATGAAAAAATAAATAAACTAGAGGTAATCGTTTCAAATTTAGGTTACTCGTCCCAATTTGTATCAACATTTAATCATTTATTCACTTTCCCATTTACTCATTTTAGCAAAAATAATTTTCA
Source organism: uncultured Saprospiraceae bacterium (assembly GCA_937924145.1). Lineage (GTDB taxonomy): Bacteria > Bacteroidota > Bacteroidia > Chitinophagales > Saprospiraceae > JAFMDF01. The sequence continues at coordinate 352 of CALDTJ010000388.1, forward strand.
TAGGGTAGAGTAAACTTAAACGACATGGCTTTATATAGTATGTAACCACCAAGTATTTCCAAAAGAATCCTTAATACCTGCCGTTCTTTTCACATATTCAGAGGTTTCTGGTTCTAAAAGTGGGGTAGCACCTTGTTTTATAGCCTTTTTGTAGGTCTTATCCGTATCGTCCACATAAATAAATAATTCTGCGGGAGTCACAGGCGTTTCAGAAACGGCATCTGTAATCAATAAAGTCGTATCTCCGATCTTCATTTCAGCATGCATGACCAAATCTTTGGATCTAGGAACAGTCAGTTGTTCCTCAGCATTAAAAACATTCTTTAAAAAACTCATGAATTTATAAGCTCCATTAACCGTCAAATAAGACATTACCTGCTGATGACCTTTCGCTACATTTAATGTATTCATAGTTATAAAATTTTAATTAGTTAAAGTATTAGTAGTTGATAATCAATTGATTATTTATTTGTTTAAAATATACGGCTGGATAAAAAGCTATATTTTTTTAGTAAAAAAGTCAGTACCCAAATCATTCACAAAGCATCAAAACGATCCAACTTCAAAGCTTCAATAATCATAATTAGCTTCTCCGCGTATCTTTTATCAGTAGCATAACCTGCTTTTTTCAAGCCATAAGCCCACTTTTTATAATCATTCCCATAGTTTTTTAATTTCTTGTAACGAGAATTATTCAATAAAATCGAATGTTCTCGATAGCTTTCCATAGGATCAGTAAAGACCCGAAACATGTCGTAAATATCATCATCATGATAATTTCGACAAGTGCAGCCCCTACATTTTCGGCGACATTTGATACCAAAATGATTCAAAGACTCTCTTGCCAATCTGCTATCTCCTGCATTGGACTCCAAAAGACCCTGTGCGAGTGTGATACTTGCAAGAATGCCATACTCCTTTTGTTCTTGCAGAGCAGCCTTAGAGAACTTCTTTACATAATCGTAGCAATTTTGCTTTCGATCATTGACGACTGAAGCTGGAATCCCTTTTCGTTTAGCATAAGTAGGACTCATGATAAATGTCAAATTTGAGAAATGTTGTGCTCTAGGTACTTTTTTAGGTTTTTGAGCTTGTTTTTTGCTTGTTTTTTTATCAGACTTAGATGCCTTTCGACTGTCTAACCATGATCCAAGGTTAAAAGATTTTTCTTCTGAAAAAGATGTTTTTTTACTAATAGGGAATGTTAAGCTGGTGGTATTAGCTTTCGGCACTAATTGCTCTTTTCTAAATGAGGTCGCCTCCTGGCCCATTTGAAAAGAAACACTAACGTCCTTAGAAATCATTAGGTATAAAATCATGGGAATCATCACAATTTCAAACCAATTTTCATTTAATTTTTTTCCATATTCCTTAAAATTCATAAAGGCAAATGGGGGAGGATTGGTGGTAGCAATCTCTTTTTGCATAAGTGTAGTTTTTTTATCATTCAACAGATTTTTTTAATGATTGCAAATTTAAAACAAAAAATGTTTTAAGCAAATAAAATAACTAACTTTTTGTTTTATTTTGGGTAGTTTATTTAGTTGCTATGCTTAATGTGTTGATAATTAAGTGATTAAGATAAATTAGAGCATCAGGTAAAAAAATGATAAATATCCGTGTACCCTTTAATCCGTGTACCATCATTTAGATACACGGATGCTTAACTAGATATTATATTAAATGCTATATCAATTATTTATCTGATTATCTAATAGTTTAATTATACAACGGATTAATGAAGGACAACTGATTATTACTTTTTTATGCGATTATCAAAATAGAGCATCAGATAGAAAATGGATACTCTTAAAACTAGTTTTGTCAACATCGAGATCAATTGTCCTTCATTTATCCGTTGTATACTTTTTTTGTACGACGAATAAATGAAGGACAACTATCTAAGCGTTGACCTATCAATTTTTTATCTGATTATCTAAAAAATACTAATGGTACTGATAATCAATATTTTAAGTATTGTATAATTTTTACTTGACGCCAATCCATAGCGGACGGGATGCCTAAGACGCCGATTTAACTGTCAAGAATTTATGTCTTGAACCATTAGGTCGGAGTGTATAAGAAAAGAATAGACTTGCTATACAAATAAGAATTTCATATACGAATTAGTTATTTGGATGGCAAGTTTAATATTGGATTTAGTAAATTTGAGAGGTATAAATAAAGAGGATTAAAAAACAGTGAGGGCTTCTACAAAACTACTTTAGACTACTGATTAGTATTTGTTCAGAAGTTATAGGAAAGTAAAGCAATAAATGTTTTATGAATAATTTTTCCGAATAGTTTATGAGCTGTTAGTGGATAAGACGCCAAGTTCAAGCTAAAAGATACCACACTCTTACTACTTAAATATTATCTAATATCCAAGCTGCTAATTCGTTAGGGTATTCCATTGGAACTAAATGCCCTGAATTTGGATATTCTAAAAATGTGCCGTTAGGTTGTGTTTGCTGCCATTTAGACCATACCTCTGAGGTAATTACATTCGAATATTGTCCTTTGATTGCTAAAACTGGGATAGTTAAGCTGCTTAATTTTTTCAATACGGAAGGTGCTGTAATATAAACTTGGGTTTCCCAGTTTTTAGGATAGGCTAACGTTACCTTTCCATTACCATTTGGTTTAGTTCCTGCCTTTACAAAATCCCATAATGCAGTGTCAGAAAATGATCTAAATACCTTTTTGGTTCTAAAAGAATCGTAGACTATTTGTTGATTATCCCATAAATCTCTCCTTTTGATAGATAATTTGGCGATTGGAATAAATCGTTTTCTCATCCAGATGGGCATAAGATTAGTCATGAAACTTACCTTTTTCGGAAAAAGAACTGGATCAATCAGAATCAATTTTGAAAATAGATCGGGCCTTTTTGTAGCTGCCATAATAGAAACAACACCACCCATTGAGTGGCCCATGCCGACAATATTGGATAGTTTTTGTTGATCAAAAAAGCAAATCAAATCGTCTGCCAGAAGTTCCCAGCTCTTTAGTGATTTTGGAGTACTGCCTTCCCATAGCGGTCTTTGATGCATAGCCAATACTTTGTACTTACTCAGAAGTGGCTTAATCAACTGTATATAACTACCAGGAGGATACGCATTTGCATGAGCCAAATGAATTATTTCACCTGACCCTCCGAAATCTTTAAAAGGAATTTGATCGACTTTTTCTCCTTTTGACATAATTTTTTTTAAATAAGTATGAGGTACTTACTTTCTCAAAAGTATTAAAATAAATAATTCAAACCCAAATCAGTACTCCGTGATCGGCAACTGCAACTGAGGCGCAGCCGAAATCATTTTATCCTGCCGAATATAATCCCAAGTAGCCAAGGCAATCATAGCCGCATTATCCGTAGCCCATTTGAGCGGAGGTAAACACAATTCTATCCCTTTTTCATCACAAAGTGCCTGTGTTTCTGCCCTTAATTGTGGACTAGCAGCGACACCACCCACTACGACTAAAGAAACTGCAGGATATTGATCCAAAGCTCTTTTACATTTTTTGACGAGTACTTCCATCACCGATGCGACAAAAGAGGCGGCAATATCTTCTTTGTTAATAACATTCGCAGGATCAGCTAAATACCTAGCAACTGCTGATTTCAAACCAGAAAAAGAGAACTCTAATCCCTTGTGTAACATCGGTCTTGGAAAAGGAATATTTGGTTGTCCTTTCTTGGCATTTCTATCTACAACTGGTCCACCGGGGTAGCCCCAATCTAACATTCGACTAACTTTATCATAGGCCTCGCCTACAGAATCATCTCGCGTAGATCCCAATAAATCAATGGTATTTTGATCTTTCATGTAAGCCAAAAAGGTATGTCCTCCTGAGACCAATAATATAACAGCTGGATACTTGACCCTTTTCTGATCTAAATCCGCACTCCTTAAATGACCTCTTAAATGATTGACACCAATTACAGGAAGATCCCAACCTAAGCCTAAGCCATTGGCAGTATTCAAGCCTACCAATAAAGAACCAATCAATCCTGGACCTCTGGTCACTCCGATTGCTCTAATATCAGCTTGCTTAACATTGGCATCCTTCATTGCTTTTTCAACAGTGGGCAAGATGTTTAATACGTGGGCTCGACCTGCAAATTCAGGAAAAACACCACCAAATTCGTTGTGGATGCTGACTTGAGATTGAATAACCGAGGATAATACATTTCCATCTTCGTCTACTATCGCTACTGCGGTATCATCGCAAGAAGATTCAATACCCAAAACTAAATTCCCTGATTGAGGGGTCTTTTTATCAAAATATTGTTGTAAAACTTCTTCTGGAATAGCGCCAGCCCGTAGAATTGATGGTGGAGTAGTCCGACAATTGATAATCGTAGAAGGAGCCGTTTTGGGCGTTCCTCCATGAATAACCAAATCGGGTTCACCATCCAACTGTGGCAATATCTCTTCCACGCCTTGTGGAATTGCTGGTTCGCCATGTCTATTGGCACTAGTGACGAGTAAAGGACCAACTTCTGCCAATACTTTTAATAATCGTTCGTCATCTGGAATTCGGATACCCACTTCTTCTCTCCCTTCAAGCCAATCCACCAAAGGTTTATCTTTAAAACCTAAAATCAAGGTTACGCCTCCTGGCACATATTCTGAATTCAAGATATTAGCAGCAGGCTGATTGATGTCTATGCCTAAAGGTGCTAATTGCTCTTTTTTTGCTACCATGATAGGCAAAGGCTGCGTTCTAGGTCTACCTTTTAGTTTATATAATTTTTCAACTGCATCGGGAAAGTTTGGATTTACTGCCAAACCATAAACCGTATCCGTAGGTAATACGACCACACCTCCCTTTCTTAAACTATCTGCTATTATTTTTATGTGCTTATTGGAAACCATGACTTTTTATTTATATTTCTTTGCTAGAAGAATAGGTTGTACGGATTGAGCGGATTTTATGGATTTTAAACGGATTTTTCTATCTGAAAACTACGGAGATTTTTAACTTGATTTATTCAAAGTCAAAATTACCTGTAAAAAATGTATCCATCGCCTGTTGAGCAAGGATTTTATCTTTTTCGGATTGGTTAAATAACTCTCTAATCATCAAAAAATTAGCTA
>CALDTJ010000389.1 GCA_937924145.1 uncultured Saprospiraceae bacterium
CGCAACTAACGGCAAACTAAGCGCACTAACTGGTTGTCTAGAGACACTAACGGGTGAACAAAAAGTATGTGTCCAACTGTTCTATTTTGAGGGTCAAACCTATAAAGATATTGCCGAACAAAAAAATATGAATATTGGAAAAGTCCGCTCTTATATCCAAAACGGAAGAAGGAATTTAAAAATTTGTATAGAAAAAAAAGAGAAAACAGTGGGCAGTGAGCAGTGAGCAGTGGGCAGTGAGACAGTTTGCAGTTGGCAGTAAGACAGTTTGCAGTTGGCAGTAAGACAGTTTGCAGTAAGACAGTTGGCAGTATGACAGTTTGCAGTGGGCAGTGAGACAGTTGGCAGTGGGCCAGTAAAAATCCTGAAAGGATTAAACATGAATAAGGGGTTGTGTAAAAAGTCGATTTTATCAATAAATTATTATTTTTAATAAAATATTTATCGTTGATTATTATGATTTTAAATATGTAAAATATTCGAATATTTTACATATTTTGACTTTCTACACAACCCCAATATGGGTAAATTTCTCCCATCTTCACAACTCTGAAAGAGTTGAATGTAACTCATTTATACCTACCGAAAGGCAGGTTGGGGTTGTGTAAAAAGTCAAAATTAGAAACAATTATTCATTTTTTAATTTTGTAAATTATTCATTATCAAATATTATTAAATAATGAAAAGTTTTAATAATATTCAAAAATTGACTTTCTACACAACCCCAATATGGGTAAATTTCTCCCATCTTCACAACTCTGAAAGAGTTGAATGTAACTCATTTATACCTACCGAAAGGCAGGTTCAACTCTTTCAGAGTTGTAAGGAAATAATTATTTTACACACACCCTGAATTTTCATTCGGGGCTATTCATGTTCAATTCCTTCAGAATTAATTGGCACAAAAAATATTCTTATTTTCTGAATCTCAATTAAATAAAGGAATAAAAAAGCACAATTTTACGTCGATAAAAATCGTCAGTACAATTCATAACAATGAAGAATTTATTAAAAAAATGGGTAGCAGGTGGTATCACTTGGGAGGAAGAAAAAAAGCTTCGCCAAGTGGCCGCAAAAGATGAGTTTCTATCGGAAGCGATGGAAGGTTACGATGCTTTTCCAGATAGCGATCATTCGGCTACTATAGAGCGCTTAAAAGGTCGCTTACCCAATGCTCAAAAACGTCAAGAGAAAGGAGCTATTTTCACTTTGCCGAGAGTAGCAGCAGCAGCGGCAATGGTCGGTGTAGTCAGTACACTTTTCTGGGTACAGAATCAAATAGAACAACCAACGGGGATTAGTGATAATATGGAAAAAATAGCCGCTCCAGCACCTTTACAAAATGTACAACCAACAATAACAGAAACACAAATAGCTGATAATCAAATAATTAGTAAAGAAAAAACTATTTCTAAAAAATCTAAAAAAGCAGATCCATCATCAAAAAAATCAACTCAATCAAAGCCAAAAACACCACCAACAACAAAATCTAAAGTAGTCACTCCACCAACCAAAACCGACCTTGCTGAGTTGGACAATACGACTGCTGCTGAGTCTGAAATGGCAGATGTGCAAATAGCAGCAACTACGCTTGCAGAAGAACCACCAGTTCTAGCAGAATCAGTGGATATTGTCCCTTTACCTGATAATCAACCTGTGGGAGAAATAACTGCAAGTCAACCTTCAGCACCTGCTGCCACTGCCCGAAAACAAGAATCGGAACCAAGTTCAGCGGCTACCAGTTCTTTTTACGCCCAAGCGGAACAGCAAACAGCGAGTCAACAAAAAAGATCGACTAACGCTCGAAGTCCACAAAAAGAGGATACCAAAAAAATTAATTTCTACGTCGGTCAAGTCCAGAATGAGGATGGCCAGCCGTTACACGATGTGAAAGTTGTAGTCGTCAACACCCCATTTAAAACAGCCTCTCAGTATAGTGGAGATTTTATGCTAAAAACGACAGAACCAGTGACGGAGATTACGGTTTCAAAAGATGGCTTTCACACTCGTAAAATATTAATCAATCAGTACTCCGATTTTCTCAACGTTTCTTTGGTCAAAAAATCTACTAAAATTGATGCAGATTTGGAAACCATTGCCCCAAAACCACAGCAGGGTTTTGTACACTTAATTGAGTATTTAAAAAACAACTTGGCTTATCCTGCTATTGCTGGACGGGCAGGTATCGAAAGGGAAGTGGAAGTTCGATTTATGATTGATAAGGATGGGACACCTACTGATTTTAAAGTGGTCAATCCTGACCAATATGGTTTTGATAAAGAGGCGATTAGATTATTAAAAAATGGTCCAAAATGGGAGCCTACCAATAGCCATGCTCGATATTTTGTGAGTTTTGAATTGGAATAGAAAATACCTGTTAGTACGTTGATTTAACACGGAAATATTTTAACACGGAATCAGGTGTTGACAATCACTAAAAGAAATATAGAATATCTATCTCAAACGATTTATTTTGAATGTATAATAAGCACATCCCACTTTGAATGCCTAAAAAGTACGACCTGTAAGATCTTCGATAAAATCGAAGTCAAAAATCCTCCTCTCCCCCGCTTTGCGGTTCTCTCCCTTGAATATCCACAGGATATTCACCCTTTGGGATCGGTCGTTCATGTAATAAAAAAGACCCGCACTAAAAAGTACGGGCCTCGAACGTATTAATTCTCAAAAAAACAATTACAAATTTGGGTCGGCGACTGAACCAGCCCGACTGCGTCATACGGGCGAGATCGCCAGTACGATTACTCCACTCTCATCATCTTCTGTACTCTTGTTCCAAACGCTGTTTCTAAACGATAGTAGAATACCCCTCTTGGTAAGTCTGCAAAATTGACTTGTACCTGATTATAACCAGCAGCATAGTCTCCTTTGATCGTTTTGAATACGCGTCCTTGTATATCTAATACAGTGATCGTAGCCGCTCCAGATTCAGGTAAAGCAAAACCAATTGCGGTTTCCGTTTTGAATGGATTCGGCTTATTTTGGAAGAGTTCTAAGGTAGCAGTATTTGATTGAACGAAGGCCAACTGAATGCCTACATTTTCTTCATCCGTAGTGACTGCTTCAATTGGCGTTACTACTGAATTCAAACTCAACATTTCACTCAATACACCAGATTTATTGGCTTTGAACTTTAAAGTGAACCAAGTTCGATCACCTGCTACAGCTTCGGCAGAAGACCATGCAGCAGTTAATAAACCTCGCTTGACCATCGTCTGACCGAAATGTTCTGGTGTTGCTATACCTTCTTGAATATCCAATAATTCTAAGTCTCCACAGTCCATTGTGAACTGGTAAGAACTCAACTCATTTCCATTAATAAATCGGAATGGTACTTCGTATACTTGTCCTTTTTCGATGACTAGGTTGTTGGTTTCTAGTAGGCGGTTGTTGTTGGCGTTTCTGCCTTCTGCTATGGCAGTAAGTCCGTTACCGTTCGGTAAGGCCGTATTATTCGGATCACCCACTTTTACAGCGACGAAATCCATATCCATCACATTGCCCATTAATTCTGTTACTTCAAAGTTTTCACGGAAAGATGCAGACGCAGCAGTAGCAACAGTTTCAAAAACATAATCTGCATCAATAAAACGCCAGCTAGTGTTATTCTCAAAAGAACTTCCTTCTCTAGCTAATACAACCTTCCTAATGAGAACAATATCAAAAGCTGTAACGGTTCCTGACTTATTTACATCAGCAGCAATCGTTTGGTAAGGAGAATCAAAAACTTGTAAACCTAAAATATGGCGGCTAATAACCACATTATCAAAAGCGGTTACCCCTTCTGTAATATCGGTTTCCCGTCTAGGTACAATTCTGTATTCTTTATCAGTTCTTAAGTTAAAGGTATATCGACCATTAACATCTGTCATAACAGGATCTGGCACAATACCACCTACAACACTTATTTCTTCTGCAAATACTTCTATTCCCTCTATTGGCTCACCTGTTCTAGTTCTGATTACTCCAGAAATTGTTCTTTCTCCACAAACTAAACCTTCGTCTAACAAATTAATTTCAGTAGGACATAATTGTGTATTTCCATCAACATCAGTAACGTAGACATTTAGCGTACTAATACCTTTATTTGAACAATCTAATGTGACCGATTCAGGCAAGCTAGGTAAATCTAATATGGTATTAGGTTCTTGCATTGGCATAGAAGGATCCCAAAACTTAAAGTCAAAGGCACTATTCACCGCACAAGTATCAAATGGATTCAAATTATTAGCTAAGATTACAGCGGTTCCTGTATTTCTATCTAAATTAAGCATCTGCTCATCTAAACAAAGGCTCGCACAGAAAGCATCATCCGCTGCTTTACTAATCTGAGTAGGCTTTTCTACTTTGATGAGGATGGTATCTCTAGCACTCATACAACTCTCATTTTGAAAGAAACCTTCAAAGATGACTCTATCTGTTCTTGAGTTAGCCGTTCCTAGACTTGTTGGCGTAAACGTTGTTTGATTCAATCCTGTATTAGACAAGGATGTAATATCACTTGACCAACGGCTAGATAATACTGGTTCTGAAGTAGTAGCTGTTAAAGTAATTGTTTGACCTTCAAAAATCGAAATATCATCTCCTAAGTTTACACTTGGGGCAGGTATTACCGTGATTTCTAAAGTATCTACAGCTGCTACACAACTACCTGAACCATCAGGATCATTTGTTGTCAATAATAGCGTATCTATTCTATCTTGATTCGTTGTATTAATATTCGGGGTATAAATAGCTGATAATTGACTTGGGTTATCGAATGTTCCTCCACTATTTAGTACCGACCAAGTTGAAGAACTCGCCTCTGCACCAATCGTACCTGAAACACTAAATGCTGTACCACCACAAATAGTCGCATCATCCCCTGCATTCACTGCTATTGCTCCCAATACCGTTACAAAGGTCGTATCCATCACAACTGGACAAATATCATTACTAAAGGTCAAACTAGCTACAATTGTATCTATCCTAGAACCATTAGCTATCGCATTTGGTGTATAGTTACTAATTGCGGCATTTTCCGCAGAAAATGCTCCATTTGTACTAGACCATGCAAATTGGGTCACCGTTCCGCTAATTGACATATCTAAAGCGAGTTGATCTGCCGCACAAACGGTTGTATCTGGAATTCCTGAAAAAGACCCAGCTTGTAATATAGATACGAATATTGAATCTCTTCCTGTCTCGCAAGGGTTGTTAACATTCGCAACGGTTAGGATTAAGGTATCCACTCTAGAGGCTACCGCTAAGCCCGTAGAAGGGGTATAGGTTGGAGTTGCTAAAGCGGCATCATTCAAAGTACCTTTATTTCCAACAACCTCCCAGTTGTGTACGTAAGCAGTAGTCGTTAAACCTGAATTAACTTGAACAGGATTGACTTCACAGGTCGCTGTATCTGGCAATGCCATCGGTATCTGCGTATTAGGCGCAATCGTCACGATAACTTGGTCAATGGCAGCAGGGCATGGTCCTCCTGTTATTTGCGTTCCAAATACAATCGTATCTTTAATAGCTACGCCATTTAAGGTAGGCAAAATATTAGGATACGAGGTTAAAGTCGTTGACAAATTGCTACTAAAGGTATCTTGTGCACCAATAGAATTCACCAATAAATTAATTCTTTCGCCTTCACAAATTGTTGTATCACCTACTAACTCAACAAATGGAGCTAGTAATACATCTACAATCATCGTGTCTGATAAGGTAGAACACGCTCCACTACTTGAAAGTATATTATTCGTAACAATCACGGTATCTTTTCTAACAGTTGCATTTGTATTTACCGTAGGTACATATTGTATCTTACTATCATGGACAATCACTTCCCCTCTATTTCCTTTGACCTCTGCACTAAAATCATTGATTGTTCCTAAATAGTCATTATTTAGTACTACTGAATCTAAACCACAAGCATTACCCGTAGTGCCTTCTGTTATTCGAATGGCCTCACTAACCTTCAGCATCACAGTACCTGTAACTACTGGACATACCTCAAAAGTATCTTTCACTGTAACCGTAATCTCATCTTCTCTAAAATTACCTGCTGCTAACTCATTAGGATTATAAATAGGAGACCTCGCACTATTATCTACAAAAGTACCATTGACTGATGCCCATGATAATTTATTTCCTAATCCTACGGCATCGGGAGAAATTTGCATATCTCCTGTTCCACAAACATCCAATTCTGCTGCTAAAGAAATAGACGGCTTATTAGATAACTCAACCATCACAGAATCTTTTGCTACTGGACAAGCCCCATTCTGACTGGCTGCCGTTAAATATATTACGTCTTCTCTGCTTGCCGTAGTAACTGCTCCGTCGTGCGCATAAAAGGCAGTTGTAGCATCTTGAACGGTAACAACGCCACTATTCGCATCTTTTAAAGACCAAGTGAACGTTGTTGCACTTCCTCCTGCTGCTCCTTCTATAGCTGCTATGCCATCCTCACATATCGTCACTTTATCCCTCGTAGCTGTAACCGTAGGTTCGCTATTAATATTAATTTTCAAACTAGCTGTTGCAGCAGCACAAGTACTAGAGGCACTAGTAGAAGTAACCGTAATGATGTCTTCTCTACTAGTCGCACTACCCAATGCTGTTGGTGTATATACTGGATTCGTTGCCGTTGAACTAAATCCATTAGGTCCTGACCACGATAAAGTATTATCTGTACCGACATTAGTTGCAGATAGTGTAATTGGAGCAGTTCCACAAACTGCTCTATCTACTCCCAATCTAACGGTAGGACCAGGCGTTATATTCACCTTAATCTGGGTAGTTGGAACAGTACAAGCCGAACCTGAAGTTATCGGCGTTAAGGTAATATAATCCGTTCTAGCTGTCGAAGAAGTCAATACATTTGGTGTATAAACTACTCCTGTTGTATTATTCTGATTAGGGAAACTAATCGATCCTGATGGAGCTGACCAAGAAATCCCTGTTGCACCTCCAGAAAAGAAACCCGTTAAATTAATGGTTTCGCCATCACAGATGGTAAAAGTAGTCTGAGTAGCTCCAACTGTTGCTGGGGTAGAAACGGTAACTTGAGTTTGGTCAGATTCATTACAACCATTAGTTGCTTGAATGCTATAAGTCAAGTCGTAATCACCTCCTAAACCACTTGGGTCAAAAGTTGCTTTACCATCATTTAATCCACTATTCACCACATTTGTACCTGCCCAGATACCTGTTTGTCCAGGTCCTGGGGTTGGAGTACCCGTTAAAGTTATAGCATTTTCATTATTACATAAATCTGCATAGTTTCCTGCGCTGACAATTGGATTGTTTACAAAGATATTAGCATCGTCCACATCTTCACATCCATTGCCTGATTCTACGGTATAAACGACGATGACATTTCCAACTAATCCTGCGGAAGGTATAAAGGTGGCTAAACCGTCGTTAGTATTGGTACCATCATCAACCCCTGGTCCACTCCACTTTCCAATACGACTGCCATTTACAAAAACATTTCCGACTAATTGAATCGGTGCGTCTCCTGCACAAAAGTTTTGATCTGAACCTGCATTTGGTTGATTGTTCAATACACTGACGACCATTTGATCAAAAGTTTCACAGCTATTTCCATCTTCAAAAGTATAGGTAAATGTTTGATCGCCTGTAAGACCGCTTGGATCGAAAGTCACCGTTTCTGCTGTACCTGTTAAGGTAATTCCA
>CALDTJ010000390.1 GCA_937924145.1 uncultured Saprospiraceae bacterium
CTGACTGTGCCGTAGGTACAGTATGTGGTATATATTGTACCTACGGCACAATGAAAATCAAATAATTTATCAAATTTCTACCGATTTAAAGTACCTAAAGGCACTTTTAAACCCCTTTCCCAAATGTGTGCACGTGGTAGCCTGTAAAATCTTGTCATCCTGTAATTTGTCATCCTGTAATTTTATTTCTAATTTCGCGCCGATGAAAAGATCCAAGACCATATTAAAAGATGAGCGATTCGCTTTGACTATTGATCGGCTTTGTCATCAACTGATAGAAAAGTATGATGATTTTGCCAATACCTGCTTGATTGGAATTCAAGAAGGCGGGGTGTTAATGGCCGATAGAATCAACCGACGACTGGTAGACATCTTGGGAGGAGAATCCATAGAATATGGCAAATTAGACATCACTTTCTATAGAGACGACTTTCGCACTAGAACCAAACCACTGAAGGCTAGTTCAACAGAATTGGATTTTGTGATTGAAGGGAAAAAAGTAATATTGGTGGATGATGTATTGTATACAGGCAGAAGTGTACACGCAGCTATGACGGCTCTACAACATTACGGTCGGCCCAATCATGTCGAATTATTGGTGATGGTAGATAGACGATTTAAAAGAGATTTGCCGATACAACCAGATTATGTTGGATTAACAATTGATGCCTTTGACGAGACCTATGTGAAAGTGGAGTGGGCAGAAATCGATAAGAAAGATCAGATTATTTTGAAAGCATGATAAGTGGACTAATACTTTGATAATCATGTAATTAAAAACCTTAAACAAGATATAAGCAACTAATAAATGGCTACGGAACTTAGTACCAAACATGTTTTAGGAATCAAATATCTCACCGCCGAGGACATCAACTTAATTTTTGAGACGGCTGATAATTTTAAAGAAGTTATTAATCGACCGATTAAAAAAGTCCCCTCTCTACGTGATGTGACGATAGCCAATTTATTTTTTGAAAACTCCACTAGAACTCGAATTTCCTTCGAATTAGCAGAAAAGCGATTGTCTGCGGACGTTGTCAATTTTTCTGCTGCCTCTTCTTCTGTTAAAAAAGGCGAAACTTTACTGGATACGGTCAATAATATTTTGTCTAGGAAAGTAGACATGGTGGTGATGAGACACCCTGCACCCGGTGCTCATTTTTTCTTATCGCAACATATTGATGCCAATATTATCAATGCAGGAGATGGTACGCACGAACACCCAACTCAAGCACTGTTGGATGCCTTCTCTATGCGAGAACAACTAGGGGATTTGCGAGGTAAAAACATCGCTATTTTTGGAGACATATTACATTCTAGAGTCGCTTTGAGTAACATTTTTTGTTTGCAGAAATTAGGGGCTAATGTCAAAGTATGTGGACCTCCGACTTTGATTCCAAAACACATCCAAAAACTAGGTGTAGAAGTTTCTTACAATGTGCAAGAGACGCTAAGATGGTGCGATGTTGCTAATATTTTACGGATTCAATTAGAAAGACAAGACATCAAATATTTCCCTTCTATACGAGAATACTCCCAATTTTTTGGAATAACAAAACCAATGTTGGACGATTTGAATAAAAAAATAGTCATCATGCACCCTGGTCCAATAAATCGTGGGGTAGAATTGACTAGTGAGGTGGCAGACTCCGAACATTCTGTTATTTTAGAACAAGTAGAGAACGGGGTAGCAATAAGAATGGCCGTTTTATTTTTGTTAGCAGCTAAACGATAGCTTATTATTTTGAAAATTGCTCTAAGCTGCCTATATTTACCAGACACACCTATAGATAAGGGAAAAATCTAAGCAATAAAGTATTACATCCCTAAACTGGCAAAGCCAGTACAATAATGAATAAATGAATAAATCTCAGTACCATACCTACATTTAATCGTTTATTCATCTACTCATTTTCTGCCAAAATAAGTGCAGAAGTTCATTGATTAGAAACTAAATACAGCCCAGAACACTATTAAATTATTCCCTCTATTAACGAATCATACTCATCCAATCGTTTTACAACCAACGCTCAGAACAGACTAATCAACTAGATTGACTTCAATAGCAATCAATAAAAGAAATTTTTAATATCCAATTTTATTTGTTATATTGGATAAAAGCAATAGACAAATTTTGTCTATTTTTCGATTACAAAAAATTGTATCGTATGATAAAGCATAAATACCTTTATTTTTTAGTTGCCTGTTTTTTCCTTGTTTCAACTGGATTAGTTGCACAAGATTGTAGTCGCACAATCGCTAGCAATAAGACGATTGATGGGACACAAGTATTGAAAACAGTGCAGGTTACGCTAGTAGTAAGAGGGACCTATAGCTATGCTATGGAGTTGATGAACGACGAAAAGGGGATCACTGCAAGAATGTTTTCTAAAGGAGGCGTTACATTTAACCAGAATGATGAAATCATTTTTATGGATGGCAATCGCAATCGAAAAAGCTATCGCTTTATTGAAGCCAATAAAACGACTAAGCAAGGGGATACACCAATCCATGAAAATTTATTACAATTAGATTTAGCGGCAGTAAAATGGCTGGCTTCTTCTAAAAATCCACTTTTTTATATAAAAAATAACATTAGTAATCAAATGCGAAAAATGACGATTAGTGATAGTCGTCAGGCAGATTTGATGCGGAATGCTATTTGTTTTTTGAAAAATCTGGATGAAAGTGGCGTTAAAGATGTGCCTTTAGTGGATGCTAGAACAGCTAAAACTTCTACCAATAATAGTGATCCAATTAGTCGTACATCGGCGGGGGCAAGAGGAAGAAGAGTAGCGGATATCAGCGAATTAAACGATGCCGAACTAGCTGCATTGAAAAAAGAATTGTCAGAAACAAAAATAAAGTTGAAAGCAGAAATTGAGGACGAGCGAAAAAAAGCAGATGATATCAAGCGGACATTGAGAGAGGAAGTAGCCACTGCCCGACAACAAGCGAATGATAAAAAGGCAGAGTTTGCTCAAGAAGTGTTGGCGGCAAGAAAAAATAAAGACGCAGAAATACAGAAATCGACCGAAGAGATTGCTGGTTCGGTAGGTGCAGCTAAGAAAAAAGCATCCGCTGAAATGGAAAAAGTCAATGCGGACGTAGTTGCTGCAAAAAAGCGATCTGGAGAAGAGATTAAACGCATAAAATTAGAATCAGCAGAGCAAGTTGCTGATGCTAGAGAAAAGGCTGCGCAGGAAATAAAGTCGATCAATGAAAAACTATCATTGGCTAAATTAGAATATTCGGATGAGGTCGCATCGGCGAGAGAAAATTCTCAAAATGAACTAGCAAAAATCCGAGAAGAGACGGCAAATATAGTAGCAGAGGCACGTAAAAAAGCAAAAGAGGAGCGAACGAGAACAACGGATGAGGTGGTGAGTAGTAAAAAATCGGCAGCAGATCAAATTCTTCAAGCACAGGAAGAAGCAGCTGAAAAAGTAGCCCAAGTAAGAGAGAATGCCGTTTTAGAAAAAGAAAAATATGCTTTCGAAGTGGCAGAATCAAAGCGAAAAGCAGCAGAAGAAATTGCATTAACTCAGCAAGCGATGGCGGCTGAAATGGCAGATTTGAAAGCGAATGTAGCAAAGGTCAAAGAGCAAGGAGCCATTCAAGTTTCAGAAGCTAGAAAAAAAGCGTCTGAGGAGTTAGGAAATATTAATGACCAAGTCGCAGCCGAAAAGACAAAAGCGAATCAAGAAGTCCAAACCGCTCAAAGTGAAGCAGATAAAGAAAAGTCTAGTTTAGCTCAAGAAGTAGCCGTAGCCAAAGAAAAAGCATCTTCTACGATAGCGAATATTAATGCGGAAGAAGCAGAAAAAATCGCAGCAGCCAAGAAAAAAGCGACTGATGAAAAAACGAAGATAGCAGAAGAAGTTGCTCAAGCAAGAGCAAGAGCGAAAGAAGAATTGGAAAGGGTAGAGGCGGAGTTGCAACAAGCTATTTCAGATGCCAAGATAGAAGAAATGACCGTCAAGCAAAATGCAGCAGAGCAAATTGCAGCCGCAAAGAAAAAGGCAGACGAAGAGATGGCGAAGATTCAAAATCAAAATGCTGAGCAAATCAAGGTCGCTAACGAAAGTGTGAAAGTTGCAAAAACGCAATATGCAGAATCTGTAGCTAGTTCTAAAAAAGTAGCGGATGATAAAATTGTACTCATCAAAGAGGAGGCCGCTAAGAAAATAGCCGCAGCAAAGGCTAAGGAGAAAGAAATGAAGACGGTCTCAGCCAAAGAAGTGATTACTGCGAAAGAAAGAGCGGCATCTGAGTTGTCTCAAATCCAGCAAGCTACTGCTCAAGCAATTGCAGACATCAAAGAAAGAGAAGTTAAGGAGAATCAAAAATCTGCACAATCCATAGCAGAAGCAAAGCGAAAATCTGCCGAAATGATTGCGAATACCCAAAAAACAGAGGCAGAGAAAGTGAGTGCTGCAAAGCAAAAAGCTTCTCAAGAAAAGCAAACGATTGCCAATGATTTGGCAGCAGCAAAGGAGCGCGCTTCGGAGGAGTTGACAAATATTAAAAACCAAGTGGCAGAAGAAATTAAGACCACTAAATTGAAGGCTGCTAAAGAAAAAGAAACGGCTGCCTTAGCAGTCCTAGACGCTAAAAAAACAGCTGCTGAACAAATAGCTGAAACCCAAGAAGAAGCGGCTAATGAAGTAGCTGCGATCAAAACCGCAGGTGCAGAGGCCATCGCTTTAGCCAAGCAAGAAAATGAGGAACGGGTCAACGAAATAAAAGCGGAAATAGCACAAGCAGAAGCGGATTCTAGAACAGAACTAACGGAAATTCGACAAGATACAGATGCTAAGAAAAAAATATATGCTAATGATGCAGAGGAGGCAAGAAAGAAATCTTTTGAAGAAATCGCCAAGGTAGAAAAAGAAACTTCCGAGGAAATATATGAATCTAAGCAACAAGCTCGTCAGCAAATTACAAAGGTAAAAGAAGATACAGCGGATCAAATCGCTGAACAAGTGAAAATGGCGGATGAGTACAAAGAAAAAACGCAGGCAGTTGTACAAGTTTATAACGATGGAAAAGACAAGTTAACAGACTTAGAAAAGCAAATTGCCGAGGCAGAGCGTAAGTTGATGGAGTTGCAAAAGCAGGTGGCTGAGAAGTCTAAGAATAACGAGTAAATTTGTGCTTAAAAACTTAAGAATCCTTAATTTTGTTAGAGTCGTAAAACAAAATGACAGCTATGATAAAAAAGGAAGAAGAGAAATATATTAATCCACTTACTGATTTTGGATTCAAAAAAATATTTGGTACAGAGTTAAATAAAGATTTATTAATAGACTTTTTGAATGAACTCTTACCTAATCGAAAAATAAAAGACCTCACCTATTCAACAAATGAGCATTTTGGGAAGTATGAAATTGACAGAAAAGCAATCTTCGATATTTATTGTATTGGAGAGAATGACGAGCGATTCATCGTCGAGATGCAGAAAGCTAAACAAAATTATTTCAAAGATAGAAGTGTATTTTATGCTTCCTTTCCAATACAAGAACAAGCTAAAAGAGGAGATTGGGATTATCGGTTAGAACCTGTTTATTCGATAGGTATTTTGGATTTTGAATTTGATGAGCATAAACAAGAACAAGACTTACTACATATAGTTGAGTTAAAAAATCAGAAATGCGAAGTCTTTTATGATAAATTAAAGTTCATCTATATTGAGTTACCAAAATTTAAAAAGGACTCATCAGAGCTAGAGACTCATTTTGATAAATGGTTGTACGTGTTTACTCATTTACAAAAGTTACAAGATAGACCAAAAGCTTTACAAGATAGAGTGTTCAAAAAATTATTCGAAGTTGCAGAAATAGCTGGATTTACAGCGGAAGAAAGAAAGGAATATGAAGAAAGCTTAAAGACTTATAGAGATATTAAAAATGTAGTAGAGACAGCCAGAGCTGAAGGTAAAACTGAAGGCAAAATTGAAGGCAAAATTGAAGAAAAAGAAGGGGTAATAGAAAAATGTATTGAAGAAAATATGTCAGTTGAGATTATTGCAAAAATTGTAAGCTTACCAATTTCAGAGGTTAAGAAAATAATGGCACAAATCAAAAAAAGATAAGAAAACGAAAATTGAATAATGTATATGTGTCATGGTGCTGTATACCAGCTACCCGACACATATACTAGGCAATATTAATTTAAAACTTAATTTCAAGAGTCTTAAATCCTGTTTTCACTTTAATAGTTCCTACCTTCCCTTTTGCAGAAAAATCTGCTTTTTTACCATCGACGAAACAGCCCTTAATTTCTTTTTCCAAACCAAAAATTTCTAACTTAATCGTTTGATAATCAGTGTTGTAAGAGCCACTTTGAGTATGGCTGATTTGAAAATTATCTTTCGATAAATTCGTCTCGAAATTTCTTAGAGAAAAATCTCCTTTTTCATAATCATAGCCTTCGCCGTTATCTTCGTAAAGCGCGTTAGATTTATTCGTACCTGCAAAAACTTTTAAGGTTAATTCTTTTACTTTTTTCTCTCCAGTATATTGCATAACAGGGTAGAAAGGGACCGCTCCACCTGCTTTGACAAACATCGGGAAAGTATCTTGACTGACTTTGTATTTAATAGTTGTACCACCTTTATATTTCTCTCCTGAGAAAAAGTCAAACCAAGTACCTTTAGGCAAATAGACCTTGACTTTTTTAGTGTTAGGTGCTGTAACGGGGGCTACTAAAATATGATCTCCAAACATGAATTCTACTTCTTTATCTAAAGTATTCTCGTCATTCTGATCATAAAAAGACAGCGAACGAATCATTGGCGTACCTTTTTGTACATATTGCCAAAAGGCAGTGTAGATATAAGGCAATAGTTGATAACGCAACTCAATCGCAGCTTTAGCGGCAGGGGTGAAATTTTTGCCAAAAGCCCAAGGTTCTTGGTCTAATCGGTCCTTCATATCTCGTTCTTTCACTTTTTCCGCATCTGCCTCTGCCGAACCGTCATCATTATTACCCATCGAGTGGACTCGGTAAAAAGGATGGAAAATACCCAACTGTAACCAACGAACCATTAACTCTCCATCAGGATATTGGAAAAACCCGCCGATATCTGTTCCTACAAAAGAAAATCCACTTGCACTTAATCGCTGACATTGTCGGTTACCTAATTGTAAATGTTCCCAAGTAGCAACGTTGTCACCTGTCCATACTGCTGCATAACGCTGGCCACCAGAATAGGTCGCTCTTGTCACTAAAAATGGTCGTTTTTTAGGTTGTAATTTTTTCAAACCAACCGTCGTTGCCTTAGACATATTCAAGCCATAAATGTTATGGGCTTTAGCATGATTAGTCATTTGTCCTTCATAATGATGGAGCACTTCATTTGGGAAAGTACAATGATGTACTTTGAAAAGCGCAGGTTCGTTCATATCATTCCAAAAGCCACTAACGCCATTCTCATTATATAATTCATCGTATAAATCACCCCACCAATCTCTTACTTCTGGATTAGTGAAATCTGGGAAACCACAGTTTGGTGGCCAAACTGGACCGAGCATTAATTCGCCATCCGTTCGGCGACAGAAATAATTATTTTCTACCCCTTGTTTGTACACATGGTAATCATCATCCTCCCGAATGCCTGGATCAATCATGACAACCGTTTGAAAGCCATCTTTTTTAAGCTCAGCAATCATTTTAGATGGCTTTGGAAAATGTTCTTTATTCCAAGTAAAACATCGGTAACCATCCATATAGTCAATATCCAAATAGATGGCATCACAAGGGATTTTACGATCTCTAAACTCTTGGGCAACCTCTTTGACACGCTTATCTGGATAGTAACTCCAACGGCATTGGTGGAAACCAAGTGACCACATTGGAGGTAACTCTGGTTTCCCAGTAATATGAGTATATTTCTCCGCTACGGTCAACAGTTCAGGGCCGTATATAAAGTAATAGTCTACTTCTCCACCTGCTGCTGCGAAAGACATTTCGCCTTTACCATTTTCATCAAAGTCGAAATGAGAACGGAAGGTATTGTCAAAAAAGATACCGTAGCCAATCCCTTTATGCAAACCAAAGTAGAAAGGAATCGCCCGATAAAGTGGGTCCGTAGTAGCACTATAGCCAAAAGAATCTGTACACCAATTTTGCAGTTTTTTACCACGTAAATTCAAACTACAAGACTTATCTCCGAGACCAAAGTAACATTCTCCTTTTTGAGCTTTTTTAGTGACTTTTACATCTGTGACTCCATTCAGTATTGTACTTCGGTTGTAATATCCACCTGCGTCCTCATTGATCACTTCTCCTTTTAAATTCTTAATCGTGATAGCTAAATTACTCTTGGTAATTTCACAGATTAATTTTTTTGTTTGAATAATATATTTTGACTTCTTCTCCTCAAAGATATAAGGCGTTTCTTGAGGTTTGAAACTTGGGTCAATGGCATAGGAAAAATCTTTTCCAAACTTTCCTAATCGAGCATACCTAAACCTTAGAATGGTATTCGAAAGAAGAAATATTTTGAGGGCCAACCCATTTTTACAACTAAAAATAACAGCGTCGTCATGCTGTACAACTTGATGAATATCATTGGGTTGCAATTCAACGTGTACGTCAGGATAACGGTCTGTTCCAATTGTTTCATGTAAGGGAACAGATGTGATTTCCTGAACTTCTTCGACTTGTTCGTCTAGTTGAGCTTGTAATTTTTTTAATTGTTTAGATAGCCACGATTTAGATTTTTCTTTTTTTGCCATGTCGGTTGATTGCGCTTGGTAAGCGATGATAAAGTGGTAAAATGTGTGTGTATGAAATATATATTTATAGGTTGGCTCTTTCTTCTGCAAGAATTATTCCGCAAATATATAGGGATTGAATTTAAAATTAAGTGTAGAATTATTTTTTTAGCTACAAAATGAAGTCAATCGGTAACCTATTTACCAGTTATCCGATGAATTATATGAATTCTTGTCTTTTTTTGATAAACATTATTAACTTAGGCAATACTTTCAAATATTTCCATTAAAAATAACCTAACCGTGGCTGATCTTAATATTCCATCATTTGAAAATACTGACTTAGAACCAATTTCTGGCATGGACGCAACTTTCCTATATTTGGAACGGCACAATAGTCCTATGCATGTCGGGAGTGTGATCATTATAGAAGGGTCTTTGGATTTTGAAGAATTCAAAAAAACGATTCAATCTAGGTTACACCAGATTCCTAAGATGCGAAAAAAGCTGGTTTATGTACCATTAAGTGTCGATTATCCCTATTGGGCAGACGATCCTGATTTTGATATTGATATGCACCTAAGTCATATTGCAATGCCAAAGCCTGGTGGATGGAAAGAGTTGAGAAGGATAGCCGCAGATGTATTTAGTGATCCCCTAAATCAAAATAGACCCCTTTGGTCTTTTACTTTTGTAGAAGGTTTAGACAATGTTTCTCAAGTACCGAAAGGGTCGGTGGCATTGATTACTAAGATGCATCATGTGATGATTGATGGGCAAGCAGGTGCAGGCCTAATGAGCATCATTTTTGATATGATGCCGAATACGAAACCTATTCCAGAACCAAGACCTTACAATCCTAAGCCATTGCCCAATGAACTGTCATTGATTGCGACTAGTGCTATAAGTTTTGCCAAAAATCCTTTTAAATTTCCAAAATTAATCAAGGATACAGTTTCAGCTACCGTAAAAGCAGGCTTTTTGTCTAGAGCAAGCAATGCGGAGTTGCCTACAGCACCGTTTACTGCGCCACCTACTCAGTTGAATGGAATTGTTTCGCCTAGAAAAAAATGGAATAGTGCGATCCTATCCTTACCTAGAGTTAAAAAACTCTACAAAATAATGGGAACGACTCTGAATGATGTCATGTTAGCAATCTGTGCAGGTGCGTTGAGGAAGTATTTTTTACAAAAAGGAAAATTGCCTGCCAAGCCTTTAGTAGCGATGGTGCCTATTTCTACAAGGACTAAAGAAGAGATGAATCAGCAAGGCAACCAAATTTCTAATATGTTGGTGCAATTAGCTACCGATATCGAAGATCCGATTGAAAGATTAGAAGAGATACATGAAAATACGGTGAAGGGAAAGACTTATCAAAAAGCCATAGGTGCAAAAACCTTGTCTTCTTTAGCCGAAGCAGTACCATTTGGAATAGCCAATCAGGCTGCTAGACTCTATTCGCGATTCCAAATGGCAGAGATGCACAACCCCGTTTTTAATGTAACGATTACCAATGTGCCAGGACCTCAATTTCCACTATATTTTAGAGAACACAAAGTACATTCTATCATGGGCATGGCTCCAATATTGGATGGTATGGGGCTGATTATCACTATTTTAAGTTATAACGGAAAGATTACGATTAGTCCAACTTCAGATGTGAAATCAATGCCAGAACAAGGTACTTTTTCGAGATTATTACTAGAATCTGCGAATGAATTAGAGGCTGCTATATTGGAATATGAGAAAAATGGTGGGAAGAAGAAAAAGAAAACTGCACCTAAAAAAGTGAAAGCAAAATCAGACGCTTTATTTGCACATATTAAGAAGTATTTGAAAGAAAATCCAACCGCGGTTAAGCCCAAAAGTGGTGTCTTCCAGTTTGTAGTTAAAGGAGATGTGGAAACCCTTTGGAAGATAGATTTAGATAAATCTCCAGCAGTAGTTACCAAAACAAAAGCTGCTAATCCAGACGCTACCTTTACGATCAAAGACGACCATTTATTGAAGATAGGACAAGGAAAATTGAATATACAGACTGCTTTTATTCAGGGTCGGTTAAAGATACATGGTGATTCGGGGAAAGCAATGAAATTGGGAGGGATGTTGATGAAGTTGCCGAATATGGAGGGGTAAA
>CALDTJ010000391.1 GCA_937924145.1 uncultured Saprospiraceae bacterium
TCGCTGAACAGGACAGGCTAAAGCCTGTGCTACCGATTTTCGCACTCCAAATTTACTTGGAATTTTCAAAAAAGAGCACTAATAATACTGATAATCAACATTTTAAATATTATATGTTTTTTCCTTGACGCCAATTCGAATGAAATTCGGGGATAAAATGGTAAACAGAGAAGACAACCACGAAGTGGTTGAACCTAATTCGCTCATATTGGGGTTGTGTAAAAAGTCGATTTTATCAATAAATTATTATTTTTAATAAAATGTTTATCGTTGATTATTTTGGTTTTAAACATATAAAATATTCTAATATTTTACATATTTTGACTTTCTTCACAACCCCTGGAAAAAGGAGGCTTTTTCAATCCCCGAATTGCACTCGGCGCACTTCATTTTCAACCATTTCATGGTTGTCGCAATAAATTACTTGTCAAAAATTTTAAAACATAGCACTATTGCTTTGTGTAAAAATAGATACGCAAGAAAATGAAATCGGGTTAACATTTCACTAATGCTAACCCGACTATTTGGAAATTATACAATCATACAATCTCAAAATCATACAATTATTACAATCTTCTAACTTTCTTTCTCTGCTACTCTAGCCTGATATTGCTTAACGGTATTTCTACCCAATTGCCACATGTGTACCTCATCAGGCCCATCTGCCAAACGTAAGGTTCTAGAACCTGCATACATTGCTGCTAGTGGAGTATCTTGACTCACCCCTGCACCACCATGTATTTGAATAGCTCTGTCGATAATCGTACAAGCCATCGTAGGTGCTACGATTTTAATCATGGCAATTAAGTCTTTTGCACCTTTCACACCTTCTCTATCAATTCTATCAGCAGCAGAAAGCGTCAATAATCTAGCTTGCTCTAATTCACATCTAGATTTGGCAATTTCTTGTCGAATACTACTATAATCCTTGATATATCGACCAAAAGTTTGTCTTTCAGTTACTCGCTTACACATTAAGTCCAATGCTCTTTGTGCCACTCCACATAATCTCATACAGTGGTGAATACGCCCTGGACCTAAACGACCCTGTGCGATTTCAAATCCTCTTCCCTCTCCTAATAATAAATTGCTGGCTGGTACTCTTACATTCACTAAATCAACTTCTGCGTGACCATGTGGGGCATCTACATTACCAAACACTTGCATAGCTCGCATAATGTTCACCCCAGGATTATCAGCCTCTACCAAAATCATACTTTGCTGAGTATGTCGAGACGCAGAAGGGTCTGTCTTACCCATTACGATAAAGACTTTACATCGCTTATCCAATGCTCCAGAAGACCACCATTTTCTACCATTAATTACATATTCGTCCCCATCTCTTACGATAGAAGTTTCGATATTCGTCGCATCAGAAGAGGCAACTCTTGGCTCTGTCATCAAGAAAGCAGAACGCAATTCTCCATTCATCAATGGCTTTAACCATTTATCTTGTTGCTCTGGAGTTCCGTATTTTGCCAATACTTCCATGTTTCCTGTATCTGGCGCACTACAGTTGAATACTTCAGATGCCCAAGCTACGCTACCCATGATTTCTGCTAAAGGTGCATATTCCAAATTGGATAAACCTGGACTTAAGGCACCATAATTTTCTGGCAAAAATAGATTCCATAAACCTTCTGCCTTCGCTAATTCTTTTAACTTGTCTAGGCCTGGCCATACATCCCACAACTTATCCCCTTGTGAATAATTGTAGTATTCATGTTCTACTGGAATGATGTGTTCATCCATGAAACGCTGAACTCTTTGCTGTAACTTGAGTGACTTTTGAGTGAACTTGAAATTCATATACTTTTTTTGAGAAGTCAGAAGTCAGAAGTCAGATTATTCCAATAATTGAGATTCAGAAAATAATGTGCGTTTTTTAGAGGGCGATATTTCTTGCCGATAGCTATCGGCATGAACCATCGAAACTGCACATTATTTAATTAATTCCAATAATTGGAATTGTCAGAAGTCAGAAGTCGGACTCGGTTAGGCAATTGGTATTACGAGTTAATCCTCTATGTACTCATAATATTTATGCGTATGTTTCTAATAATTGTTGCTGTTCTTTAATAGCAACTGTAAATTTTATGTCAATCGTTTGATTAGTTCTTTACTTTATAATTTCCCCCTCACCTCTTTCAATTTCATGACCATTTGCTCTGCCTCGGTTGCTATCCAATATTGATGTTCTTTCATTGCTTTTAAGCGTAACTCTTCGGTAACAAAACCTTCCGCTACCATTTTTTTGCCTATTACTTTCGCTACATCAATCCAAATGCCTGCTTTGTGCAAAAAAATATCGTCGCTTTTATTATAAATTTCATTAGCAGGAATCACTTCAATCTGTTGCAATTCAGCTTTTTCGAAATAATCAGGCAAATCTTTGGCAATCGCATTATTCAACCCCAAATTACTCCGCCAATCTAAAAATGCTTGATAAAAAACTTGCATACTTGTTGGCGGCGAAGGCTGCCAAGCTAATGCCTCGTGGTTGTAATCCAAAATTGAAATCTGACCGTTTGGTTTTAGCCAAGTTTTCATCTTTTTCAGCGCAGCTTGTGGATTGTCCAACCATTGTAATACTCTGGCTGATACGATTAAGTCAAATTTTTCTGTTGGTTCATAGTCAAATAATTCCGTAGCGATTAACTCCAAATTATCTAAAGAACCAAAAAGGACTTTCCCTTCTTCGATTAATTCTTTATTTCTATCAATACCAACTACTGATTTAACTTTTTCGGCAATGCCTTTTGAAATAGCTCCTGCCCCACAACCTACGTCTAGTACTCGAAGTCCTTCTTTTAAAATCGGAACTATAGTCGAATAATCTTTTGCTAAAGTTCGATTATTTAAAATAGGCGCAGAACTTTTATGCGTTGCTTTTTTCATTTTCTAAGTTTTAATCTTCTTTAAAAAATAGAAAAGTAAAGCTTGTTTGTTTTGAATGTTCGCTAACAATTGATTGAACTACGATGGGTAAAATAGATTAGCGTCGTATCTACCAATAATTATTTCACAACTCAGAGTGTCGTGTTACTTACGCCTCTAGTACAATTCTATACCGTGGTTTACCATTACGCATTTTCTCAAATGCCTCATTGACATCCGCCATTTGATAATGCTCCGTCATTGGCTTGACTTGATGTCTTGCCGCAAATTTCAACATCTCTTTAATCTGATAAGGACTACCTGTTGGGGAGGCACTTATCGACTTTTGCTTACCCATCAAACGTCCTACACTAGCAGATACTTTAGGTGCGATACCTACAATGTGTAAGATACCCTTACTCTTCAACGCTCCGATATAACTATTCCAATCCAATTCCACATTTACAGTATCCAATACCATATCCATACTACCTCTTAGTTTTTTCAAACTGTCTTTATCGTGCGTACTCACAAAATTATGTGCGCCTAATTTTCGTGCCTCTTCCTCTTTTTCTGGGCTGGTTGAAAATGCGGTCACTTCACACCCCCATGCCTTTAAAAATGCCAATGCCATGTGTCCTAAACCTCCAATTCCGACTACTCCAACATGGCTCAATGGGCTAATATTATGCTGCATCAAAGGGCTAAAAACGGTAATTCCTCCACAAAATAACGGCCCCGCTGACTTTAAGTCTACACCATCTGGAATCGGTACTGCCCAGGTAGATTGAACTCTTACTTTGTCGGCAAATCCACCGTGTCTGCCACCAATTGTCGGTTGTGCTCGATCACACATTTGGTGGTGTCCCGTCATACACTCATCACAGGTCAAACATGATTTTGCCGTCCAACCAACGCCTACCATTTGTCCTACCTTGAGGTTCCGAACGCCTGATCCAACCGCAATGATTTCTCCAACTGCCTCATGTCCAGGCACAAAAGGATAAACCGTACTACGCCAATCATTGTCCAGCATACTCATATCACTATGACATACTCCACAATAATGGACTTTGATATCTACTTGGTCGTGCTTTAAATCTCCCAATTCATATTGGAAAGGCTTTAATTCCGCTTTGGGTTCGCTGGCTGCGTAGGCGTTTATTAGCATAATAATTTTAAATTATGAATGATGAACGATGAATGATGAACGGTTCTCTAGGGAAATTCATCGTTCATCATTCATAGTTCATCGTTTCTTATGGTTGAATAATAATCTTTCCCAACACTTTTCTATCCATCATATCTATCAATGCTTGTCGAGAATCTTCTAAGGAATAGACTTTGTGAATATAAGGCTTTAACTTGCCTTGGGCATACATTTGAATCAATTCCATCGTGTTTGCTTGATTGCGCTTTGGCTCTCTCATGGCAAAACTTCCCCAAAATACACCGCAAATTTGACAGCCTTTTAATAAAGGTAAATTCATCGGAATTTTGGCGATACCAGCAGGGAAACCGACGATTAGAAATCGACCTTCCCAAGCAGTTGCTCGCAATGCAGCCTCCGTATAATCTCCACCAACGGGATCATATACTACATCTGCCCCTTTTCCGCCTGTCAATTCTTTAATTCTATTTTTTAAATTTTCTTTGGTATAATTAATCGTTTCGTCCGCTCCGTATTTCTTACACAATTCTAATTTTTCATCCGTTGAGGCAGCAGCAATTACTTTGGCCCCCATCAATTTACCTAATTCTACCGCCGCAATTCCTACTCCTCCTGATGCACCTAATACCAGCATCGTCTCCCCTTCTTTTAACTTTGCTCGATCTTTCAAAGCATGATAAGATGTGCCATAAGCCATCATAAAAGAGGCAGCAATGTTATGATCCATCATTGGCATCTTCGGAAAAACTGAGTTCGAAGGGACAATCACTTCTTCTGCGAAACCACCAGTTTGTACCAAACCAAATACTTCATCGCCTACTTTCACATTCTTCACATCCTCTCCAACAGCTTTGACAACTCCCGAAATATCACTACCTGGTGAAAAAGGTAATTCTGGCTTAAATTGATAAAGTCCTTGTACAATTAAAGTATCAGGGAAATTAACACTACAAGCTTTTATCGTAACTAAAACTTCTTTCTTACCTGGAACGGGAGAAGGCACTTCTTCTAAAACCATTTTCGAAGGGTGACCTAACTCTTTGCAAAGCATCGCTTTCATATCTATTAGTGATTTGTGATTAGTTAATTTCGATTGTCAGTTTTCTGCTGTCAGTTTTTACACAATCGACAACAAATAACTGATAACCGACAACTGTTTAAAGCGCCACTAGATAGGAAATATATTTCTTAAAATAGGCATTCAAACATATATATTTTTGATAAAATGATTTCTACCCTATAATAAATCGTATCTCCTATTTTCGTCAAAACGCATTGCAAACATAAATTAAAAATCCTACAAAATAATAATTTTTAGTATTTTTATACTAAATTTGCTTTAAGAGCGATTATTCTTACAACAATCTTCTCTTTTTCTCATTTATAATTTCTAGTCACTACCCTATGTATAAAGATAATAACGATACGGTTTTATTAAGCAAAGAAGGCAAAATAGCTATAATTACTTTGAATAGGCCTGCACGTTACAATGCCATTACACAAGAAATGAAATTGGGATTGATGCATGTTCTAAACGACATTCAAAAGGATGATGCTATCAAAGCAGTCGTTTTGACAGGAAATGGTAAGGGTTTCTGCGCAGGAGCAGACATGGCAGATTTACAAGCATCGGGAACAGCCGACCCACAAGAAATTCGGGACGACTTAATCATGAATTATGGTAATTGCTGTAGAATGATTATGAGATCGGATAAACCAATCATCGCAGCTATCAATGGACCTGTGGCGGGAGCTGGACTAGGTTTTGCCCTAGCTTGTGACTTAAGAATTATGGCAGATCATGCCAATATGCGATATGCTTTCATCAATATTGGATTAGTCCCTGATAATGGCTCAACTTGGTTTTTAACTCGCCAAGTTGGTTACAGCAAAGCACTAGAATTAATTATCGAAGGAGAGAAAATTCCAGCAGACGAATGTTTGAAGTTAAACTTGACTAATAAAGTTTGCAAAGCAGATGAATTGATGGATAAAGCAATGGAATGGGCCAACCGACTAGCCAATAAACCAACGGTAGCTATCGGAGCCACTAAGCGGATTTTAAATCATGCAGTCAATAATGATTGGTATAGCACCGTCTGCAAAGAATCAGAAGAACAAATGCCGCTTTTTGCGACGCACGATCACGTGGAAGGCGTCTCTGCATTTATACAAAAACGAAAACCAATATTTAAAGGAAAATAGACGAGAAGTGAGAGGCGAGACCATTTCATTGTCAAAAGTGAGATGACGCTAAACCTCAAGCCTTCTCCTCAAATATTAATCATTTGA
The DNA here is from genome assembly GCA_937924145.1 of uncultured Saprospiraceae bacterium. Taxonomy (GTDB): domain Bacteria; phylum Bacteroidota; class Bacteroidia; order Chitinophagales; family Saprospiraceae; genus JAFMDF01. Next base: position 6,341 of record CALDTJ010000391.1, read on the forward strand.
TTTTGTTAGAACTTAGACCATTCCTTTGCTTGATAAGGTATCAATTTGGTGTAAAGCCATCTGACTTCCTCCGATAGCTATCGGAGGCAAAGCGGTCTGACTTCTGACCTCTAAAAAAAATTTCAATGGATACAGCAACAGCAACAGATTTAAAGACTTTCCGTGCAGAAACGCGCGCATGGTTGGAGGCAAACTATCCAGAAAGTTTGCGTAAACCTGTAAAAAATCAAGAAAAAGAAGTGTATTGGGGTGGTCGAAACCCTTACTTTCATACACCTGACACCAAACTTTGGTTTGATCGAATGTATGAAAAAGGTTGGGCTGTACCACATTGGCCGACAGAATATGGCGGTGGTGGATTGAGTAAGCAAGAGCAAAAAGTTCTTAGAGAAGAAATGGCTCGCTTAGGGTGTCGTCCACCAATTTTCAGTTTTGGTATTTCTATGTTAGGGCCAGCCTTACTAAAGTTTGGTAACGAGCATCAAAAAATGAAATACTTAAATGAAATTACTGCTGGTAAAGTATGGTGGTGTCAAGGATATTCTGAACCGGGTGCAGGTAGTGATTTGGCAGGCTTACAAACAAGTGCCGAAGATATGGGCGACCATTATCTAGTAAACGGTCAAAAAGTTTGGACGTCTTACGCAGATAGTGCAGATATGATTTTCTGCTTGGTAAGAACTGACCCTGAGGCACCAAAGCACTCTGGTATTAGTTTCTTATTGATCGATATGGAGGCAGAAGGTGTGTCTACTCGACCGATTAAGTTGATTAGTGGAAAATCTCCTTTCTGTGAGACTTTTTTCGACAATGTAAAAGTACCTAAAGAAAATTTAGTTGGTAAATTAAATCAAGGTTGGACGATAGCAAAATTCTTATTGACGCACGAACGGTCGATGATTGGTGGTGTTGGTGATGCTAGAAAAGAAGTGCCTTTAAGCCAAATTGCAATCAAAGAAGTTGGTTTAGACGATGGCAAATTAGCTGATCCAGTTTTAAGACTCAAAGTAGCTCAGTGGATGATGGACGGCATGAGTTTTAAATTGGCAGTAGAGAGAATTTTAGATGAGGCGAAAAAAGGACAGCAAATGGGTGCTAAATCGTCTTACTTCAAATACTACGCAACGGAGTTAAACAAAGATAAGCACGAATTGATGATGGAATTGGGTGGCTACGATGCCTTAAAATGGGGCGAAGAATATGAAGGTGGCAAATTAGCCAGAGACATGTGTCGTACCAAAGCAAATTCTATCGAAGGTGGTACTTCTGAAGTGCAATTGAATATTATTTCAAAGCGAATCTTGGGACTTCCAGGGAAGTAAAGAGAGAAGTCAGAGGTCAGACCGAAAATTAAAATTTTCTGTCAGAAGTCAGATAGACTAGGCCTCTAATTAACTTTTTTTTGTAAAATTTATCATTTGATTTTTTGTTAGAACGAAGATTGTAAATATAGCTCATAGCATTCAGATTGGCACTAAGCAGTCTGACTTCTGACAGCGTAGCGATCTGACTTCTGACCTCTAAATAAAAAACAATGGCTTTAGTTTTAAATGAAGAACAACAGATGTTAAAGACTTCCGCAAAGGAATTCTTAGCGGAAAATGCACCTGTTGAGGCATTAAGAAAATTGCGGGACAGTAAAGACCCTAAAGGATATGACCCAGCGTTGTGGTCACAAATGACTGAATTAGGCTTTGCAGGTATTGCGATTCCTGAAGAATATGGCGGTATGGGCTTTGGTTATACTGGCTTAGGACAAGTATTGGAAGAAACAGGTCGTACTTTGACCGCCTCTCCACTCATCTCTAGTGTTTTATTGAGTGCTACTTTAATCAATTTAGCTGGAAACGAACACCAAAAAGCAGCTTTATTGCCTGCGATTGCAGATGGCAATTTATTGGTGTCTGTCGCTAATGAAGAAAGCAATGCACACAAGCCACTTGCCGCTGAAACTCGCTTTAGAAAATCTAGCAAAGGCTACTCTATTACGGGTACTAAGAAATTTGTTTTAGAAGGAGGTACGGCTAATAAATTTATCGTTTCGGCTAAGAAAAATAGCAAAAGTGGTTTGACTTTATTCGTTGTAGATGCGGGTGCAAAAGGGGTAAAAATTGACCAAACTCCGATGATGGATAGCCGAAATATTGTAACGGTTACTTTTAAAAGTGTTAAAGCTGCTGCTACAGATATTCTAGGTGGCGAAGGCAAGGGTGCTGCTCCTTTAGAAAAAGCATTGGACATTGCTAGAATCGGTTTGTCAGCAGAAATGTTAGGCTCGATGATGGAGGCGTATGATAGAACCATCGCTTACTTAAAAGAACGTCAGCAATTTGGCGTACCAATTGGGGTCTTCCAAGGTTTACAGCATAGAGCTGCAGATATGTACTGCGAAATTGAAAATTGCAAATCACTGGTTATCAAATCTTTACAAGCGATTGATAGTGATTCTAAAGGATTAGCGGTTTATGCTAGTATGACAAAAGCAAAAATTAGTCAAGAACTGAAAAGAGTGACCAACGAGGCGATTCAAATGTACGGTGGTATTGGTATGACGGATGATGAGGAGATTGGCTTTTTTATGAAAAGAGCGAGAGTGGCGCAGCGTACTTTTGGTGATAGCAACTATCACTTGGATCGATTTGCTACCTTGAATGGATTTTAAAATTCACCATTTTTGATGGTTGAAACAATATAGGACTGAGGCTTTGGCTTTGGTCCTTTTTTTGTTTTGGGATGTGTGATGCAGTCGTCATGAGACGACTTTGATAGTGGTGTCAAGCCCGCCTGAATGCTTGCGGGCAGGTCTGGAGAATCGACACATCGGATTTTGCCACCTTTGCCTAATTTTAGTGCCTCTAATGCTACATAATGTCGCTTTTCTTTAGCGAAATTGTTGTCTGATGTATTAATTTAAAGGGCTTAGAGTACTGGAAGAGACTTTATTTGGCGTGAAATTTTTAATACGCATCTTATTCAAATAACCTTCTTTTAAAAGGTTCGACTTTACAGGCATCGTGCTTGGGAGAATTATTCCTCCATAGTCTTTGTAATCTTGAAAATAGGCTTCAGCAGAAACA
>CALDTJ010000392.1 GCA_937924145.1 uncultured Saprospiraceae bacterium
GTTTTGTCAACATCTAAATCAGTTGTCCTTCATTAATCCGTTGTATAATAAAAATATACAACGGATTAATGAAGGACAACTGATCCAAGCGTTGACATATTTCTTCTTTATAATATCCATTTTTTATCTGATTATCTAATAGGGCTCGCCTTTCAAAAATATATAACTAAATTTACGCCTGCTATTGATATTGGATGGAGACTCAAAAGAGGTGCTTGGGGAAAAGGCTATGCGACAGAAGGTGCGAAAAGATGCTTAGAATATGGATTTAATGACTTAGGCATCAACAAGATAATCTCCGTTTGTACGTTTAAGAATGTAAAATCTGAGAACGTCATGAAAAAATTAGGCATGACCAAAATAGGGGAATTTAATCATCCTGAATTGGTGGATTATCCTGCATATAAAAGACACCATTGCTACGAAATCACGAAAAAAGAAATTAACTAAAAATTTTTGTAAATTATACCAATGAACAGTAAAACTATCAGCATTGTAAATAACGGGTTCTTCATTTTTGTAATGATCCTTATCCTTGCAGCTTGTACCCCAACAGAGGAAATCATGGTAACTCCTCCACCCGACCGAAGTCAGCCTGAAGAAGAAGTTGAAGAAACCCCAATCACGCCCGTGGAAGAAGTAATGTCCCCCAATATAACTTGGGAAAATTGGTATCTATCGGTCCCTATCAATCGAGGAAATGGCAAAGCGACTTCTATTGGTTATCAAGATATTGTCGAGGAGAAATTAACTCCAGAACAATCGGAATATTTCTACAAAAATGAAGATGGAAGTTATACCATGTGGACTAAATTCACAGGGTTTACCACCTCTGGTTTGTCAGAGTTAGGGGACAAATACTGTCGGACAGAGCTTAGAGAATATTGGAGAGGTAACCAAGATACTAAAGACAATTGGCCGATGACTTCTGGTGTTCATATTCTTGAATCCACCATGCAGGTTGATTTTGTGGAAGGGAATGGTCGGACAATTGTAGCACAAATTCATGGCAAAGAATCTGAAGGCATTAGTGGCAATCCAGCTACGGTGAAAATTCGGTGGAATAGTGGAATGATACAGGTGGATCATTATACTAAACCGAATGGGGATGATCCTTGGACTAGTAAATACGATAATAAAGTAGATTTTGGAAGGGTGGATAATGAGTTATTTACCTTCAAAATGAAAGTTGAAGATGGTAAATTATTTTGTGGACTCGTCTGTGAGGCAAAAGATTTAAATATTGAGTATACCGAAATGTATGACTATGTAGGGAATGGCTATATCCACGAAAATTACTTTAAAACGGGGAATTATTTTGGGTGGCATGATGATTATGAAAAGGCTGCGCAGGTAGTTTTGCATAAAGTGGTGACTGAACATCGGTAGTTGCAGTGCTAGGCTTGATTCAACGCGGATTGGACGGATTGAACGGATCTATGTAGGTCGTGTTCACAAAAAATAAGTGTATATGGGGAACACGACCTATAAAATCCGTCTAACCCGTCCAATCCGCGTTGAATCAGGTATCGCTTAGCTCTTTTGAGAAATTAGCATAGAAAACTCCTTGGTGATTCATGAAAGTGCCGTCCTTTCGGTTTAAATCTAGTCTTCCTTCATCATAATTGGTGGCAGTTAAGCCCAATTCTTGAAAGATACAGGCAGTTGCTGCAAAGTCCCAAATACTTCCTCCCCCACTCTGTTTTTTAGGGAACTTTAGCATACAGGCAGGACCGTTTTCCAATACCCGAATACCATTCAAAACCGAGCCTGCTCCAGCAATTTCTTTGACTCCATTCAGACCCATTTGTACTGCTTTTTCCTTGAGTATTTTTTCTATTTCAGCTTTACGAGGGGTATCCCTTAACTTTCGGTCTGTAATGTAGGTTAGGTAAGAATTTTTACATTTAACTTTCCAAGGCTTATCATTTTTATAGGCCCCTTTTCCTTTCATAGCGTAGTATAAAATGTCGGTACTAGGATCGAATACTACTCCGATGTACGGTGTCCCATCCTTTGCAACTAAAGCGATAGACACAGAAAAGCCAGGTTCTTTATTGATAAAAGGCAGCGTTCCATCCATCGGGTCGATACACCAAAAAAAATCTTTTTCAAATCGACTTCTATCATCCTCCGTTTCTTCTGATAAAAGTGCCAAATCAAACTGTTTGCAAGTAGGCAGTAAATGCGAAAGAATGACTTTTTCACAGGCTAAATCAACCTCAGTTACGACTTGTGCTGCAAGGCTATTCTCTCCTTTCTTTTGCTTTACAGAAATGTTTTCATTCATCGACTTTTGAATGACTTTTCCAGTTGCTAGGGCTGCTTTGATGGCTATTTCATTGAGTTTAAAAAGGTCCATTACTATAAGTTTTTGATAACTTCGGCGGTGACTCGTTCACTGTAACTATTGATTTTCCAATGACTAGGACTCCATCCTTTTAGAAACCGATGAAAATCTGCCCAAGCAACTCGGTATAAGGATCGCCATTCCTTTTCTAATGCCTCATTTCTTTTGGGAAGTTCATTCTGTAAACACTCGAAATAGGTATCTAAAATTTGTTCTTCTAGTCGTTCACAATCTCTTTCACTTAGACAACTTCCAATAAAATAAGCGACATCTTTCATGCCACATCCACCTCCCACATATTGAAAATCAACTCCTGCTACTTGTCCATTTTTAGCAAAACAGAAGTTAGCTAATTTGGCATCTCCATGGACAAAAGTTTTATAAGTACAACTATTCAATTTTTTGTCAATAGCGGCAGCAGCTTTTTTCAAACTTTGATCCGCCAATACTTCTAGTTCCTGAGGTCTAGTCTTTAAATGCCAATAAGTGCCCACCTCCCAAAGTCCAGCTGGTTTTTTACCCAAATAACTCGCATGGAATTTTGCCAACCATGCTAAACAAGCGGCTATTTCTTCCCATCGGACAGATCCTTTACGCAAGGGGTAACCTGCCTCATCTAGGTCCTCTAAAACCATTAGCACTTCATTATCTAGCGTCTCTACGGCTAAACATTGCGGCAAGCGAGCAACACTGTCTTTACTGTAAGTCTGATACCAAGTCGTCTCTACTTGATAGGATTTCACTTTGCGTTGATGCCCAATGTCCGTATTCCACCCACGAGGGTGATTGGCAGCTTTTGGTAATTGAACGTGCTTTATTACTACACTTTCGACAGTTGCATCCTCCAACCCTACTCGCATAATTTTTCCGTAGCCACTCCATAGGCTTTGTATGACCTCTTTTTCTATTAAAGAAGATGCGCGAGTACTTTCTAAGATGATTGATTTAAAATGTTCCTTCATAAGAGTTCAAAGATAGTGAGTAACCAACAAAAATATTAGGAAAGCTTTACCTCAAATAAGGATTACTTTAGAATGATTAGAAAAATCACGTTCTTTGATAAATCATAAAATAACCAAAACGTATGAAGTACCTGATTTTTATAATAAGTCTATTAATCCTCGCTATAAACAGCAACGCCCAAAAACGTTTCATCAACCTCGATAGCACAAAAATATGGATCAATACCATTGGCATTGAAAATCGAAAAACAGGGCAACCAATCGTAGTATTTGAAAGCGGATATGGAACGCCCATGGACAATTGGGACAAAGTACTTGAAGGCGTTTCCCAGTTGGCTCCGTTAGTCACTTACGATAGACCGGGCATAGGCGAATCAGCTTCAGTTGATGAAATGCCTACGATCAAAAATGTAGCTGACAGACTGATAAAAATATTAAATCAATTGGAATTGCCGCCACCTTATATCTTAGTTGGACATTCTTTAGGTGGTTTATATGTACGTGGGTTTGCCAATCATTATCCTGAAGTATTAGCTGGGCTTGTTATAGTAGATCCCGCAGACTTTACGGAAACGCATACCAACAAACGCTCGTATTATGAGGTGTTGAATTGGGAGGATACTAAAGTAGATAGCCTAATTCAATCATTTATTGATAAACGAAAAGGAAGTAAATCTAAGGTACCCTTGGCATTACAAAGAGAGAGTCAAGTGCTAGAAAGTATCAGAGAAAATGAATTTAAAGAAATAAATGAGGTCAGCCTTCCAAATATCCCTGTCCATATTTTGACTGGTGGGAGGTTTGACAAACCGAAGAAATATCGTTCAAAAGCCTATGACGAAGAGGCACTTTTTAGGTCAAAAATGAAATATAGAATGCAGCGTTGGACAGATGTTATTCAATCAGTTGACAAAGGAATGATTTTTTATAGTGGCGATGCTGGACACTTTGTGCATTATGACGATCCAGAATTATTGATTTCTAGTGTTCGAATTGTTTTGCATGATTATGATTTACAAAAAAAAGATAAGGAATAATATACAACGGATAAATGAAGGATAACTGATTTAGATGTTGACTTTTTTTGACTATGTTTGCGAAAAAATAACATGAAGAATCAGCAGATAACACCGCTATTATTCCTTTGTCTAGTTCTAACATTATTTCTCTCTTGCAAAGAAAATGTTCCAGAAGCCGACTTAATTGTCCTAAACGCAAACATCTGGACAGGAAATGACGCACAACCAAAGGCACAAGCTATAGCAATTTCAGCTGATACGATTGTAGCCATTGGTAATGATAAAGAGATACAAAACTACAAAGGGGCCAGCTCAAAAGTAGTCGATGCTGGTGGTAAGTTCATGACTCCAGGGTTTATTGACAGTCATGTGCATTTGATGATGGGAGGCAACAGTTTATTAAGTGTAGAATTAAGAGATGCCGCTACACCAGAAGAATTTTCAAAGCGAATAAGTGATTATGCCCAAACTTTAGAAAAAGGGAAATGGATCGAAGAAGGCAATTGGGACCATACTCTTTGGGGCGGTGAGTTGCCAAATCGGGCATGGATAGATGCCAATACTTCTGACAATCCAGTAGCTGTTTATCGCTTAGACGGGCACATGATTTTGGCCAATTCGGCGGCTTTAAAGTTAGCGGGCATTGATAAAAATACGGCTGATGTAGCAGGTGGAGAAATTATTAGAGATAAAAATGGTGTTCCAACGGGTATCTTAAAAGATAATGCTATGAATGCCGTTTTGGACATTATTCCTCCTAAAACGGATGCAGAAAAAGACAAAATCTTTCGTGCTGCGATGGATTACTTTGCAGCAAACGGCGTGACTTCGGTGCATGATGTAGATAGTCTAGGCACTTACAAGATTGCTGATAAATTGAGGGCCAATACGGAACTAAAAACTAGAATTTATGCCATCCATCCATTATACCGTTGGCAGGAATTATCTACTATCGATCATCAAAATGATAAGTGGGTCAAGATGGGTGGAGTTAAAGGATTTGTAGATGGGTCTTTGGGTTCTCATACGGCTGCTTTCCACCATGCTTATACGGACAAACCTGATAATAAAGGCTTTTTCATTCATGAACCACAAAAATTATATCAGTGGATTTCTGCTGCTGACAAGGCTGATTTACAAGTAACTGTCCATGCGATTGGCGATAGTGCAATCCATGAATTATTGGATATTTATGAAAGAATCATTGACGAAAATGGTCAAAAAGATCGGCGGTTACGGATTGAACATGCACAGCATTTAGCGAAAGCTGATATTACTCGTTTTGCCCAATTAGGCGTTATTGCTAGTGTCCAACCTTACCATGCCATTGACGATGGTCGATGGGCGGAGGAGGTGATTGGGGCAGAAAGAATTAAAACGACTTATGCTTTTAAGTCGCTGTTGGATGCTAAGGCTAAACTTGCTTTCGGGAGTGATTGGGCAGTTGCTCCTGCTGAACCTTTACTTGGGATTTATGCGGCTGTTACTCGCCAAACGCTCGATGGTAAAAATCCAGATGGTTGGGTGCCTGAACAAAAAGTAACGGTCGAGCAAGCTTTAAAAGCTTATACTATCGATGCGGCTTATGCTGCTTTTGAAGAAGATATAAAAGGGAGTTTAGAAGTTGGAAAACTAGCAGATTTTGTAGTTATAAATGATGATATAACTGCTGTCGAGTCTAGTAAAATTAAAGATTTACAGGTTTTACAAACTTATGTTGGAGGAAAAATGGTTTATGAACTAAAAGAATAATTATACCTATTCATCTTATGGATTTACTATAAAATTTATTCTACCATTTAGACATTGAAGAACATTTAGAGCGTAACTAAAATGTACTTAAATGTCTAAATGGTAAAAAATAAGTCTAATAAGTAAAATGCTAAAAAGTTTCAAATAATTTACTTCGCCATCAAATCAATCTCTTTCAAGTTTTCAATTCTATTACGAACTAAGAAATCATCTACTGTCTCGAAGTGTTCGATGACTCTTTTATTTTTAAATTCAAAAACCTTATTGGCTAAGCCTCTTAGGAAATCCCTATCGTGAGAAACTAAAATCAACGTGCCGTCAAAGTTCATTAATGCTTCTTTCAAAACATCTTTGGATTTGATATCCAAGTGATTCGTCGGCTCATCCAGAATTAGTAAGTTGACAGGCTCAAGTAGTAATTTTACCATCGCCAAACGAGTCTTTTCTCCTCCTGAAAGCACCGATACCTTTTTATCAATATCATCTCCACTAAACATGAAACTACCTAAAATATTTTTGATTTGGCTACGAATGTCCCCTTTTGCCACTTCATCAACCGTTTGAAAAACCGTTAATTCTGGATCCAATAAGGAGGCTTGGTTTTGGGCAAAATAGCCGACTTCTGTATTATGTCCTAAACCACATTCTCCTTCAAAATCAATCTCGCCCATAATTGCCTTGATCATCGTAGATTTCCCCTCTCCATTTCTACCAACAAAAGAGACCTTCTCTCCCCTCTCAATCGTCAAATTGGCATTTTGAAAGACAATATGATTATCGTATTTTTTAGATAAATCTTTCGCTATCACTGGATAATCTCCTGATCTATTACACTTTGGAAAACGCAGTCTTAAGGCAGAATTATCCACTTCATCGACCTCGATGATTTCCAATTTTTCTAACATTCGCTCTCTAGAGTTCACCTGATTCGCTTTCGAATAAGTTCCTCTAAACCGCTCAATAAATCTTTTACTATCTTCTATAAATTTTTGTTGTTCTTTATAAGCACGCAGTTGAGTATCTCTACGTTCTTGGCGTAGTTGCAAGTAATGAGAATAATTTGCCTTATAATCATAAATTCGCCCCATGGTCAACTCCACCGTTCTATTGGTGATATTGTCAATAAAAGCCTTATCGTGAGAAATAACTAAAACCGCCTTAGCCCGATTCATCAAAAAATCTTCCAACCAGATCACTGTCTCAATATCAATGTGGTTGGTCGGCTCATCCAACAAAATCAAATCAGGTTTTTGCAATAAAATCTTAGCTAATTCTATTCTCATTCTCCATCCACCACTAAAGTCAGCAGTCGGTTTTTGAAAATCTTCTCTTTTAAATCCTAGTCCAATTAGCGTCTTTTCTACCTCCGCATCATAATTAATTTCCTCTATCGAATAGTAGATTTCCCCCAAATCCGTTACGTCGCTGATAATTTTTGCGTAGGCATCCGATTCATAATCCGTTCGAGTTTCTAGTTCTTTATTCAACCTCGCCATTTCATCTCGCATGGCAAAAATCTTACTAAATGCTTTTTCCGCTTCTTGAAAAACCGTACATGTATCATCGGTCAATAAATGCTGTGGCAAATAAGCAATCACTGCATCTTTTGGATGTGCTACTTTTCCGCTTGATGGGGATTGTGCCCCTGCAATGATTTTCATCATCGTAGACTTTCCTGCTCCATTCTTTCCCATCAGAGCAATTCTATCACCTTCGTTGATGACAAAAGAGACATTTTCAAATAAGGTTCTACCGCTAAATCTAACTGCTAAGTCATTTACTGAAATCATATTTTTCGTATTGATTTTTGTATTTTGGAGCGCAAAAGTAACACAAGTATCGGAGTTGTGTCCTTGTTTTATAGACTCGTTTTTTATTTCTTTGAAATGATACGGGGTTTTCTCTTGCAAAGTCGTAATGCGGCAAAGGTTTTTTGATTAAATTAGCTTGACTTACTACGAAGCTATACGTTGACTTTTTCCCCGCTGATAAATAAATACCACTGATTTAGACGTTGACGGTTTTGTTTTTAACACGGAAAGTGGGAACACAGAATAGGCATTGACCTTTATAATTACTAACATAAAATGCAAAAGAAGTATTTGTCAATATCCAGTTCTGTGTTATAAAGTTTCCGTGTTAAAAATCAGAATAGGATGCTAAACATATATTTATGAGTGGATATACTCACTTTTTAAAAAAATTTCCCTTATCAAGTCGATATTTTCGTTAGTGCCTAAAAATTGACATTATTTCAAAGTTTTTTTATGCTTTACTACTAAGGAATGGTTCAATAATAAATTTACATTCTTCTACTTGTTCTTTTTCCCTTCTGCTGCGTTAAAAAGCCTCGTCGATGCTAGGCATCGACTGCGTTTTTTGCCTTGCATAAGAAAAAAATAACTGCGCATAAAAATGCAATTTATTAATGTACAATTCCTAAGCATTTGTTGAATTTTACACTTTTATAAAAACCTAATAATTTACAACCTATAATGCACCTATTTCAAATTCGTTTAAGTATTCTTTTCGGTTTATTTTTGTTTTTAATATCCTCTTCCACTTTGTTGGGTCAACAAAAAATAAAGGGAGAAATCGAAATTGGAGATCAAAAACGAGCCTATCGGTTGTATTTACCCTCTACTTATACTTCCGACCAAACCATTCCCTTAGTTTTTAATTTACATGGCCTTACTTCTGATCCTGGACAACAACAGTTACTGACTCAAATGAATGAAGTCGCTGAAGCAAATGGATTTATAGTTTGTTATCCAAAAGGAAAAAATAGGTCTTGGAATGTCAACTTTCCCTTTCCGCATAGTAAAGAAGACGATGTACAGTTCATCTCAGCATTAATCGATCATTTAAAAACTTTATACAATATTGATTTGTGTCGAGTATATGCCTGTGGATTCTCGAATGGTGGTTATATGAGTCATAAATTAGCCTGTGAGTTATCCGATAGAATAGTGGCGATTGCTTCTGTATCAGGGTCGATTGTACCAGCTGAGGAAGATAATTGTACTCAAAGTCGAGCCGTTCCTGTTTTACAAATTCATGGAAAGGCAGATCCTATTGTTCCCTACAAAGGGAATTTTAATGGATTGGCAGTTGAAGACTTAGTTGATTTTTGGGTCGAAAAAAATGGATGTAGTACCCAAAGCACAAAAACCAAAATTCCTAATAATGCGAAATTGGATTTAAGCAAAGCGATTAGATATGATTTTGGCGATTGTAAGGATAATGCAGCCGTTGCTTTTTATAAGGTTAAAAATGGTGGGCATACTTGGCCTGGCAGCAAACTTGTTTTAGGCGTAACCAATAGAGATTTTGAAGCAAGCGTTGAGATCTGGAATTTTTTCAAGCAATTTTCTTTTGAAAAAGAAAAAGTGGTTGGACAATAGTCTCTTTATTCTGAAATGGTTTAGTCTTTCCAGCACTCCAGTGCTACGGTACCGACACAGATGGGCAAGCTAGTAATTAATCCCGTTAGGGATTGTATATTGGTAGAAAAGATACAA